>JAOTYD010000002.1 GCA_029862005.1 Gammaproteobacteria bacterium | reverse complement strand
GGTGGCTGGCGTCTCGGCCTGTTGACCGCGAGCATGACCACTTTCATTGCCGTGGTCGGATTGTGGGCCAAGGCCATGGTCACGCTTTACCTGTGCGGCCTGTCGGTCATCATCGCCTGCCTGATCGGCATCCCGATCGGCATTCTGGCGGCGCGTCACGAGCGCGTGCACCGCGTGGTCAGCGTTATCATCGATACCTTGCAGACCTTGCCCAGTTTCGTCTACCTGATGCCGGTGGTAATGCTGTTTCGGGTTGGCGACTTTGCCGCGATGCTGGCAGTGGTCGCTTACGCGATTACGCCGATCATCCGCTACACCGATCACGGTATCCGCCATATCGCCGGCGACCTGATCGAAGCCGCGCGGCAGGTCGGCATGACCCGCGGCCAGTTGTTGCGCAAAGTGCAGATCCCGATGGCGTTGCCGCACATCATGCTGGGTGTCAACCAGACCATCATGATGGCGTTGTCGATGCTGGTGATTACCGCGCTGGTCGGTACCCGGGAACTCGGCCAGGAGGTCTATATCGCGCTGACCAAGGCCGACACCGGGCGCGGCATTATCGCCGGCGTCTGCGTCGCTTTTATCGCGATCATGTCGGATCGCATGATCAACGCCTGGGCGACGCGGCGTAAACGCGAGTACGGACTTGAGTGATACCAGCGCGAAAACCGGGGCGCGAATCTTCTTTATCGAGATGATGGGAGTGCCCGGCAGCTACGATGCCTCGGTTTACGATCATTTCGATGACAGGGACCAGGAAGGATTGTGGTTCGTACAACGTTATGCGCATGTACCGGGCATCACCATCGAAACCTGTAACGTTTGCCTCGGCGCGCCGCTACCCGGCCCCGATGAGGCTGATGGGCTGGTGCTGGCTGGCAGTTACAATTCCGTTCATGATCATACTGCCTGGCAGCAGGCAGTGCGCGCCTGGCTGCCGGTGATGCGTGCGCACCGCGTTCCGATCCTCGGCATATGCGGATCGCATCAGCTGATTGCCCACCTCGAGGGCGCCCGCGTCACCCGATATGAGGACGGGCCGTTTGCGGGTACATTCCCGGTCGCGCTGACCGAGGCCGGCAAGGCTTCTCCGCTGATGCGGGATATCGCCGACCAGGACTGTTTCCACTACGCCAACAGCGAACATGTTGTCGATATCCCGCTCGGCAGCACGCTGCTCGCTCGCAGCAGCAAGGTGCCGGTTGCGGTGCTCGATTTTGGCGATCATTGTTACAGCACCCAGTTTCACCCCGAGGCCACTGAAGAAACTCTCGGCACGATCTGGCGCTACAAGGCGCCCGAATTGATGCAGTATTACCATGCCCACGACAAGGGCGACCGGCTGGTCGAGAATTTTCTGCAACTGGTGCGGGATCTGATTTAGGGGAATCGTGAATCGGCGTTACCGGAGAAATAGGTATACTGTCCCCGATATATTCACAATGGCAATGCTCATCAGGCCGATGATCAGTATTGGCCCCATTATGCCCATGTCCCGGATGTTAGCGACCAGCATATTCGGTTCGGTAAACAGGCGCAGATATTCCGAATCAGCCAAAGCAAGATAGATACCCGTCGAGACAATGAGCACGGCCACCGTGATCACTAATTTGAGTACAGGTGATTGCATCTTGGAAAAAGTTCGTTATCCACGTTTTATCCCATTTAGTGACGCAAGTGGCCCACGAGTTCGATTGTCAGGCCACTTGCGTTTTTTTAGGAGATAGTAATTTACTTTGACTTTTGCGCTTCCAGGATCTGCGCGAGCAAAGATTCGATTTTGGCCAGGTGCTGCTCCATTTTCTGCATGTGCTGCATGCGCATTTGCATCATTTGCGGATTCATCATCATATTACCCATGCCTTGACCCATCATCGGCATGCCGTAACCAGATCCTTGGCCGTATCCCATGTGCGGCATTTGGTGCATCATTTGCGGATGCATCGTCATGTTGCCCATGCCTTGACCCATCATCGGCATGCCATAACCCTGGCCATATCCCATATGCGGCATTTGTTTCATCATCTGTTGCATCGTCTCAGGATTCATCATCATGTTGCCGCCCTGCTTCATCATGGGCATGGTTGTGGATGGTTCGGCGTCGTCCTGGGAACTGGCCAGAGCGGTGGTCGACACTACTAATCCGATAATCAGAAGTTTCAGTGCTTTTGAATGTTTCATGTCTCATTCCTCGTTAAGTTATCTAATTGAAAAATGTAATGTAAAAACCTCTCTTGCTGACAATCGCTCAATCGAGGCGCGGCCTGTAAATTCCCAGGCAGAAAAATCCTAGATTTTTGGAGGATGTTCTGGGATTGCTGGGTAGCGTGTATAGATGGCGGTATCCTCGAATAGGACTGTGCGGCGCACTACCGCAGACGATACTGCTAGCTCACTTGAGAATTGTAACGGGGCGCAGTCATAGTGCACCGCACAAACTGAAGAATCATGGCAGTAATTGACAGGCTCCTTATCGATATCGCTGCTAAACATTGAAATGGTTGATTCTGTAAATGACAATGCACAATGATCTACCGAATTTACCGCGTCTTTACCTTGCGCCGAGGCAATTGGTATAAAACCCAAGATCAGGTTAAACACCACCACACATGAAATTAGTTTTTTATTTATGTGGCACATAATCGTTCTAAAGTAAATAATCGTTCAATACTACCGAAAATGTAAACCTGGTCATTGATTTAAATCATCGCGCATTTGCTTGAATTCATCGCGATCTATTTCTCCCCTGGCATAACGCTCCTTTAATATTTCCAGGGCCGATTTTTCCCGCTTTTGGGAATTACCAGCCTGACGTGCCGCGAAAACAACAAACCATACCAGTGCTATCAGAATTAATATCCAGAAAATCCACATCATGCCGCCGCCAAAGCCGTGCCATTCGTACATCAGGTTTCCTCGCATCGATAGATGCTTGCCACGGTTATATTCTCGTTGAATCCAGACACAGCAGGTTATCAATTAACCTACCTACCTCGGTTTCAGTTTTAAAAACGTCCATCGCATGAATTCAAAGAAAATTTTCGAAAGTAGTTTAAATCCTGTAGACACTACAGGCTCAAGTAGTGTTCCATGTGTTACTTGATCTACATCAACTAATCGCCTCGGCTGACCAGGAAAGAGGTTAAATTTGGTTGAACAGCAATTTTTTAAGGCAAACGGGTAGTGTGTTAAGTTGCCGGGTATCGGTTAAACAGGGAAAGGAAAGGGACAATCTGCCAAAAATTCCAGAACTATGCTAAGTTTGCTGTGTCTGATTTGGTAACAAAAAAATAATCGCACAGGGTTTTCAATTGTTAGTAATAGTCTGCAAGAAAAAATTGATCCATTGGCTGTTGATACTATCAATAGGGCTAATGCCCGCCTTGATTCTGGCTTCGAACGAAATACACCACATGGACTCCATGTCGACCAGCCCCTTCGATTGCGATCCGATGAAAAAGGGCGTTGATCTCTCTTGTGAAAATGAAAGCTGCTTGTCGACGATCCATGCTTGCGGTGCGAACTCCGGCACCGGGTTTATCCCGGTAAGCATCGCGAATGAATTTAATTCATTGTCCCAACTAACTATTCATCCTCCGGACAAAATCAATTACCGGTCCCGACTGGCTCATTCGATATACCGACCACCGATTGCCTGAATAAAGTCGGGTCACGCAGATTGCGTGTTTTGTTACTTTAATTCGGGAAATCAAATGAAACAACTTGTAAATTTAACTTGTCTGGCGGTCATTTCCATGTGGGCTCTACCCGGTTCCACCATCGCCGCGGAAACAATCGAAATTCCTTTTAGCCTGGCCAAGGGTCAAGTGCTGTACGAGAAGTATTGCAGCAGCTGTCACGGACTGCAGCTCGACGGCACGAACGAGGGGCCGCCCTTGGTCCATCCGTTTTACAAACCCTCGCACCATGGCGACAAATCGTTTTACCGTGCGGCCTTGCAAGGGACTAAGCAGCATCACTGGAATTTTGGCGATATGGCACCGGTCGAGGGTATGACGCGCAAGAAAATGGATAGCCTCGTGCCCTATGTCCGCTACTACCAGCAGCAGAAAAAACTTTACTAGCGGGTATGGCCATGAAAACACTCAAACTCTTAATTGCAGCATTCATGCTGATTGCCGGCCAGGTAACGGCCGCCGAGCAGGAACGCTGGTATAGCGAAGACCAGGTTACCCAGGGTGAGCAGCTGTTTCGTCAGAACTGCGCGTCTTGTCACGGTCAAAACGCCGAGGCCACGCCCAACTGGAAGAAAACCGACGCCAACGGCAACTATCCACCACCACCGTTGAACGGCACTGCACATGCCTGGCATCACGATTTGAACCTGTTGCGCCGCACGATTCGCGAGGGTGGAGCCAAGTTGGGAGGCCAGATGCCCGGATTCGAGGGCAAGCTCGATGCTGCGCAAATCGACAGCGTGATCGCTTTCTTCCAATCGAAATGGCCGGACGATATTTATCAACGATGGGCAGGTCGATTCGAATCCTCGGACCTGCCATCGCTAAACGACATTGTGGTGGCTGCCAAAAGACCTCTGACCAAATTGCTGCGACAGAGAATTGGCAATGCAAAAATCGACGATGTCGAGGAAACCTCGATCGAAGATGTCTGGCAGGTGCAAATCGGCAATCGCTATATTTATCTGCTCGACGATGGCAAGTATGCCTTGATGGGAGACCTGGTGAACCTGCAGAGTGGTCGAAATCTTACCGAGCAGTCACGCCGGGTCACCGCGGTCGAGACCATGGCAGCATTTAGCGATGAAGATCTGGTGATATTCGCCGCCAAGGGTGAAAGCAAGGCTACGCTGAATGTGTTTACCGACACCTCTTGTCCCTATTGTCAGAAGCTGCATAGCGAAATTGATAAATTACAGGAGGCCGGCATTACCGTAAGGTATTTGCCCTACCCCCGCGGTGGTAGCAGCGGACCTGGGTATCAACACCTCAAATCGGTCTGGTGTGCAGAGGACCGCAACCTGGCTATGACAGAGGCTAAAAACCAGCAGTTCGATGGTTTACCGGCCGGTGATTGCGTCGCAGCCGCGACGATCGACCGCGGTTATCGCGCTGGCAACGAGATTGGTATAAGTGGAACCCCGGCACTGCTCAAGAGCAACGGTGAAAAAATAGAGGGTTATCGACCCTATCAGGAGCTAATCCCGCAGTTATTACAATAACCGAATCGCGAGTAAATTCTTTAGGTATCGTTAACGAGACCTCGCAAGATTTATCAGATCAAAATTGGAGCGAATCAAAAATGAAAATTATGCCATTCACTTATGTGCTTCTTCTTTTCCCGGCCCTGGTACTCGCTGGTGGAATCCACGATCATAGCCATGGCCATGAAATCTATAGCGTCGGTGCGCCGGGTACTGGCGAACCAGATCGTCGGATAACGGTATCGATGCGCGATAGTATGCGTTTCGTATTTGAACCCCAGCTACGAACTTTGCAACACGGAGAAACGATCGAATTTATCGTACGCAACAACGGCGCGATACGACACGAGTTTTCCATTGGCAACGCTGAGGACCAGGTTAAGCATGCGGAGATGATGCGAAAGATGCCCGATATGAAACATGAAGATCCAAACACCTTATCCTTGGCGGGCGAAGAGACGGGTCGGCTCTCGTGGCGCTTCATGGGAGACGATATAGTCGTTTTTGCGTGTAACATTCCTGGTCATTTCGAAGCCGGCATGAAGCATGAGATTCCAATCACAATGGATGCTCAATAACAAGGCGGTCTATGATTTCCAGACAAATACGATGTTTCGTAGTAGTCGATCTCTGCAGCTGATTTAGGATACTTTAGGATCTATTTTCTCGTAACCAGATGCTAACGAAGCCATGGCAGACTTCGGTGAACGGCCGACAAGCGACGCTCGAGCTATAGGGAGCAGCGGTTAAGAAGTCAACATATGTTATCTTGAACATTCCATCGACTTTAGCATGCATTTGACATGGGTTTAACGATCGGAAGGCTGGCGAGTAAAGCTGAAATCAATGTTGAAACGATTCGCTACTATGAGCGGCGTGGTCTAATCAAGCAACCCACCAAACCCAAGGTCGGGTATCGTCAGTACGATAGTGAAATCCTTCAAAGGTTACTTTTCATAAAGCGAGCAAAATCCCTGGGATTTAGTCTCGATGAAATTGAAAGTCTACTTACTTTATCGGAGGGGCGGTGCGCGGATGTGCAATCACTTGCCGAACAAAAGCTAAATCGCGTCAAAGCCAAGGTGCAAGATTTAAAGCGCCTCGAGAATGTGCTTCAGGATTTGATCAGACAATGCAACAGCAATGTAGACCAGGCACATTGCCCAATAATCGAAACCCTGTTGAACGAAGAATAATCGGTCTATGCCAATTGACTCCGTACATAAGTACGGGGTTTACAGTAATGCCCTTGTCATAAGCGTGGGGGGTTGGCCGGATGGCGAACATCCTTTCCCTTGTAACCAGGTTAGGTGACAAATCAGGTTCCCTTGGTGCCGTAGTTGCTGCCATGGGATGCTCATTCTGTTTTCCGGCTATAGCCAGCCTGGGCGCAGCCATCGGACTAGGATTTCTGGCCCAATGGGAAGGCTTCTTGCTCACCAGGATATTGCCCGGCGCGGCTATCCTGACTTTGCTGGTAAACGTTCTGGGTTACCTTTATCACCGCCAATGGTATCGCTCGGTTCTGGGCGCCATAGGACCCATCACAATCTTACTGGTGCTCAATTTCTGGTTCGCCACGTACTGGCGTACCGATGCTATTTATGGCGCTCTGGGCTTAATGGTAGCTGTATCAATTTGGGATATTTTCTGGCCCTCAAACCGCCACTGTGATGCCGCCCAAAATATCGAACCTGAAATCAAATAATTTTCATATTAACCAAGTTAGAATCATTACGTAGATGACAGAAATAATTTTAGAATCAACTCTTATTTGCCCGCATTGTGGTCACAGTAAAACCGAGGTCATGCCAACCGATGCCTGCCAGTATTACTACGAGTGTGGGTCCTGTCATACGCTGCTCAAGCCCAACGAAGGCGACTGTTGCGTTTACTGTTCGTTCGGAACCGTAAAGTGCCCCCCAATTCAGGAGGGAAACTCTTGTAGTGAATGAGAGTCTGAGTCGGATCGGTAATGGACTTTGGGATCGGTAAAATGAGCATCCGCCCCTGACACTAATTTCTTCCCGAGCCAAAAAAATATACGGCAGCTTTCGCTTGCCTTTGGATTCAAACGTATTCAACTAATACTGCGGCAAGTGAATGCTATTAGCGGCCGTGATACTTTTGTGAATTTATTGCGCAATACTTACGGCTCGTTCGAACTGCCGGGATCAACGGAAGAATGCATACCGGCAAATGACGAGGTTGAAGTATGCTTTATCTCTGCGGCCCCTGGATTTCACCGCGAAGTAAAGTCGAAATTAAACTTGAATGAGGACACAACAAATATGAATACAGCAAAAAAAACCACTGGTGCTGCGATCGCGATTGCAGCTGCGACCTTGTTGGCAACCGCACCCATGTCTGCTTCAGCGGGCAGCCAGGTCGGCAAATGCATGGGCGCCAATTCGTGCAAGGGACATAGCGCGTGTAAAACCGCAACCAGCAGCTGTAAGGGATTAAACGCCTGTAAGGGTCAGGGTTTTCTGGAAATGACCAAGGCTCAGTGCGACGAAGCCGAGGGCAATTTCGAAACCTGATTTTACCGGGGTCAGTATTCGGCGAAACCAGGTGCAACTCTCTAGGTAGCCCTGGTTTCGCTTTTTCCTAAGAATTAGCAATCGATACCCTGGCATTCGAGCGCGGCCCGATTGAACTCTGTTTCGCAATTGCAATCAAAACTCCATAGTCAGTCTGGAGTAATTTATGACGCAACCCCTTCAGTCCGGCCAGGCGCTTGATCAAAAATGGCCCCGCCAAACGGCAGGCGGCAAGCGGATCCTGGTTGTAGAGGACGACCCGGACATCTGCCACCTACTTGAACTCCACTTGCGTGACAATGCCTACCAGGTAGACGTTGTAACCAATGGTATCGACGGTCTCAATCGGGCCAGCAACCATGCCTACCAACTAATTGTGCTGGACTTGATGTTGCCAGGGCTCGATGGACTTGAGCTGTGCCGCAAACTGCGCAGCCAGTCGATCATGATTCCAATCCTGATGTTAACTGCCAAATCCAGCGAACTCGATCGTGTGCTCGGTCTCGAGCTCGGCGCAGACGACTATCTGACTAAGCCGTTCTCCATTCTCGAGTTGCAGGCTCGAGTCAAGGCTATCCTGCGCCGTAGCGAGCTTGTCACACCCTCGGCGACAAGTGCTTCGGATGAGCGCATCGAAATCCAATCCCTCGTCATCGACGCAACCCGGCGCAGCGTCACCATCGATGCACAGGCGGTCGAGTTAACCGCCAGGGAATTTGATTTACTGTTGCATTTTGCGCGTCATCCGGGCCGCGTTTTCAGCCGCGGGCAGTTACTCGATCAGGTCTGGGGTTACAGCCATACCGGCTATGAACACACGGTTAACTCGCACATCAACCGGCTACGCAAAAAAATCGAGGGGGTATCTTGTCAGGTACAGTTCATCGAAACCGTCTGGGGTGTCGGCTATCGCTTCCGCGATGCCTGAATGCCGATGTTTCACAGTCTTTACATCAAGCTGGTACTGGTTTTGTTTTTGCTGTTCCTCGGCATCGGCGCCGTGTTTCTGTTCGTCGCAATGTACACCGCGCCGATGTATCAGCAGGAAGTTAGTCAGCAACTGAATCAGGACCTGGCACGCTATATCGTCAGGGAGCATGTACTGATCGAGGACGGGCAGGTACAGCAGAACAACCTCGCGGAGCTGTTTCAAAATGTGATGATCATCAATCCAAGCCTTGAGCTGTACCTGCTCGACGCCGATGGCCAGGTGATCGGCCATTCGATGGCGCCGGACAAGGTCAAGCAAAAACAGGTCTCGCTAGGCCCGGTCAACCGCTTTCTCGAGCAGCGCGATGCGGGCTTGATCATGGGTGACGACCCCGGCCATGCCACGCGCCAGAACAGTTTCAGCGTGGCGCCGATTGACGTCGATAACCAGCGACAGGGTTATATCTATGCCATTCTTGGCAGCGAGAAAATCAACCGCATCTCGGATGTGTTACAACGCAGCCTGATCATGCGTTGGAGTGCAGCCTCGATTGCGGTGGCGCTGGGCTTCGCCTTTGTCGCTGGCCTGTTGTTGTTTTTCTTCCTGATGCGCAAGCTCAGGGTGTTGAGTTCGGCGATGCAGACCTTCAAGGACAATCACTTGCAGGTAAACGAGCTTGCGGTCGAGCCTGATGATGCCACACTTGACGAGATCGAGAGTATGACCGTGACATTCCAGAAGATGGCGCAACGCATCGAGGAGCAAATGCAGCACTTGCAGGAAGTCGAATCCACGCGTCGTGAAATGGTGGCCAATATTTCACACGACCTGCGCACGCCGCTGGCCTCGTTAAGTGGATTTCTGGAGACGCTACAACTCAAACCGGAAGAACTCTCCGAGCAAAACAAGCAGAAATACCTGCGCATAGCTTATGAAAATGCGCAGCGATTGACGCGGCTGGTCGAAGAGCTGTTCGAGCTTGCCAAGCTGGATGCCAACGAGTTGCAGCCACGCGTGGAGTCGTTCTCGCTTGCGGAGCTGGCCTTCGATGTGTCGCACAAGTTTTATCTGCGCGCGCGGGAGCAAAATATCGAATTCAACGTAGTAGTCGACGAGCAGGTGCCTGATGTATCGGCCGATGTGGGCATGATCGAGCGCGTGCTCGATAATTTGATCGATAATTCGTTCAAGCATACACCGGACCGAGGGCATATTCGCCTGCAGGTCGCCCCGCGTGATTGCAGCGTCGAGATCGCAGTTTCGGATACCGGCTACGGCATCGCCGCCGAAGAATTACCCTACGTGCTGAAGCGTTTTTATAAAAAGGCCAGTAGCACGGGTAAAGGTGACACCGATTCCGGGCTCGGCCTGGGGCTTGCGATCGCGTCGCGCATCGTCGAAATGCATGGCGGTCATTTGTCGGTAGACAGCGTCTTGCACCAGGGCACAACCTTCCGATTTTCGTTGCCGGCGACGGCTTGAAGTGATAAAAATTTTATAATTTGGTGATTGCCACGTGATCTGTAGTACGCATAGTCAAGCCTCTTATTCGAGGAGGAAAGACCATGCTTACAACCCTGAAGAAAGCGCTGGGCGCGCTGCTTGTATCCAGCTTGATTGTTATCTCATCATCAGCACAGTCCAGCGGTTGGCCTACTTACCATGTGACGATTACGAACCTGACCAACGCCATAATCTTTACACCGATTCTGGTTGCAAGTCACCGTAGGCAGATCGATCTGATTGGACTCGGTTCGCCCGCGAGCGAGGAATTGACCGCGATAGCCGAGGCTGGCGATATTTCGCTACTCGAAGCTGCGCTCAAAGACATGAACCAAGTGGCCGATGTGCAGAATTCGGGAGGCCCGCTGATGCCAGGCCACTCAGTTACGGTCGTGTTGAAAGCCCGTCACGGGGCGCGGCGAATCAGCCTTGCCGCGATGATGCTGCCGACCAACGACGGATTCATTGCGCTCGACAGTGTCAAAGCACCGAAACGCGGCACGCAAACCTATTATTCACCTGGCTATGACGCGGGCACCGAACCGAATGACGAATTGTGTGTGAACATTCCCGGCCCGATCTGCGAAGGCGAAGGCTTGTCGACCTACAAAAATCCCGATGACGAGGGTTATGTGCATATCCATCGTGGCATTCATGGCGTTGGCGATCTGCTGTTGCAGCCAGCCATCTATGACTGGCGCAACCCGGTGGCCAGGATCACGGTAACCCGCATTGGGCACTAGTGTTACAGGGAAATTGACGATGCCATCCCGGTCGCGCACATAATTATGGGGCGCACTCGAATTCCCCGAAATAAAAGCACTGTGGGTGCGCCCCATTTTTTAAGGTTTATCGGCTTTTATGCCGATCCCTTTTTCAAAAATATATAGGGCGCAGACCACATTTTTCTAAAGGCCTAATAGTTAAATACGTGGTCTGCCCCCTTTAGCTCTATTGAAATGACTACCGTAGTTGCGTGCCAAATTTGTGCCCCATTAACCGTAAATTACTGCTATTTACTGGCACAAACTGAAATGGGAAGCGCGTAAGTAACTGTTTTTATTAAGCTAAGAAAATTTATATCCGACTGAATATCCTCGTGTCGGTGCCGAACGCGGACCGCCGAATGCGGGCCAGTTCGATTGCGCGGCTCATCCCTGAGCCGAGTTCTTTGGACTCACTTCGCTCGCGCAAAATCGCTCCTGGCGATTTTGTCCGTCCCGGCACCAATCTCACAACAAGCCACTGACCATTGAGTCTGCTCACGATTGCCGGGCATAGGTGAAATCGTGATGTAAATAATAAAAACAAGATTCCTGGATTCGTTCATGCTGGATTAAGACAAAACCTTGGACAATGCCACCGGACGTACGCTTTGGCTGTCATTATGTAATTTTATATTAAATAGTTACGGTGTCTTATGGCACCTGGGCTGGCATGATCGCCTGTACAAGTTTTTAATTCACTTACAAGAGACTTAATCATCATGAAGCAACTGATTTTACCTTTCATAATCGCGTTTTTTATGGCGACACCTTCGATGGCAACCGGTTTCGTTTCCACGCCACTCATTTTGGCTAGTTCCCACCAAACCGACACGGAATCGAGCGAGGGAGCCGAAGTCGAAGAAGATGAAGTAAAGGATAAGAAGGATAAGAAGGATAAGAAGGATAAGAAGGATAAGAAGGACAAGAAGGATAAGAAGGACAAGAAGGATAAGAAGGACAAGAAGGATAAGAAGGATAAGAAGGATAAGAACGATAAAAGGAAAGATGGAGATAAGAGGAAAGATGGAGATAAGAGGAAAGATGGAGATAAGAGGAAAGATGGAGATAAGAGGAAAGATGGAGATAAGAGGAAAGATGGAGATAAGAGGAAAGACAAGGACAATAAACAAAAGTCAGACGACGATGATGAGGACGACGATGATGAGGACGACGATGATGAGGACGACGACGATAAAGATGAAGATGACGAAGACGAGCCCGAGAACAGCTAGTTGGTGCTGACGCTTTAATCTGCGTTCCGAAATCAGGGGAGGGAATCCCTGGTTCGCCATGAAGTACCTTCGCCACCGGCTCCGGGGCGATCGCGCTCACCATCCAAAAATATATCCTAAAAATAGAACGCTTCCACAATGTTTAGCACTGGACCGAAATGCCACGCGGTGGGCATTTTGGTGCAATGGAGGAATCGCAACTGTTAGTCGACGATGTTCAAACGTTTGCTCAAAGCATACGTTGATTTCAAAATTAATATTCAAATCCCTATCTATCTGGAGCGCTTTACCAGCGCTCACGCAGACTTGAAGTGTATTTTTCGATATTAGGAGCGGAATTGAATTAAGCGAGCGCCTGGTTGATAAATAAGCTCTTTCAGCAGTAGCCAAACATTAAGATACCAACTCTTGCACCATCTTTATTTTGTACGGAGTTTTGCGGGGATTAGTTGTGCATTGTTATGCTTTGTGGTGCAAAGTCTCGCAACGGGCGCCCCATAAGTTGATGTACCTCGTCAGTTGAAAAGACTCTCTTTCCCTGGATGGAATATATCAGATCGCTATCTTCGAACCATGCATTATAAGCTTCCAAACCTTGTGCAACATGGGCCACGTAAACTGCATCTTCGTATCCACCCTCGCCCCTGTCGATCGGGTTAAAGTTGCTAAGCGTCATGCCGGAAAGCGCAAGGCCGGTTTGTTCGAGCATTTTTGGTTGAGGTGTGAAGGGTAAGGTCACGATCATTTTTTCTCCGTTCCTCTCTATGACCAGATCTGCAGCTTCCTTGACTCCGCGGAGTTGATACATGAGGTGGTCGATATTTGTAATTTGTTCGGTTGTGCCACTAACACGCTTGATAATATCTCCAAATTCTAATAGCGATTTGTCAGCGTAATAGGAGCGCGCCACGACAAGGCGGGGCCTATCCGAATCATGTGCGATAAACACGATTGGAAATGAGGGTGGTGAAGGGTCTCGATCTGCCTCGATCAGTGACACAATTTTACAGACATGGTCTATCGAAACAGTCAAATTTAAACCTTCTGTGTCGTTTCTGCTTATCTTCGCCTGGCTAACCCCAACAACCTTCCCCGATTTGAGGCTTATTAATGGCCCACCGGAGTTACCACTATTGAGTGGCGCATCGGTTTGAAGTGATTCGTTGCCACCCACGAATGTTGTGCCTGATATAATTCCGCGGGTGCCGGTAAAGTTCAAACCGGCAGGATGACCAAAGACGACGACGGGGTTACCCATCTCGGGCTTTTCGTTGCAGCCCAGCCTGGCTTCTGTTGCATTTTGCGGGATAGCTTCGCCGGGGATTCTTACCAGTGCTAAATCAATCTGTGGGTCGAGGTAGAACTTTTCTGCAGCAAAATAATCGCCACCCTTGAATCTTACATTGACAGAAGAAGGTGCTTCTGCAGCCACGTGACGATTGGTAAGCACCCAGCCTTTGGCTTTGTTGATCAGGAATCCTGCACCCGTAATGGTTCCATGCGTGTCGTTTATGTATGGATGCCTGGTTGTAGTCTCAATCTTGACCGTGTAAAGGGCGGCATCATCAAAAACAGTTTCGATGGACGCTGCATAAGTAATCGAGGCGTTTAATACAAGCAGGGTAAAGACAAAACTCCTTACCATCGAAGTCTTCATATTTCCCTCTTCTTAAAAATTTCGCAAGCCCGGATTTGTTGGCCGTTTAAAAAATAAAAGTATAGACGAGGTGCCCAGAAATGATCGGGGCCAGACCTTTCAGCATCTAAATTTACTCTTCCGGTTTACTTTTTGACGCCAAAAATAGCTTGATGATCAGCAGTAGCCATGGGGTTCCATGGAGCAATAAATCGAAAATGTCGAGGGGTTCGTTGAGCTCACCCGAAGCCAGCATCTTGAGCTTCTCCCAAAGATGCGGTTCAGGTGTGAAAGGAGCCAATCCCAGGGTGAGACACAACACGATCAGGATAGACAGGGGTAGGCGGTTAAATAAGCTGCGCATAGCGAATTCCGAAAGCAGTTCCGGAGACAGTATACCCAATCCTTTTTACCGCCGAGCGTTCCTGTAGAGCCGGCCTGCTGTCCCCTGACTATGAAAACCAGCCTTCCCCCTGGGATTCGTTGAAGAATCAAATATATCTGGGGGCTGACAAATTTGTAGAGAATGTCCAGTGCAAGAGTGATCCAGACCAGTCCGGGTTAGATATTCCCAGAAAACAGGAACAGGCGCCGCCCGAACCGCTTAAACATTTCGAAGAAAAATTTAGCAAGCGTCGAGAAGCTATGGCAATGGATTATCTGAGTGGGCATTGTACTCGGACCGTGGCAGGTGATTATTCTGCGTGAGTTACGCTATGGTCGGCCGTGTCGTAAAACCCAAGGAAGGTCGCGCTTGATTTGTGGATTGTAAAGCCTGACCCCACTACACTGTTAGCCATCACTTCGAATATCAACAAAATAAATAGAGAACAACATGGCGATTCCGTTCAAAAGCCCAGTTCCAAAGCATACCTACAATTCCACCAGGGAAAAGGCAGCTATTACCCGACATTTCAGCAAACGCACAGTTCCGAAATCTGTAAACGGACGCCTGCTGATAGCATCCTGGAATATTGCCAATCTCGGCGCGCAAGACCGAACGCCAAACGCCAGGAAACTGGTGGCGCATATCTTAAAACGCTTTGACCTGGTTGCAGTGCAAGAGGTTAACGACGAATTTAGAACCTTTGCTAAAATTGTTGAGATGATGGGTAGCAAGTATAAATTCATCATGTCCGATACAGCCGGTAATAATGAGCGTCTCGCATTCGTCTATCACACAGATAAAGTCACTCCGACTAATCTGTTCGGTGAGCTGGCACTAAGGCCCCGAGAGTATCCGAAAAGAACCGTCAAAGTCAGATGGACAGACTCAAATGGAGTCAATCGTATCGACAAGTTCCAGAATCACAGATTTGTCCCATTTGACAGAAACCCGTTTATCGGATCATTTTCGTCTGGAAAATTTGACTTTGTACTGGCCAATGTCCACCTGTACTTTGGGGAATTCCAGAACTCAAAGAAGAAAGAAGATCGGAAGAAGTACGCGAGGCGGGTTCTTGAGATTCACGCGCTTGCAAGATGGGCAGACCGTCGAAAGAACAAAGCGACCACATATGACAAGGACATCATTCTGATCGGAGATATGAACGTACCAGCAATGGAAAAGACGGAAAGCACCTACAAGGAACTAGTAAAGTATGGTTGGTGTCCAGTTGACTACACATCCAAGACGGGAGGTTCGAACCTGGGCAACGACAGGACATATGACCAAATGGCGTTTGCCCCAACAATTCCTAAAACAAGAATAACCGCACAAGGCGTTTTTGATTTCGACAAGGCTGCATTTAAGCCATTGTGGGAGAAACTTTTGAGTCAAATGCCGAAGAGCAAAGCAATTGGTCTGTTCAATCGACATGTAAAGCATCATATATCTGATCATCGCCCACTCTGGGTACAACTCGATATTACGTAGAGTAAACTGCTCAGGTCTGTCCCTTATTATAAAAAGAGACTTTTTTCTTCTTGTAATAGCAATACCTTGACCTGTCCGTAATTTGCGGCAGTATTTTGATCACAGGTGCTTTAGACAAAGCTATTTATAGACTGCGAAAGATCGGTCACCTGGTACTGAGGTAACTCTTTGAGCTGGAGATTGACTTGCTACCTAAGTCGAAATAGGACAAATATGAGGAATTTTTGATGGCCGCGAAAAATAAACAAAAGACAACACAAAAGAAACGTAACAATAGAAAAAAAACTCAATCGGTTAAAAAGCAGAAGATCTCCTTCAAATATTGCTGCCAGCCGGTCACCCCTGAACGAGAATTTGGACGACGAGTTAATAGCGACCGCGCGGCTCTTATACGGATCTCAGATAAAAAGTGGGCGAACGGCACGCGGCTTCACTACTATTTCTTTAAAAACGCGGGTCAACGAGGCACCGCGGCTGAGCGCGATGTTGTCCGTGACGCATTCAAGAGATGGAAAAATGTAGGAATTGGCCTTGAGTTCGTCGAGGTTGATTCGGCAGATGAAGCTGAAATCAGGATTGGCTTCAGGCGTGGTGATGGAGCGTGGTCCTACGTCGGTCGAGATGTTCTCGATCAGGGTATCAGTGATCAGACGATGAATTTTGGTTGGAATATCCGCAACGACATCGATACTGCAATTCACGAAATCGGACACACTCTCGGATTTCCACACGAACACCAAAACCCGAATTCGGGCATCGAGTGGGATGAAGAGGCAGTTTATGCAAATCTTGCGGGACCACCGAATTTCTGGAGTCGTGAAACAACCTTTTGGAATATAATAAGAAAGCTGGAGCAAGCTGAGGTACGCGGCTCTGAGTGGGACAAAGATTCCATCATGCACTACCCGTTCGACAAAGGCATGATCCTCAAGCCTGAGGAATTCCAGACCAGGCCACTGATTCCAAGACCGGGGCTATCAGCGAGAGACAAAGAGTGGTGCAATATCTTTTACCCTCCGCTGTCAGTCAATGACTATAAGGTTTTGAAACCGTTCAGGTCTGTCCGGGTGACCATTAACCCGGGAAAACAACTAAATTTCTATGTGAAACCGACGGCAACGCGTTGGTATGAATTTGGAACTTTCGGTAATGCCGATGCTGTGATGGTGCTGTTTGAAGAGATCGACGGCAAGCCGCGTTACAGGGTCGGCGATGATGACAGTGGCGAAGACTTTAATGCCTACTTCGAAGAAAGGCTATTTGCCGGTCGCACCTATATACTGCGTGTGCGCTTGTATTGGCAACACAGAAGGGGCAATTTTGGAGTAATGATGTGGTAATGAAAATCCGGAATTGAAATAGGCATACGGTCCCCTGTAATTCAGAATGTGCGCACCCATGGATATTGCACAGATTCGCTTCCGCTCCTGGCACCCTAGCTACTCCTGGCACCCTATCTAATATCGGCATTTTTAAAAAACGATCCTCCTGGTTAGGCCCGTTACTGCGAATGGAATTCTTTAGGGCAATGATTCGATACCGACCCGTTCGATTTCTTGCCTGCTCATCAAGATTTGAAGAAGCTCCGGTAAGAGGTTGATTTATATAAAAATTACTGCGCAGCCTCGAACGCAAGGCGAGTGCGGAGCACAGATTTTAGACCCGATCCACGCCCACCCACCAACCGTGACAGGTGCCACCGAAAATTGACCGTGGTTTTTTGCCAGTCTGGACTATTATTAATCTCGATATACACATATTAACCAAACAATCTGGAACTAACTGAAACGTAGCTCATGTTCAATACACCACCTGATACGAACAAGTCAAAGACGATCGATGCACTGATTCCGATGATCGATCTGTTCGCCGTGCTGGCGATCGTGTTCATGATTTACTCGAGTGATGAAATCATTGCCTCGCAGGAGAAAAGTCAGGAGACGATCGAGAAGATCACTGTCGATTACAAAAAACTGCAAGAAGAGCTTGCCGCGGCTGAAAAGGCCAGGCAGCAACGTCGCGAGATCCTGGCACAAAATGCCGTGAAGTCGTTAGAGGAAATTGAGGCCGAGAGAGATCAGAAAGCGAAACAATTAGTCTCTCAATTTACACAAATGCTGGCCGAGCAGCAAAGCCAGGCTTCGGAGGAATATGAACGTCTCGTCGCCAAGTTGGAACTTGAGCAAGAGCAGGAAGTGGCAAGGCAAACGGCCGAGCTTGAAGCACAAAAGAAAAGGGAAGTAGCTGAGCTGGAGCAACAAAAGGAAGCAGAAGTAACGTCAGTTAAGGAACAGCTAGAGCAGGTCGTTACGGCCAAGGAGACGCAACTCGAAACTACCCAGCAGGCACTTGTTGAAGTCGAGATGAAGCGGGTACAAGAGTTGCAAAGGAAGGAAGCAGAACTCGAGATGCAAAAACAAGTTGAGGTGGCAAAGGTAGAGCAGCAACGTATCGAGCGGGACACGCAAGCAGCCAGGGAAGCCGAGCAGATAAAACAGGAAAAAGAGCAGGCATTGGCAAAGGCAGAACAGGAACAAACCGAGGCTCTGGCAAAGCAAAAAGAAGAACTGGAAGCACAGAAACTGGCAGCAGCACAAGCAGCGGCAGAAGCCGCCGCAGAGGAAGCCAGGCAGCAGGCAGCAGCAGAGGCTGAACAGGCACTCGCACAAGAGCTGGCTGCTCAGCAAGCCAGGCTAGACGCACAACGTCAACAGGAACTGGCAGCCGCGGAAGCAGCCGCACAGGCAGCTGCACAGGCCGCGGCAGAGGAAGCCAGGCAGCAGGCAGCAGCAGAGGCTGAACAGGCACTCGCACAAGAGCTGGCTGCCCAGCAAGCCAAGCTTGAAGCGCAAAAAGCACGGGAACTGGCAGCAGCGGAAGCAGCGGCACAGGCAGCGGCACAGGCCGCGGCTGAGGAAGCCAGGCAGCAGGCAGAAGCGGAAGCTGAGACAGAAGCACAGGCAGCGGCTGAAAAGGCTAAACAGCGGGCACAGGCAGCGGCGGAAGCAGCCGCAGAGGAAGCCAGGAAGCAGGCAGAAGCAGAAGCTGAAGCAGAAGCGATAGCAGCGGCCGCGACGGCTAAAGAGAATGCCAAGGCAGAAGTTGAGCAGGAACACGCGGATGAGCTGGCCCAGCAGCTTGCCCAGCTCGAGGCAGCGAAGGATGCAGAGCTGAAGCCTTTTCTCGAGGCTGAGAAAGCCAGGAAAGAGGGAGAGAAGGTCAGGGAACAGATCGTCGACAACCTTCTCGAGAACTTCAAGGACTCCAATGAAGGAGACGTGGATATCGACCAAAAGACCGGCAAGGTCAGGATCAACTTCCAGGAATCCTATTTCGTGCGCGGATCCGCTGAGCTTTCGGACAGCATGAAGGATTTACTCCGGGTCATGATTCCCAAGTATGCGAGGAGTATTTACGAAAATGAAAACGCGGCCAAACAGATAGAGTCGCTCAAAATTTCCGGTCTGACTTCTCCGATTTTCCGGGGTAAATATTTCGATATCAACGATACCTCTTTCGAAGGGGAAGAGGCGCGTGAATACAATTTAAAATTGAGTAACGATCGCGCCCTTGCCATGTATAGCTTCATTTTCGATGCCACTGAAATGGGTGATTACGAGTACCGGGCTCAGTTGAAAGCCGACCTGGGCATTGAAGCATTGGGATACCGGACTGCAAACCCGGTTCCCAGTCATCTAGTGGGACAAAAGGCAAAATGTCTCGAGTACGATTGTAAGAAGGAGCAGGCGTCTATTCTCGAATTTAAACTATATTCGGAAGAGTAGAACACTATTTTAAATCCTGGCTATGGGTTAGGGAGCAACAATGTTTAAGTATATATTTTTGGTTATTCTCGCGGCAGCAGTGTATTTCGTGTTCTTTTTCGATATACAGCTCACCAACCAAATGATCGGAAGACTGTTTATCGGCGGTATCGCAGTTTGCTTCGTCGTGTTCCTGTTTTTCAAGTTCGGTTTGCATTACAAGATCGCTTCGCTCAGTCGTTTCACAACGGCATTCTATTACGCGGTTTTCGAGTACAAGAAAGTACAAACAACGCCTTCCGACCTGGACTACGTGGACAGTGTGCGACAGCAGGCCGAGGTAGCCCTGGCCGCCAACTTCGACCCGACGCTGTCGGCTTCCCAGTTGGCCATTCCCGTCACGCTGTATTCGGGCAAGGACCCTTATCTCGAGGAATTGCGCGCCAAGATCAAGGAGGCGGAAAAGCTCAAGCTCCAATCGCACAAACTCGATACCCAGGCGAACATTCTGCTGGATAAAACCCAGGAAGACCTAGTGGAAAAAAACCTGGTCACCGGAGAACAGCCCAAGCTGTTCGACCGCTGGTTCGATATGGTCAACGGCACCGAAGCGATTATCGATATGACGACCAACGAGTTGAAGGACCAGGATTATGGTCAGGCGCCGGATTACGAAATGATCAGCCGCATCGCGCTCGATCGGAATCCGCACTTCGGCACGACCTACAAGTTCTTCGATTCGGAGGCGATTGGCGGCCTGCTCGGCCGGGCGCCCTTCATGATCATTTTGATCGGTATTATCGGTACGTTTGCGGGATTTTACCTGGCGCTGAGCCAGGGCGGAGATCTCAAATCCGGTGCTGCCGTGGCGATCATCAGTTCGCTGGTCGGCCTGCCGACTGCGCTGATGATGGAATACATCAACACGCTGTTCCCGGACCAGGATCGGTACCACCGGGCGTTCAGCACGTATAAAGTTGCCCTGGAAATACTGTTCACTCACGAAAAGGAACTTTCGGGTATCAGGCAGGACCGCAGAAGTGAGGATAAATTACCTTCGCCTTATAAGCCTGGAGATGCCGATTCCTCACGCTTCAAGGGACCTAACTAGCGCCTGATTTCTCGCGATTGAAATCCCGGTTATAGTTCTACAGACCGGGATTGCTTTACCCACTGCCGCGTGGCTGCTCAGCTAGTCAGTCAGAAAGTAATCGGGGAAAGATAGTGCCCGTTAATTTCGGTCAATCGTATCGAGGCCGCGTCCGAGAATTTTTTTCCCTGGGCTCGAACCCATAAATCTCGGGTCCAGGTCGATAGGTGACAAATCCTGTACGACCTCTTCACCCCTGCCTTTACGTAGGTACGATACTATCCACTTTATGATGCGAATAAACGTGCCTCCAATTATCACGACTAGCTGAATAACCACCGTCAAAAGTAATCCCACCGTCAAGGCGACCATTACCAGGTTCAAATTGGCTATATAACTGGCAATAACCGGCGGCATAGTTTCGAAATACGAGTTTGACAAGTAAAGGGTAAACTCGGCGACATACGCGACAATACCCGGCTTCGGAACAATTACGGGCGCAATAAAATAGACGAATAAAAAAGCCAGTACCCCGATAGATATTGGAACCACGAGCAACCTGAACATGACTGATATTTCCCCTGATTAAGGAGTTCTGATTAACTTAATAGTTATCAGCCAGTGAAAATATTACAAGGTAAATTTTCTACTTCACCCCGATTAACCAGGTCTGATTATCCGGCTGCTTCAGTATTATGGTTACTATTCCAGGTTGTCCCCCGTGTGGGTCACGCTACTTTTAGGGTCTGCGCGAGAAGCTATCGCGAGGCCGCTGGTGGACGAAGATTGCCTTCCACCACGGTTTTATGAGAGTCTCCATCAGGGAAAACTGGCACTCTATATCCGATGATCAGCGGTGATTTACGAACCGAAACGAAAATAAGTCTGCTTGATTGACTCGGATCAACCGAAACGACAAGGTTTTACGCTAGGTTTTCAACATAAAAGCTAATAATCAACACCGTCAGTGGAGTTACATTCTTTAATCATGAATCAGCGCGTAACGCAGATAGCGCCTGAAACGGCTATTACTGAGTATCCGCATGCATTAAGTAGCGAACGGATCCTTTCTGGCCTCGATGCGCAGGCAACTGGATTGTCGAGCGCTGAGGTCACGCGGCGCCAGCAACAATATGGGCCAAACGCGCTACCTCGAAAAACACCGCCGGGACTGTTTGAAGTTTTTCTGAACCAGTTTAAGAGCCCCCTGATATACGTACTCGTTGCTGCTGCGTTGGTATCAATTTTAATCCAGGAGTTTTCGGATGCGATTTTTATAAGTGCCGTACTTCTGCTGAACGCGGTAATTGGTACAGTGCAGGAGTACTCGGCACAACGATCCGCCGATGCCCTGCAAAAGATGATGATCACGCGGGTGCGCGTATTGCGTGAAGGCGATGCATACGAAATTGACTCGGAAGAGATTGTGCCGGGAGATGTCGTACTGCTGGAATCTGGGGAACGGGTTCCCGCCGATATGCGCATTCTTGATAGTCACAATATTGAAATTGACGAATCCTTGCTATCCGGTGAATCGATCGCGGTTATCAAGCGGGCTGACGTCATCCTGGGCGAAGATACGGTTCTGGGTGATCGCATCAACATGGCTTTTGCCGGCAGCCTGGTTAACCGGGGCCGCGCTAGTTGTGTCGTGGTTGGTACCGGTCTGGCGACTGAACTTGGCGTAATCGCCGAATCGGTAATTGGCGATATTGGCGCCAAGGCCCCGCTGCAGGAGCGCATGGAGCGTTTTACGCAACGCGTCGCAATTTTCGTGGGTTGTGCGGTAGTCGTAATGGCGATAATTCTATTGTTCCGTGGGATGCCGGTCTCCCAGATTTTTCTTTCCTCGGTTGCACTGGCGGTTTCGGTTATTCCGGAAGGTCTGCCGGTCGCGCTGACCGTGGCGCTCGCGATCGGGATGCAACGCATGTCGCGCCGTGATGTCATCGTGCGGCGCCTGATTGCGGTCGAAGCACTGGGATCCTGCACTTACATTGCTTCCGATAAAACGGGAACCCTGACCGCAAACCAGCTAACGGTACGCCGGCTGGCGTTTCCAGGGCACGACAACTGGGAAGTTACCGGCGACAGCCATGAGCCCAATGGGGAGATTATTACCGAACAGGGAAAACCTGATGCCGACGAATGTAAATTGCTTGATGCGGCTTGCCAATGCGCGGTGCTCGCGAACGAGGGTTACCTCGGACACCAGAACGGCAGTTGGGCCAGTAACGGCGATGCGGTCGATGTCGCCTTGTTGATCATGGCTCACCGGGCGGGCTGGGTTCGAGCCGAGGCAATTAGCGCATGCCCGGAGATCGACAGCATGCCATTTGAATCGGAGCGGCTTTATAGCGCCAGTCTTAACCAGGTAGACGGCAAGACACGCGCGTTTGTCAAGGGCGCTTTTGAAAACCTGCTGCTGATGTGTGACAGGGTCGCGCTGGCCGAGGGCACCAGTGATCTCGATAAAGCCGCGGTAGAAGCCCAGGCCAAGGCACTGGCAGCCGGGGGTTACCGGGTTATCGCGCTGGCCTGCGGCGATGTCGTTGTCAGGGAGGATGAGGATTTTAACCATAAGCATCTTGTTAACCTGACCTTGATTGGACTGGTTGGGCTGATCGATCCACTGCGGCCTGAAGCGAAACCAGCGGTCGCCAAATGCAAAGCTGCAGGAATTCAGGTGGCGATGGTGACCGGGGACCATCCAGTCACCGCGTATGCGATTGGCCGCGAGTTAAATTTACTCGAGGATGAGTCGCAGGTAGTTACAGGACCACAGTTGAAAACAGCGGCCAATGAAATTGAAATGGACCGCATGACACGAGGTGCCTCGGTATTCGCACGGGTTGAGCCGACACAAAAGCTGGACATCGTGCAATCCCTGCAGCGCAACGGCCATTACGTCGCAGTCAGCGGCGATGGCGCCAACGATGCCCCGGCGCTGCGCATGGCGCATGTGGGTGTGGCGATGGGCGCGAGTGGTACTGACGTCGCCCGAGAAACGGCCGATATCATCATTACCGATGACAACTTCGACTCGATTGTCGATGGCGTCGAGGAAGGGCGGATTGCCTATTCCAACGTGCGCAAGGTGATTTTCCTGTTGATATCTACAGGAGCGGCCGAGCTGGTTCTGTTCGTGCTTGCAATGATTACAGGGCTACCGTTACCCCTGCTGGCGGTGCAACTGCTCTGGTTGAACCTGGTAACGAACGGCATTCAGGATGTCGCGCTTGCGTTTGAACCGGGTGAGGGCGGGGAACTCGAGCGACCGCCACGACCGCCCAGGGAGGCAATTTTCAACCGCATCATGCTCGAACGCGTCATCATTTCGGCGATTGTTATAGGCGTGGTTGCGTTTGGTCTTTTCAAGTGGTTGCTGGACCAGGGTTTCAGCCTGGAGCAGGCGCGCAACAGTACCCTGCTGTTGATGGTGTTGTTTGAAAATGTGCATGTATTCAACAGCCGCTCGGAAACCCTGTCCGTATTTAGGCACAATCCGTTGCGTAACAAGCTGTTGCTGGCCGGCACCCTGATCGCCCAGCTGGTCCACATTGGCGCGATGTATACTCCGTGGTTAGGCGATGTACTGGGTGCGAGCCCGGTTACCTTTGAGCAGTGGCTAACCTTACTGGGTCTGGCGCTATCGGTAATGTTCGTGATGGAACTGCATAAATGGATTAGATCGAGATTCGCTATCGGCGACCCGTACCAGGTTAGCCCTGGCATTAGCCATTCCAAAATAAATTAAGGTGACAGTTAACTTAATTCCAAATTCAAAGGTTCGAGTTAAGGTAACTGTCACCGTAATTCACATGCCTCTAGGAATGCGCTTCTCGGAATCGTAGAAAGGCAGTGCGACGATCTCGCAGGCAACAGTTTCACCCCGCAGGGTTTTCATCGATAGTGATTTGCCGGCCCAGTCGCCGGGTTCTTCGAACCTGACATACCCGATACCATTCTCGAGGAAGGGTGACCAGGCGCCGGCCGTCATCCGCCCCACGCCTGTAGGACCATCCATGATCTCATCGTGATCCTGCGGTGCCGTCGATGGGCATTTTACGCCGTAAAGCAAGGTCTCCCGGTCCGCTTGCAGCAATGCGTCCCTGCCTATAAAGTCTTCTTTGTCGAGTTCTATGAACGACCCCAGACCCGCCTGGTAAGGTGTCATCGAAGCATCGAAATCCGAAAGGTTATCCAGGATTCCCGCTTCGATCCGTCGAATCCCCATCGCAACCAGGCTCCCGAACACCATGCCATGTGGAGAACCCGTTTCAACCAGATGATTCCAGAGTAGGTCATGATCAGTTGTTGCGCCTTCTGAATATATTTCATAACCCAGCTCACCGGTCCAGCCTGTACGCGAGACATACAACAGCTGTCCCCCGATATCGAAGTAGCCCGAATCGAAGTACTTCATGTTTTCATCGATGGCGCCGTCAGAGGCATCCGACATGATCTTCATGGAGTTCGGGCCCTGAATTTGCAGTACCCGTGAAGCAGGATCAGAAATTTTTACATCGAAGTCGTCACTATGTGCAATCAACCATTCTTCGAGGGCCCCATCAGGCTGCACGTACCAAAAACGATTCTGTGCCAGTTTAAATAAAATGCCATCCATGAATGTGCCACCATCGGGGGTACATGCTATAGCGTAACGACCGCGTCCTTCCGCTAAAGTCCCGATCCGACGCGCGAATATCTTTTCCAGGAAAGACAGGGCATCGGGCCCTTCAATTTGCCAGGGTTTCTCCGGTACGTCGAAAAGAACTGCCTTGCGTCGCAGGGTCCAGTAGGTTTCTACCGGGTCTTCTCCATTGGAAGCCGCGTAGTAGCGACCTGCGGCAACGCCGAGCACTGTTTTTGGGTTCGCATAGTGCTTGTAGTACGGTGATTGCTCGAAACGACGGGCACCGATGCGTACCGTATCTGTCACATCGGAATGAATCGGGCTAGGCATTAATAATCGATCTGCAGGCTATTCCGGCATCGTGTTTGCGAGACTGTCGCGCTGCATGATCTGGTTGAACCATTGCGTCAGCGCAGGGCGTCCGGGGCGCCAGTCAGAGTCAGCAAAACGAAAGTCCCGATAGCCGAGGGCACAGGCGACGGTGAATTCTCCTATCAATGGCGATGGTTCGAACTGTTCGCAACGTGATTCCAGTGCATCGAGCCCGCGTTCAATCTTTTCATTCTGATGATCGATCCACTCCTGCCAGTGAAGCGCTTGCGGTCGCAAGGCGGTCTCATACCGCAAGGCAACCGAGAGATCGAGGATGCCGTCGGCGAGTGCCTGCAAACCAAGTGCCTGAAACCTGCGGGCTGGCTCAGATGGGAAAAGCGGCCCGTCCGCAACGTGATTAAGGTACTCGCAGATAACCGGAGAATCATACAGGCAATCCCCGTTGTCGAGCTCCAGTGCGGGTAGCATGCCCAGTGGATTGATTGCGTTCAGCATTGCATTATTGGAAACCGGTGTTACCACTCCGGGATCCTGCATTGTAACTGCCTCCTGAAGGCCCAGCTCGAGGATCAGAACGCGAACTTTGCGGGCAAATGGAGAGGCTGCGACAGTGACAAGTTTCATTCGGCGCTCCGTCAGTTAAATTTCCGTTGGAATAGAACGTGAATCCCCGAGGGGTGGCAAGGCTTGCTGAGACTGGTTGCTACCACGGAATACTGCTTCCGTCGTACTCGATGAACTGCCCGCTTTGGGCGAGCCCCGCAGATTGCAGAATGTTTTTTAACCCGGACACACTCGCGTCCGTGCTGATTTCCGCATTGGGCCCACCCATGTCGGTCTGAACCCAACCCGGGTGCAGGCTTATCACACTTATGCCGCGGTCGGCCAGGTCGATGGAAAGACTTTTCACGACCTGGTTTACTGCAGTCTTGGAACTGCGGTACATGTAACTTCCGCCACTGCTGTTGTCTGCGATACTACCAACCTTGCTGCTGATGACCGCCACCAGTTTTTGTTGGCTTGCCGCTACCTGTTCTACGAATGCCTGTACCAGCATTAGTGGTGCAATCGTATTGACTTCAAGCACATTGCGCCATTCCACTGCATCGATCTCACCAAAACTGGCACCTTTCGAACCATAGATACCAGCATTACTGAGCAGGATATCGATTGGTCTGTCACGAAGTTGATCTGCCAATGATGCCATTTGTTCATAGTTAGTAACATCTAGTGTATGTACTTCAATGGCCGTTCCTTGTTCGGTTAGCGCTTGCAATTCCCCGGCATCGGCTGGACTCCTGCAGCAGGCGAGTACTTGCCATCCGTCCTTTGCAAATTGTTCTGTTAGTTCCAGGCCAATGCCGCGATTGGCACCAGTGATTAAAATGGTTCGATTTGTCATACGAGCGCCCTCTGTTCTTTACCGATTTATCAACAAAACTGTGCCGGTTGTATTGCCACGAATTCAATGTGACAGTTAACTCCGATTCCGGGGACAGTATACCTGTTAACGGGCCGCTCGGAATTTCCTGATTGTCTCCCTTTACCTATCCCTGAAATCCCCAAATTCTTGAACTATATTAACTTTAACTTTCCTGTAACTCTTTGCGGCGGAATAATATGCTCACCTCACGTTATATCTCGGTACTTGCTACCGTATTATTTACACTCGGTACCTCCCTGGTCTTTGCTGGTGAAAAAGCGTTTACCAGTACAGGCGAAATCGTAATACTAAATTCAGATGGGACCTGGCATTACGAAAATCAGTCCCGAACTTCACAAGCTAAAGTTATAAAAACCAACTCGAAAAAATTTAAAAAACCATCGAGTGCCAGTTTTCCAGTCAAAAGCAAGGTTAATAACCTCGGTTTCTGGATGAACCCTGCCAAATGGGGATTCACAAAAAAAGGTGCTCTCAACCCGGAAGCCGAATACGAGTTAAAGCATAAGAAGCTGGAAATTTACGCCATGGCCATTACGGAATCGATCGAGGTGAATCTCGACAACCTGGCCGAAATTGCATTGGAAAATATGGAAAAAGTTGGCACAAACGTGAGAGTTGTAACTAAGGAATACAGAATTGTTAATGGGCAAAAAGTAATATTTATGGAAATGTCGGGCGTCGTAAATGGAATCAAGGCGACTTACATGGGTTATTACCACTCCAATTCAAAAGGCGCCAGCCAACTGCTCGCGTTCACGGGAACGGCGCTAGCCAATAAGTACAAACCGGAAATAATAAAGTTACTGAACGGGCTGGTTGTCCTTTAAAAACGGATCTACTTGAATCCTGGTGATCCGACCTGGAATACACGGAATACACCACCAATCGATTACCTGGTGCCGTTACAGGGCTCGCATCGATAGTAATAGAGCTGAAAGATACCTGGAAGCTACAATTTCGACAGCGGTAAATCGAGCCGAATATCATAAGCTGTTTTCTTGAAATTCCAGGTTCGTTTACCACCAGTAATTATGGCATTGCAGGCGATAATGGCTCCTTCCTGCCCCACTCGCTCGAGCCGTTTTCTGAACAATTTTGCATCCCCGGGTAACAGGTAACCCACTTTCCCGCCATTGATCACAACCCTGATTGCCTTGTTGTCGTAAGGATTACAATTTTCGTAATGCAATTTTGCGATTAACGCTTGCTGACCGCCTTGTTTCAAGAAGTGCTTATCGAGCATTTTAAGGTATTTTTGGCAGCGTGGTGCGCCGACCACCTCCAAATTGTAATGTCCGTCACCTGTCACAAATAAAGGTTTGATTTCAGTAACGAAATCTTTGTGTATCCCCATCGGATACCCTTTTATTCTGAAGCAGAGGCAAAAACTGCTTCGCCTTCATCTTCCATTTTTATTACTCCGATTCAGTATTCACGGAGGTTTCAACTTTAACCGAATCAATTAACAAATCTATAAAATAATTTAACATTTTTATTCTTCTGCCAGTTTGATTTGGGTCAGTTTTCATTAACATGGTTTCGTTTTATTAGCCGTATCGAGAAAACGGGTATAGGCGGATGCTCGAGCCACCCGGTATCGCCCAGGTGGAATCAGTCAATTCCGGCATATTTGTACTATTTGCCAATCGCTCGAGATTCGTTCTCACTCAAAAGCCGTAGACCAACGAGACTGAAAAGATTTTGTCTGTTTTATCTGTGCCGGAGGGAACGTCGGAATTATGTTTCACCAGGTAGCTTATCTTTGATGCCAGGTTGCCAACTATCTGCATTTTTAATCCTGTATCTGACTCTGAATGGGTGTTTTCATCACCACTTTCCACGTAAAATATTTGGGTAAAAGTTGCCGTTTCGCTGATTTTGTATGCATAGATGGCTTCCCCGGTAATAATGGCGTCTTCCTCCGAATCCCCGGTTTCGCTGTCTTTGATGCTTCGATAACCCAAACCGATCGATGCATCGAGGAGGTGCTGTTCATTTTCGATAAAGCGTGAGCCGACACCGAATGAGATCGATGTCTGGTAATCGTAACCACTGAATTCATCGTCCTCGTATCGCAGCTGCCCGAATGCATATGACTTCTCACCAAGTTTGTATTCAGATTTTTCCTTGAATAGCAAGCTATCGGCAGTAGTCTCATCTTCGGTGGTGTTCTTGATCGCTCCTAATGAGGCTGCATGTTTCCACTTGCCTTCTTCCCTGGAAATTCCCAGTTTCGCATTTAGGTTTTCTGAGTCTGTATTACCCGAAGTAGAAGTAAAGCCCAATTCACCTTCACCTTTCCAAACGCCTTGTTCTTCTTCAACACTGTTGGCGGCATTCGACACTAGTGGGATGAAAAATATAATCAATAACAGTTTCTTTAACATTTCTGTACTCACGCAAGTTTGATTTTATAAATTTTTAAAATGCTAGAAATTCTCTCCTGGTCACACGAAGAAGCCCGGATATGTGAATTTCTCGAATCACCCGTCATTGCACGGGTGGCTCGAGCATTTCATTGACAAAGAACAACTACCGCTTCAATAGATCGCGAATCTCGCCCAGCAGAGTTTCCTCGGCGCTGGGGCCTGTATCCGGAGCTGGTGCCGGTTCTTCTTCCGGCTTCTTCATCGAGTTCATCGCCTTGACGACAAGGAAGATCGCGAACGCGATGATGACGAAGTCGACTACGGTCTGGATAAAGGACCCATACTTGATCATTACCGGGGCCGTTTCACCGACAGCATCCTTCAGCATAATTGCCAGGTCGCTAAAATTTACGCCACCCATCAACAAGCCGATTGGCGGCATCAAAACGTCAGCAACGAAGGAAGATACGATCTTTCCGAACGCACCACCGATGACGATACCTACTGCCATGTCAACGACATTGCCACGCATGGCAAAGTCCTTAAATTCACTCATCATACTCATTGTTATTTCCCCTAAAAATTCTGATTTGTTGTTAATACCACAGATCTGATTAATTGCGGCCATTCGGATATTTCCGTAATGGCCGCAACCAAACTCACGAAGGTGGTGATATTCAGTACTTGATATTCAGAGCTTCAACCAGTTCGATGGTCAACTCACCATTACCAGGAATTTTGCTGTCCTGTTGGTATTTGCGAACTGCCTGGGTTGTCCGAGCGCCGTAGATACCATCAACCGGACCTGCCTGGTAGCCTTTCGTATTCAGTGCCTGCTGAAGCTTGCGAATAATGTCACCCGTCACATTGGTTTCGCATAAGATCGGCTCCCACTTCAGGTAACCATCACTAACCTTGTAAGAGGTTTTTACCGTCTCGTAAACCGGGGGCTTGCTGACCTTTGAGGTGCTTGCCGCCTTAACCAGCTTCTGTACCGCCACGGTATCGTAGGCAGCTGGAACTTTCCGGGTCACCGTCCGTGCGGGCTCTTTAACAACACGTGTTTTAACGGTCTTGTAAACCGCCTTCTTGACAACGACCGGCTTGGTGGTTTCCGGTGTTTTCAATACGCGTTTTTGTACCGTTTTGTACTCGGCCGGAATCTCTACCAGACACATGATTTCACCGGTGCTCTCATCAATTTTGGTGATCGGGCCGGTACCTTTTTTCCACACCGAATGCGCAGGTTTAACCAGAACCCGCTCTTGTACGGTTGCATAGACTGCCGGGACAACTCTTAACTCGGTAATTTCCGGGCTCACCAGCACTTTTTCCTCTTTCCAGCCATACACTGCCGGAATCACTTCTAAAACTTCCGTGGCTTCTTTAACCAATACCGTCTTGGGTTCCGAACGATAAACAGCGGGTGTGATTTTTACCTCGTCGTATCCATCTGCCTTGAGAACCTTCTCGGTTTCAGTTTTATATTTTGGCGGGGAGAATACGCGCGCAAAACACTGGCCTGCCCTGGCTTTGGGCGGTAACAATCTGGCCATCATCGAAGCATCGGATTGACCAGCCTGCTGGGTACCTGTGCTGGCGGTCATCATCGATACTTTTTGACTTTGATCCAGTTGCTTCTTTAATTCGCTGATTTCCTGGTCACGCGCCATCAGTTCCTTATCACGTGCGGCGATTTCCATGTCACGCGCTTCGAGCTCCTTGTTACGAGCATTAATTTCTGCTTCGTATTCGCTCTGGTTGCTTCCAAATTGTTGACTTGAGGAGCTACAGCCTGAAATTAGTGCGATTGAATATACTGCTACTACTACAAATAAAGTTTTCATTTCTACGCCTCTGTTATAGCTTGGTTCGTCTTCATCATATCAATCTGGGTAAACGAGATTGTTAAACCTTTGTGAAATGCTTTGAGCACCCGAGTCATCTTTTTGCAAAGCATTGGCCGATAATTCAGTAAACACCCTGGCGTCAACACAAGGGCTTAGAATCAGGCTTGCGGGCCTTGACATTCCGGGTATGAAGCCGACGATTATTTATTGATTATCCTGGATGCCCAGCTATCGGTAATGGCTTTAGCTGCGTCCTTGCCACCAAGGCCAAATGCGAGCGCCATCGCAACCGCAACACCACCGATGGTGAAGCCAAAAGCCATGTTGACGATGTTATCCGCCAGGCCCATAGATTTTAGACCCATCGCCAATACCAGTCCCAGTATCGCGAAGCGCGCGATATTAGCGATCGCAGCACTCGTTCCTGCCAATAATTTTGTATAAGCGAGGTTACTTAAAAAATATCCAATAAAGAGAATAATGCTGCCGATAAGAATGCCGCCACCAAACTCGATCACTTTGGCAAAAATAGACGAGATCACATCGATACCCAGCAGGTTGATGGCTGCCGTCGATGCTGACAGCATTGCGAAAAACATGATGGCTGCCCCGATCAGGCGCGTTACGGTAAATGATTCAGTAAACAGCCCCTGGACACCTATTTTTTCCGGTAACGAGTTGACATGCATGCCTTCGAGAAGCGTGTTCAGCATATGTATTACGAACTTGGTTACCAGGTAGGCGACCAGGAGAATGATGCCGGCGCCGATAATGTTTGGAACTGCGGCCATCAGTTTTTCGATCATCGCCGAAGCCGGCACAGATATCGCTGGAATATTCAACACGCCGAGCGCCGAGACAACGATGGGTAATAAAATGGCGAACAGCACCAGTGCACTGCCAAAAGCAGAAACTTTTATCTCATCGTTACCAGTCTTTTCAGCCAGTTTCTCGTCAAATTTGCCAAGCGCCATGGCGACGATCTGAGACACGATTTTCGCGATTATCCAGCCAGCGTAAATAATAATTCCTGCGCCAATAATATTGGGCAATGCGCTGGTTATTTCCGTCACCATATCCTTTAACGGTGCCAGCACATCGGTTAATCCAAAATGCTGTAAAACAGCCATGAGAACGAAGATTGTCAGTACCGCCTTGATTAATGATGCAATCGGCGAAGCCAGATCGGTGATCGAGCCATCGGTATTGGTGCGATATAACCAGTTAACTTTTTTAAGCATCCTGGAAAAAATACCGGCCAGGATTTTGACTACAAATAGCCCGACTACAAGAATCAAAAGACCGATGATGGCATGGGCCAGTTTTCCTGATGCTACTGGTCCCAGCATTTCTGTGAGATTGTTTATATATTCGTTCATTTGTATGTCTCCGGTTTATTGGGCCGGGTACTCCTTGTCGGGAATACCCGGTCGGGAATACCCGGTTTTTGTCGCACGGATTTTTCGAAATCAAAAAAGGTACAGCCTGGGCCACATCAATTCATTGCTGATCGCAGTGAAAATTTGTTATCGCCTCTCCGCGTTGAAATCGAATTAATAAGTGACAGCTGGCGCCAGTTTTTTTGCCTGGGCAACCCACCGTGTTACAGTTTTTGGGCTGGGCGATACCTTGCAAAGGCGCTTTACCTTATTCACTTCGGCCATCTTTTCTGCAAGGTTCTCTGCGTTACGGTTGCGCAGCTCTTTAACAGTATCAACTCCCGCGCCTTCCAGAAGTTCTGAGAACTGTCCAGCAACCCCTTTAATGCGAAACAGGTCGCACATGTTCACCCACTTCAATATGTGCTTCTCGTTGATCGACGTTTTCTCTGCCAGTAATTTTCGGCCGGTCCGGTCGCCGCCGACTGCAAGCAACTTTTCAGGTGAATGAATACCTTCCCGCTTTAGCAGTGATGCATACTTCGGACCGATACCTTCTACATCTTGGATACTTCTCGACATTTTTGTCTCTCCTATGCTGTCTGATATAAAGTTTAAAAAATTAGGCAATTTTGTGCTCTGTTAGCTAAATCGCTTTAGTATTCCCGGTGCCAATGAAGACACCGCGCCCATCAAGCCCTCACCTTTTTGTGCAAATGCCTGCGACAACACAGGTGCGATAGCAGCAAGGCCTTTTGTTACCAGGTCAGAATTCATGCCGAGTTTTTCGGCAATTGCATTTGCGTTAATTGCACTTAAGAATGGAGAAGGACCATCCGAGACCAGCTGCTGGGCTATATCCGCTACGTCCAGGCCCTGGGCTGATTCTAAGATACCCGAGGCGGCTTCAGGCAAAAATTGCCTGGCTTGATCAGCTGAAAACCCTGCCCCTTCCAATTGCTTGGTTAAGGCATCGCCATGCTCTTCAAAACAATCTTTTATAAAGTCCATCTGCATCTCCGTTACTGCAAAATTTACAAGGCCAGGTAAGTCACCTTATTTCGCGGGCACTATAGGTAAGGCGATCACAGTAGACAATGCCTTCGATCCATAATTAACAATTCGTAACAATTCAGCATGGGGAGCATTCTCAAGAATCAATTTTCGTATACCCCCGGGAGTGGCTTTTTTAGAGATCAGTAGATCCGGCAAGGCAAGAATAATGACAGGATGCCATCCAGGCTGTGTTCGGGTTTTCCTGCGTTCACGCGTAATGTCGAACATGAATCATCCAGACCGTATGCCTATTGTTAAATGTTTGTTAAATCTGGTGCTGACGTTAAATGTCGCCGAAAAATGCCTGTAGTATGCCGGCAACTGGAGCAGTGTATTGCTGTTATATGCGGCTCGAAAACATTTACCAATTGGTTGCCTGGAAGGTACTAATTATGACAAACAGTCAAAACCCGATACACGCTGACTTACCCTGGAAAATGTGGTGGCTGATCACTTTATCCGGACTCGTGTTGCTTTTTGTACTTATGATTTTGTCCAGGCAGGAAATAATCGAGACGGACCTGGAATACAGAATAATGGAAAAGTTATCGGTCGAGAAAATTGATTGGGTAACGATCGAGCTCGATGGGCGTGGCCGAGACGTTTTGCTGAAGGGAATGGCACCATCGGCCGAGTCACGTCAGCTCGTCATTGAAATGGTTGAAAGCGTTTACGGCGTTCGTGTTATTGATGATCAACTTGAAATTAGACCATCTTTATCCTCGTCAGAGCTATCCATTCAACAACAGGATGGTGCCGTTGTGCTCGGTGGTCGATTGGCGTCACAGGCGTCGATTGATACGGTGGTCAACGCGGCAAAAGCAACCTTCGGAAATGAAAATGTTGTAAACGAACTAATCCTGAGCGCGCAGGTAAAAACGGCGGACTGGCTGGATGCCACAACACAGTTATTACCCAGCCTGGTCAATATGGGAACCGCACAACTTAAAATTTCTGACAGCGACAGCCTGTTAACGGCCGAAGTCGAATCACATGGCGAACGATTAATGCTGGTTTACGAGGCCAAAAAACTGCTAGGCAGTAATCTTGATACAGAGGTTGCAGTGACTGGATCAGCGGCACCAGGAACTGTCCAGGAGAATACCGCAGATCTGAAGGCTGTTGTCGCACAAGAAGATCCTGCGCTTAAGGACTGTCAATCAAGACTCGATGCTGGGATCAAGGGTAAAAAAGTTCTGTTTGCATCTAATACGGCCGAATTACAGGCGACCAGCTATCCAATACTCGATCAAATTATTAGCACGCTTGAACAGTGTGATGAAGTGGTATCGGAAAATAAATTAATAATCGCCGGTCACACCGACAATAGCGGTGATGAGGCTTATAACCTGGCGTTAAGCCAGAGACGGGCAGATGCGGTTAAAGCCTATATTGTTAATGCGATTACCAATATTGGACTGATCAGCAGTGTCGGCTATGGCGAAAACCAACCCGTTGAATCCAACGATACCGTCGAAGGCAGGTCGCAGAATCGACGGATCGAATTTAAACTTGAACGTAAATAATTGGAGTAATAACAATGACTTACTTAATTTCAAAACTGCTAGTCTGGCTGATTTTGGCCTTTGTGTTCGGGATCGTTATGGGTCTTTTTTCTAAGGTTGGACAGGGTGAAAGGTCATGATTATGTTTATTTTACAATCCGCATTTTTGCTATTGTTGAGTTTTGTTATCGGCTATCTGCTTGGCAGGTTTATAAAGCGAATACTGCGCAACTGGGCCGCGCCAGGTAACAGGGAAGATCAGGTAATGAATGTTGCAACCGTAAAACCTGCAACGATCACATCGCCGGTCAGGGAAGGGAATGATACCGCGTTTTCGGCCGGAATTAAGGTTGATAATTTGCAGATTATCGAAGGAATCGGGCCGGCCATGGAATCGGTTTTGAAGGAAAACGGTATTGTTACCTGGTCGCAACTTGCTGCCAAAACTGTGCCTGAATTGCGTAGCATCCTCGACAAGTACGGCAAAAGGTATCAAATCATCGATCCGACGACGTGGCTGGAGCAGACCAGGCTGGCGGCTGCAGGTAAAGTAGACGATTTGATCAGATTGCAAAAAATGGATGGCGTATCCAAGCTGGAAAACATGCTGAATCGGGACAGGAAAAGTGGATTCGGAAAATACAGCCAGGACGATCTTAAAATAGTTGAAGGCATAGGCCCGAAGATCGAAGTACTGTTGAAAAATTCTGGAATAAATACCTGGAAAATACTTTCCGAAACGGAGCCATCAACTATCAGGAGTATTCTGCAGGCAGCAGGCCGGAGTTATCGCCTGGCTGTTCCGGAAAGCTGGCCCTTACAGGCAAGATTTGCGAACGATGGCGAATGGAGCAGACTCAGACAATTCCAGGACAAGTTGCGCGATTATGATCTAGCCCCGGTGGGCCGAGCTTCAACAGAAGCAATTGATTAAAGGATACTTGGATTAATTCTGTGTAACTGGCAGGATTATTTTAGCCAGTTACCCAGTTATAAAAAGGGGCGATCGCTTACTCTTCCTCGTCTATTTCATACACTGGTTCCAGTTTCGGGATTTCCAGGCAAAAAATCGAACCCTTGCCCGGGGTGCTTTCAACCTTTACCTGTCCTTGATGGCGCTGTGCGACCGCATCGACAAAAGCCAGGCCGAGCCCGATACCATATTTGCGTTCAACGCCGGCGCCCTGAGTTCGGCTAAAGCGCTCGAACAAATGTGGTAGCTCTTCGCTGGAGATACCCGGACCCTGGTCGATGACGCAACAGGAAATCTGATTCTCGTTCAGTTTCACGGTAACCCGAATACTGGAACCGGCATCGCTGTGTTTTATTGCATTGGATAACAGGTTCAGTATTGCTCGTTCGAGTAGATTAGGTTCGGCGTGCGTCCATAACTCATCCTGGTCAAATTCGCGCCTGATGGTTACTTTCATCTTGTTCGACAGTCCCCAGATCTGGTCAATTGCATTCATCACCACGCTATTAAAATCGACATCGTAGAAATTAATTTTCTCGCTGGTGTTCGCGCGCGACAGTTGCAGAAACTGCTCGGCAAGGTGTAGCGTCTTGTTGGTATTTTTTTCCATGCCGTCCAGCATGGAGTGCATCTCGTCGATACTGGTTTTGTTTTTTGCCAGCTCGATCAGGGCTATTATTGATGACAGGGGCGAGCGCAAGTCATGAGATAGAAAATTGAGTGCCTCGTTGCGCTTGGTTTCACTGGCCTTCAGCAAACTAATATCCGTGAAGTTGACGACAAAACCATCGAAGACATCACCGATAATCTTCAGGGGACTAATCTCTATCATCAGCTCGCGGCCTGTTTTATGCTGCGCATGTGCAAGCACGCGTTCTTGCTTGAACAGTACCTGTTGCAGTAAAGACTTCCAGCTGGCGCCATCTTTCAGGCGGATATGCTCCACCGCATGAACTAGCGACATGCCATTAAAATCGGCATCATCGTCGTCATACAGGTACCAGCCGGCTCGATGGTTGGACAACATCACCTGGCCTCGACTACTGCATATTAACAAGCCGTCAGCCATACCTGACAAACTGTCATCGATAATACGTCTGAGCTCTTCGTATTCGCCACCCAAAGCCTGCACCTGCTTAATTTTCGATTGCACAACATCCTCGATGTATGAGCTTTGACTCGATTCAGCTTCCCAGGGTGAACTAATCAGGCTGTTTAGCAGCCGCATTTCTTCGTCTGAAATCACCTCGTCTGGCTCGATATCCAGACCCAGCCTGCAGGGTTGGTTGTTGTAGCGTACCGGGGCCCAGTATCGACCGCTATCCACGGTCCAGCATCGCGGCGCTAACTGATTTGTTTTATCAGCAGGTACCGAACCTTCCCCAAAAAGATCCGAGCCCTTTTCATCCTGTAGCACCCAGCCCCTGATCGGGATGAATAATTTTATAAAACTCATCTCATCGCTAACATTCCGCTCGCCACGCATGCTCAAAGCTTTTTGCTTTGTGCTAAGCCGGTCCAGCTCGACATTAATATGGCGCATTGCGAGCACCAGCCGGCGCCAGCTCCACAACGGATAACTGATAAACTGGAACAGTAATATTGTGGAAACCGGCACCCATGCGTGAAATAACCACAACAACAATGCCACCAGGGTCAGAGTGCCACCAACGATGCCAAACAATACCAGCAAGGTGCTGGCGGGGTTCACGTAGGGGTAGATCAGCATGGGTAGGGCGACGAAAATAGCGGTAATCAAGATCAGCCAGATCGTCTCCAGCTCGAAAATACGGAGGTCATTGAGAATCGAATCAATGATGTTGGCAATAATCTCGACACCCGGCATACGACCGGAATCACCCGACAGGGGTGTCGGCAGGGCATCGCTCAAGCCCTGGGCAGTGGTTCCAATCAACACTATCTTGTCTTCAAACAAGCCTCTTGCGTATTGTCCGGACATGACTTGCGAATAACCGATCTGTCGAACATGTCCCGGTGGCCCCGCAAACGGTATCAGGAAAGGGTATTCTCGATACCATTGCATTGCTGAGTACTGTTCCTGTTGTCCGGTAAAATCAACTTCGCGCTCGAGTTCGGCAGCGTCATCAGTGATACCCAGTAATGCAAGGCTGAAATGCTTCCAGTAAGGCTCACCGATACCTTCCTTCAGGTATACCCTGCGCGCAATGCCATCGGCACCGATATCCAAATGAACATGTCCAAGCGCCGCGGCATTGCTGGCTAACCCGGGTAAAGGTAAAGCTTCTATCGGAAACGAGTTACTGCTTTTCTGGGACATGAACACCGGCAGCACAACCTTGCCACTGGACTGCATCGCGCGCGCCAGCAGTACATCGGACAGTGGATCGCTGGCATCAGGTTCGCTGAAAATAATATCCAGCCCGATGGCGCGTGGTGATTCGAGTTCGAGTTTGTCGATCAAGCTCGCATGGATCGATCGTGACCAGGGCCAACGTCCCAACTCGCGCAGGCTTTCGTCGTCAATGGCGACAATGATGATTTCGTCAGAAACGGGTCGAGTCCAGAATGACAACTGTGCGTCGTATAACAGGTTATCCCAGCGCCACAGCAGGCTGCTGTGAACAAACAACCCGGAAACGATCGCCAATATTGCAACCAGCAACAGGTGCTCGGTCACGCCCGAGTAGTTACCCCTGGTATAAATCAGGTTCACAGGACGAGTAGTAACATTCCAACCGGTATTATAATCTTCCAGGCGTAGAAATCTTCGTTAGACGGTTCCTCAATTACGAAGCTTTTAACCGATTCAAATCCTTCCAGTCGAAACTGATCAACCCCCCTGACCCGCAGGTAATATTGTCCGGGTAACAACTCATCCAGGCGGATTTCACTATCGTCGGTTCTGTCATCTATGGCAATCTGGTCAAATTTTTCATCTGTTGCCAACTGGTAACGATAGAATTCGGCGCCGTCGAGTATTGTCCACGACACCTGCAACTTGCTCGTGTCTGCGGACTGGTTGTTGCTGATTTCAGGGGGCGCCAGTAATTTTACCGGATCGGGAAGCGGTTTGCCTTCTTCGGCGACAATTCCGAAACCAGAGTTAACGTCTTTCTCTGCCTGGTCAGCGGATACGACAACCAGGCCCTCGGTAACCTCGGTTCTGCTGATTTGGCTATCATCCGAGGACAGCCTGAAAGTTGTGCCCCTGACAGCGGTTATCGCTGCAGGTGTTTTAATTTCATAACGATCGCCCGGTTTTTGCTTTATTACCCAGGTTCTAACGCGACCGCTATTCAGGCGGATTTGCGTATCTACCATGCCGGTCTCCTTAAAGTGACTGAGCTTGTCGAGCACGATTTCGCTATTGGCTAATACCTGTAATTCTGACTTGTCCGCAAACTGCATGCGCAGGCTTTGCTGGTCGCCCGTAACCACGCGATCCCCGCTGAACAACTCTGTGCCTACCGTTAAAACCGATTCTTCGCCGTTAGCCCGTACCAGCGTAGCAGCACCGTTTACCGCGATTACCAGGGCGGGGGTAGGTTGCAGCTTCAACATTGACACTGGAATTACGATGCGCGTCCCCGGCAGGATGGTTCGATCCGATGCCTCGTCTATGCTGTTTAGTTTCAGGAGTTCACCCCAGTTATTGACTGAAGTTGTATATTTTTCAGCAATTTTCCAAAGGCTGTCACCGGGCCTGAAGGTATATTCCCAGTACTCTTCGGCAGCAATAACCAGGTTGGGTAAACTGATCGCAAGCGTTAGAAGCAAGGTAAGTACTGGGCGCAACATACTGATTTATTCTTTTGTGACTCTGAACAAACGATAACCGCGTTGATAAATGCTACTTAGCTGCCAACCGACTGCCGGGTTAATTCCGAGCTTCGAACGAATACGACTGACGTGGGTATCGACGGTACGCGTATTAAGATCAGGACGTGTGCCCCAAATGTACTCGAGCAAATAGTCGCGTGAAACCAGGCATCCCGCGTTTTGAAACAGGTATACGGCCAGTTCAAATTCTTTATTGGTGAGTTTTTTCGCTTCGCCGTTCACGGAAATGCTGCGTTCCGATTCATTGATTTCGTACGGTTCGAAAACTTTAATCCCGGCCTCTGCCTCTAGTGCGTTGTTTTCAGCAGTTTCCCTGATCTGATTTCGACGCTGTAGTGCTTTGATTCTGGCAAGCGTGATACTTTTCTGCACCGGCTTGACCATGTAATCATCGGCACCGTGATCCAGTGCTTCAACCACGCTTTCCTCGCTATCGCGACTGGTAATGAAAATCACCGGGGTATTCGAGGCTTGCTCGTCGCGTAACCAGTCCAGCTCCTCGATACCCGTGGTATCGGGGAGATGCCAGTCAAGCACCAACAGGTCAAAAATTTCCCGGTTCATCGCTTCACGAAAACTTTTTCCTGTCGTGTAAGACTGCAACTGGTCGCCAGCCTCGTTAGCCCATAGGCTAATCAGTTCGATTTGACTTAAATCGTCTTCCAATAATCCAATGCGCACTCAATGTACCTCGCGGGGGCTTAATTCTGCACAAATATTGCCACATATAGCTTAACAATAAAGGCGCAAGAACGTTAACAAATGTAAATTTCCTGCGTACTCGTTTTCGATGCTCGGCAATCTCATTTCCAGGTTGAAATATTAAAAATTGTTAAATAATCCTGTTACTCACTGGTTTGAAATCGGTGTTTTTTGCCTGTTTTAAAAAGCTTTTGTCCGATTGCCAGGTAATATTGCAGCGCCTGAGCGCGTACCCCGGAACTTACATTTCTCATCGTTTTCGGGTAAGTTTCGCATTCCGTTTAACTAACCAAAAGTGGAAATTATGACCATAGCAAGAGTGACTGAAATAACCGCGTCATCCAGGAGAAGCTTTGACGATGCGATTAAGCAAGGGGTAAAACGCGCGAACGATACTATCGATGGCATCACCAGCGCGTGGGTGGCAGACCAGCAGGTGAAAATCAAGAATGGCTCCGTTTCAGAGTACCACGTACGCCTGAAAGTTACGTTCGTTCTTAAGGCCAGTCGCAAGAAAGCCAGGAAAAGATAGTTCGGCATACCGGTTCCGCTGCCAACTTTGCAGGGGCCGGGCCTAAAGGCAAGTAGCAGGAAGGCTTGCGGTTAACACGAGGCATGTATTGCATAAGCATAAATATGCCTTATTCAAATTATATTCAATAGGAGTATAGACATGGGATTATTTGATTTTGCTAAAGACATGGGTAAAAAGCTTTTTGGAGGTGATGATGATCCGGCAGAAAAAATTAAGGAAAGCATCGAACAGGACAATCCCGGTATCAACGATCTCGGTGTTGGCTACAATGAAGGCGTCGTTGACCTGAGTGGGAAGGCCGATTCTGCCGACGCGGTAGAAAAAGCTGTGTTGATCGCGGGAAATGTGAAGGGCGTGACCGAGGTTAATATAGACCAGATGGCGGCACCAGCCCCTGCGCCGGAAGTTGAGTACTACACGATTGTCAGTGGTGATAGTTTGTCAAAGATTGCCAAGAATTTTTATGGCAATGCAATGGACTACCCCAAGTTGTTCGATGCCAATCGCGAGGTCATCAAGGATCCAGATCTGATTTACCCGGGACAGAAAATTCGAATCCCTCCAAAAACCTGGTAGATGGTATCGTTTTGATAATGCGATGATGCAAAGTAATGGGGCCAGAGTATTAGGTTGCTCTGGCCTCATTAATTCTGGTGCGAGGAGTTTCTGACACGCTTCAATCATCCAGGGGAACTGTTGCATACTTTGAGTCAGGCCTGGTTTAACGATTTTCTGCTTTACAGGTAACGTTCTTATTAATTTGCGGGGTAGAACAATATGAAAATTGACATCGAGAATTTTCGAGTACCGGCAAAAGAGAAGCTGAGGCTGGATCAGTGGTCGACCCAGGTAGAACCGTATTATCAGTCCAAAAAGGAATACAGGAAACTGCTTGAAGCACAGGTTGAGGCGCTAAGCGAACAGCAGCAACTTCACTATGCGGACGATCGCCATGCATTGCTGCTCATATTTCAGGCTATGGACGCGGCAGGCAAGGATGGCGCGATCAAGCACGTGATGTCTGGCGTTAATCCACAGGGTTGCCAGGTATTCAGCTTCAAACGCCCGAGTGCCAGGGAGCTCGATCACGACTTTCTCTGGCGCACCACGCAAAGCTTGCCGGAACGAGGGCGTATTGGCATCTTCAATCGTTCTTATTACGAAGAAGTCCTGGTAGTGAGAGTGCACCCGAAAATTCTGGACAGCCAGAAACTACCCGAAGATCTCGTTGATCCTGAGACAATTTGGGAACAGCGTTATCGATCTATCATTGACCTTGAAGATCATCTGTATCGCAATGGCACCCATATCATAAAATTTTTCCTGCACTTGTCTAAAGAGGAGCAGCGCAAGCGTTTTCTGGCACGTATCGATGATCCCGGCAAAAACTGGAAATTCAGTTCTGCCGATATCGAAGAGAGAAAATATTGGCAACAATACATGCAGGCCTACGAAGCCTGCCTGAGTGCAACGAGCACAGCCACCGCACCCTGGTATGTGGTGCCCGCCGACGATAAAAAGAATGCACGATTGATTATATCCGACGTTATTCTCGAAACATTCAAATCCCTCAAAATGCAATACCCGGTTACAGAAGATACGCGTCGCCAGGAGCTATTGGCAATCCGCGAGCAACTGCAAAACGAAAAATAACCGCTTAAGAGTCTGACTCTAATCGGAAATAACCAGGACGTTTTATATTCCTTGCCAGTCGGCTGAGGATGAAATCGGCAGGGGCCTGTGGTAACTTCGCATGGAGTATGATGCTTCATCGGTAAAGGCAGGTACAACGCTATGAAATTGAACAGCACCTTGATAACCGGTTTTTTTGTCCTAACCCTTTCGTTTCCGGCTGCCGCCGATCAAATCAAAATCGTCAACTTTGGGGACGCGGTGGTGGTTTACGATTACCAGCCAGCAGGAGACGAGGCGGTGACACTTACGCTGAGTGCACTGGTTGCCGAGACCAATGATTCGCTGCGGGGCTTGAAAAATACGGATCGAAGGCGCTTGCGTAAACTCGGGGAATTGATATACCAGTGTAAGCTGTTGCTCTACAAATCCGCGAATGGTGATCCTGTTGTCGATCCTAAGGCCCCGATCCTGATCTCCCGGAACTACAGTCTTTTCACCGGTGTTGATCTTCCATTGGCCGCCGACGAGCGCGTAGGCATCCAGGCCCAGACGCTGGAAATCATCGATGTTAACAGCCTGTTCAGCCCCACCCTGGGGGGCAAGGATATTCATAAAAATTTCTGGGAAGACCTGGGCGCCGGGACTGCGACCAACCTGAAACAGGTCAATGTCAATGTATTAAGTGAAAACGATGCGATAAAAACTGCTGAGAATATCGACATCATGATCAGGTTCCCGGTCTTCCAGGTGGAAAAACCGGTGTCGCAATGGAGCTATAACTTTAAACTGAAAGACTTTAAACGGGCGGTTCAGCATGCCAATGACAATTGTACCCCCGACCAGTTCATGGCGCTGCTCGCTAAGATAAATTAAGATCGATCCCCCGTGATCCTGGCGCCGTTGCCATAGGCTTTGGTTTGGTGCATTGGCAACTACTCACCCTGCCAATTCATTTAACCGCAAACTCGGGGCCTCCCCGATTTAAGTCCAATTACTTGAGAGTCGTTTTGAGTAGTTAAAACAGGACTTTACGCGTTTACAGGGCCAGAAACGTCAAGTTATCTATAAATATCAGGAAAATAAAATTTTCCTGTTTATAATCAGCGGTGTACTACACTAAGTTCAGAGTTCAAATTAAGTTTGGTTAGAAAAGCGCTGGGCTATTGGTCACCACGTTGTTTTGTCACGGATTTGGAATCCAAATAGGGGTTAGTTATGAGAACGAATATTGCTGTTGTTGTTTTATCTTTACTATTTTTGATACCTGCCACGAGCAATGCAGCCGGCCGATATGGCGATAGTGGTAGGGAATTGTACACCGGAAAAGTTTATCTCGGAATCAAGTACGGAAGTTTAAGAGCGAAAGATCTATTAATTTTCAATCCGGCTACCGGCATGGACCAGGAGGAGGATTCCGACATTGGGACCATGGGTTTTGTGGCTGGCGGTCATATCAATGATATTCTTTCCATGGAGTTTGAGTATAACTATACCGTTTCCAAAGACTATTTTGGTTCGCTACCCGCCAGACTGGAAGGTGATGGCTGGGGACTTTACCTGGCTGCGAAAACCCAGGGTGACGTCTATTTCAAGGGAAGAGTTGGGTACACGCAAACAGAATTTGATGGCAGCGACGGATCGAGCAGTGGCTCCATAACCAACTATGGAGTAGCCGGGGGTGTCGGTGTAGGCTTTAAGCTCGGACCGGGTGCCCTGGAGATCGAGTACACCGTGTTTCCAAAAATCGATAGAATACTTGGCGAAGAACTGGACGACGATCTTGATAGCGATTTGATCACCATCGGCTACATGTTTATGTATGACTAATCAATTATAAATATCAAGTCATCTTAAAAGGGGCGCATTGCGCCCCTTTTTTTTCGATAGTCAGATTTCGCAAGGCTTTAATCACATGGTAATGACCGCGCCGGTAAACAGTTGCCATCTTCAGTTTGAAGCCCCTCCCTTAAAAGCAGCATAAGTCAGGCGAGTGAAGTATTTCGCGTTTGTGGAAAAAGTGTGGATAAGTTTGTCATTGTTTCTTAACATGGGCAGCGATTGCTTCCTTACCTTTACCTGTTGCAGGTGGAACACAAGCAAAAATGTTTGGCGATCCGAAGCAAGTCTGCCTCCCCGGCATACTAATTTTATGCAGTTTTTTCGTAAGCCCCGACTCGCCTGGGCGTGACATCAACATCGGCTATGCCTGTGAAAGAGAGGGTGCTACGCGCTATATCGAGGTAGTGACGGAACCGGGTTTCGCCTGCCGCGTCAAGTATACCAAGCCTGCCCTTACGACCTTTCCGTGGAATGCCCGCAATGACGCCAGCTATTGTGCACCCCGGGCTATCGGCCTGGCAGAGAAACTGGGTACTTCGGGATGGCAGTGCAAATCAATCGACGAGCTAAGCTCGATACCATCGCTTGAGGACGAAAGCTCGATACCGTCGGACGAGGAAGAGAGCTCACTACCATCGGTCGAAGAGGTAAGCTCACTACCATCGCTCGAGGAAGAGAGCTCACTACCATCAATCGAGGAAAAGAGCTCATTACCATCGATCGAGGAGGTAAGCTCGATACCGTCGCTCGAGGACAAAAGCTCAACACCATCAACCGGGGACGAAAGTTCGATGCCCTCGGACGAGGAAGTAAGAACTATTCTACTCGCGCAGATTGAACGCTATGGTCGGTACATAGAAAGCTATCAAGTGGTTGGCAAAACCTGCTATTTCTATCCCTCCGAAGCTGAATTCGGGAACCTGTGTGGCGACGAACGCGAAGAGGCGGTGATTGTTTATACCTGCGAAGTCGATGCCGGGGGTTGGGATCAACACCTGGCCGTATTTCATGAAATCGAGCCAGAGCCCCTGGTTACCGAGGTCGGTCGCAGCGGTTTTCGCCAGGTTAGTACCTATCACATCGACGACAAATTGCTGATGATGGAAACCGAAAAGTTTGCTCTGGTTGAGGATTCACCTTCCACCCAATTCGATGAGGAAGAGGCGACAATCCTCTGTCGCTATTCCGATGCTTCAGACTGGGAACTGATCGAACAGCAGTAAACTAGTTTCTATCGTAGTTTCGGTTACCGCTAGCGTCGACGATCCTCGCCCTTGCGTCGATCCGGTAAAATTGCATTACTTCTGAGGCGGGCACGACGCGCGGTATTTGCGCGGCGTGGAACTGTCGAACGTCGATCCACCGAGTTCCCCGGTTGAGTTTCTTCGGCTGCCGGGGCTTTTGAATCCGGTGACAGATAGGTTGTAACGCTAGTCCCGGCCAGGGCCCGTTTGAAAGAATCGGCCGTCGCGGCATCCATGCTCTTACCCAGCATGACGGCTTGCCCGTTGTATAGATCGGCCTGGGTCTCGGTATCGAACTCGAACAGGGCCTCGAGCGTGCGATGCGCCTCATCCTGGTCGTAGCCAGACTCTATCTTGCCCTCGAAGATTAGATTGAAGCGTGTTGCAGACAATGGTTTATCTCTCTTATATTGTTTCTTAGTAACATATCCTGACATAAGCCTTGTTGAATTAACGAGATACAGCTATCACTCTGGTTAGATCGGTCCGATCCAGCCCTTGCTGACAAACGTCACAATTATTCAGCTTGCCCTGGTCGTGGGAATATTTGCTGCCCGGCGCGGTTTTCAGTGTAACGGCTATTCAGGTATTTTCACGGAGGGCTTGAATTAGCTTGTGGCGGTGAGCCGTTTCAGGCGCGGGTCCTTGAAAGGTACCGTGCTGAGGTCGACAATGACCGGGCCGGGTGCGGCAACCGGCAGAATTGCCGCAGCTATTTGCTGGAAGTCGTTACGAAAATGTATGCTGCTTTTGATGGCGATGATATTTTGCTGCGCGGGCTCGATTCCCAGGTGCCGGAACATGGACTGATCCATGGTTTGAATTGCTTTCGAGCCAACCACGATGCGCACACCGCCGACCTGAAGTAACGCGGTCGGACCGAGATCCATTGCCGCGCCGGCGAGCATTGGACCGGTGGCGCTGAAACGACCGTCGGACAATCCCAGCACGCGGAATTCGGTGTCAAAGGACAGGCTGCCGGGATACCCGGATTTACCGCCCAGGCTGATGTTTACAAGCGCACCGGTTCCGGCTGAATGCGCTTTTTCTGCGGCCTGCGAATCATTAAGGATCCCGACGACGGCGTCCTGCGCTTCTTGCGTCACCAGGGCACGCAGTATTTCCGTGGTATCACCCGGGCCACCGCCCCCGGGATTATCCTGCGAATCCGCGAGCATTACCGGACCGCAGGCGTCGCAAGACAGTCGAATTGCCTCGCTGACCGCTTCTTCCGGGCCATACAGCCGGCCGCGAAATTCGCTTTCGCGTGCTTCGATTTCAGCCAGCAGGCTATCTGCTGTCGCGTTGACCGCGGTTTTATCGAAGCCGTAGGCAACCAGGGCCGGGCCTGCCTCGGGCACGTCGGAAAGCGGGAAGCCACAGGCCAGCGACACCCCCGCGATCTCGCCACGAATCCGCTCGCGCAAATGTTCGTAGATTGCCCTGGCCGGATCCACGAGGGTGCAGCCCCAAATCGGGGGAATCAGGAATTCGGTGCGTCGGATGGCATTAAACGGGAAGCGCGAAATTTTATGGCGCAGCAACAGGTCGAGAAGATCGGCCGCACGTGACCCGGTGTCGCTCATATCGATATGGGGGTAGGTACGATAAACCTCGAGCGCACTCGCCTGTGCGACCATCTGGTCGCTGATGTTGGCATGCAGGTCGAGACAGCCAATGACAGGGGTGTCGTCACCGACCGCACCGCGGATTCGTCGCAGCAATTCGCCGTCACCATCGGCGACGTGGCTGCAGACCATGGCGCCATGAAGGTCCAGCAGAACGCCATCAATGTTCGACGAATCGCGCAGAGCTTCCAGCATCAACGCCGAGATACGCTCGAAAGCCTCTTCGGTGACATGAGCGGACGGCGTTGCCGAGCACCAGATCAGGGGTACAATTTCATGTCCGAGCGCCGCAAGACGTTCGATCGCACCGGTAACCGGCAGGTTCATACCATGCACATTATCGAGCATTTGTGCCCCACCGCATAAGGGCGGCCACTCGTCGCGTTGCTCGAATACGCTAAATTCGGCCCGGTAGGGTGCAAACACGTTGGTTTCGTGTTGAACCCCGCCCACCGCAATTCTCGCCATGTGATTACGCCCCGCGCTGGCCAGGATTCATTAACGACTCGATATCGAACCACATGCGCCGAATCCTCATCCAAATTCCTCGAAGGCATCGATCGCGGTGCGGTCGTAACCGAGGCTCGCGGTCAATAACTGTTGGGTATAAGGCATGGTCGAGTTGTGTTCGCGTAATTGCTGAACGCTCATGGTTTCGACGATTGCCCCGTTTTGCATGACCGACAGGGTCTCGCACATATGCGCTACCACGGCGAGGTTATGACTAACGAGGATGTAGGTCAGACCGTGTTCGCGTTTCAGGCGCATCAACAGGTTAAGTACTTCGGCCTGCACCGATACATCAAGCGCGGAGGTTGGCTCGTCCAGCAGGATAATTTCAGGGTCGGTAATCAACGCACGCGCGACGGATACCCGCTGGCGTTGCCCACCCGATATCTGGTGGGGATAGCGAAATCGAAACGAGGCGTCGAGACCGACTTCCTCGAGCGCGTGTACCACGCGTTCCTCGATGCGATCGAGCTTATGCACCCGGGCCGGCTCGCTCAGAATCGTATCTACCGTATGGCGCGGATGCAGGGAGCCATACGGATCCTGGAATACCATCTGTACCCGCCGTCGAAATGACTGCGAACGTCGCTGCAACAAGGTTTCTTCGGCAACCGTCATTTCGCCGCTAACCCGGGCTACCCGCTCGAGTAAACCGGCCAGTGCCCGTAGTACCGTGGTTTTGCCCGAGCCTGACTCGCCAACCAGGCCGAAGGATTGCCCCTTCTCGACCAGCAGCGAAACATCGCGCACGGCGTGAAACACGCTCTTGCCATGGCCGAACACCACGTCCAGGCAGCGAATATCGATCATCGTACTACTCCCGGCGCCGTCAGCCAGGCCGGATCGCGTTTCAGAACCGGGAGTTCTTCGTGACCCCCGTCGAGCCTTGGCAGGCAGTTGACCAGACCCTGGGTGTAGGGATGTTGCGCCCCATCGAGGTTGGCCGCGGTGCATTGCTCGACCACCCGGCCGTCATACATGACCAGGATGCGATCACAGAACGAGGCAATCAGGTTGAGATCGTGACTGATAAAAATAAGCCCCATGCCGCGCGCGTTGATCATGTCATCGAGCACCGCCAATACCTGTAACTGTACCGTGACGTCGAGCGCTGAAGTGGGTTCGTCGGCGATGATAATGTCGGGTTCCGGAATCATCATCATCGCAATCATGATGCGCTGGCCCATGCCCCCGGAGACCTCGTGCGGATAAGCGCGGTAAACGCGTTCCGGCTCGCGGATTTTAACCGCGCGCAGCATCTCGAGGGTGCGCTCACGTGCCACCCGTTTCGAGGTGCGGTTATGAATCAGCAGGGCTTCCTCAATCTGGGAACCCACGGTCATCACCGGGTTCAGCGAATACTTCGGATCCTGCATGATCATCGAGATGCCGCCACCCCGGATCTGTCGCATCGTGGCCTGGCTCGCGTTGAGCAGGTTGGTGCCCCTGAATTCCAGGCGCTTTGCGGTAACCGTGCCACCGGGTGCAGTCAAACCGAGAATGGCACGCCCGGTCTGCGATTTTCCAGAGCCGGATTCGCCGACGATGCCAAGCTTTTCTCGCCCCAGGTCGAAACTCACACCGCTGACCGCGCGCACCAGCCCGGTGGGCGTGTTGTAGGTCACCTGCAAATCTTCTACGCGGAGCAGCGATGATTCAGTCATTGGTCAACTCCCACTCTTCGGATCGAACACGTCCCTGAGGCCGTCACCGAGCAGGTTAAAGCCGAGGCTCACGATGAGTATGGCGACGCCCGGAATTGTCGGCACCCACCATTGATCGATCAGGTATTGCCGGCCGAGAGAAATCATTGCGCCCCATTCCGGCGTCGGTGGTTGTGCCCCGAGGCCGAGAAAACCGAGTCCGGCCGCGGTTAATATGATGCCAGCCATATCCAGCGTAAGGCGAACGATGACCGAGGACATGCACAGTGGCGTGACGTGTCGCGCGAGAATGCCAACGGTGCTGATGCCCTGCATCTGCGCGGCGAGAATGAATTCACTGTTGCGGATGGTCAGTGCCTCGGCGCGGGCGATACGCGCAAACGGAGACCAGGTTGTCAGCGCAATCGCCAGTACGGCGTTTTCCAGACCACGACCCAGTACCGCGACCAGTGCCATCGCCAGGATCAATCGTGGAAAGGCGAGGAAGATATCGGTCAGGCGCATTAACACGCTATCGACCCAACCACCCAGGTAGCCGGCGACGGTGCCAACCAGCAGTCCGATCGGCACCACGATAATTGACACCAGCGCGACGATATAGAGCGTGATCCGTGAACCCCAAATGATGCGGTCAAAAATATCGCGTCCCAGTTCATCGGTGCCAAACCAGTGCTCGCGGCCGGGTGGCTGCAGGCGATTGGCAAGATCGAGTTCGAGCCCGTCGGAAGCCGTGATCCACGGTGCCAGCGCGGCGATTACCACCAGGCCTACGACAATCAGTAACCCGATCATCGCGATCGGGTTACGCTTGAAGTCGAGCCAGCCGATGAACACCCGCTGGCATCGAGCCTGTATTTTCGATTTCGGAATCTCCGCCAGCAACCAGCCGCGCAGTGTCGCTTCGGCCGGCATCAGCGAATCCTCGGATCCACCAGGCGGTAGAGCAGGTCGGACAACATGTTTATACCGACAAAGCAGGTGCCGACGACAATGGTGCCACCCAGTACCGCGTTCATATCGTTATTGAACAGCGAGTTGGTGATGTACTGGCCAATCCCGGGCCAGGAGAAAACCGTTTCGGTCAGCACCGAGCCTTCCAGCAGCGAGGCATAGGTCAGACCGATGATGGTGATCAACTGCACCAGCACGTTGCGAAAGGCGTGACCCCAAATCACGTTGCGTTCCGGCATGCCCTTGACCCGGGCAGTCAGGATGTATTCCTGGCTGAGCTGGTCAAGCATGAAACTACGCGTCATGCGTGCGATGTAGGCGAGTGCGAAAGTGCCCAGTATCGACGCTGGCAGTATCAGGTGCGCGAGCGCGTTGTAAAAGATATCCCAATCGCCGGACATCGCAGCATCGATCATCAAAACACCGGTAACCGGTTCGACAATCCCGTCGTAGAAAACATCGAGCCGGCCCGGGCCGGCAACCCAGCCGAGCTTGGCATAGAACACCAGCAGGGCCACCATGCCGAGCCAGAAGATCGGTGCCGAATAGCCGATCAGTCCAATCACGCGTACGATATGATCCGGCCACCGACCGTGGTGCACCGCTGCCAGCACCCCCATTGGGATGCCGACAAAGATTCCAAGCAGTGTCGCAACGGTGGCCAGTTCCAGGGTTGCCGGGAAAAAACGCAGGATGTCTTCCATCACCGGCTGTGCGGTCATGATCGAGGTGCCGAGATCACCCTCGACCAATTGCTCGAGGTAACGCAGGTACTGGATGTAAACAGGCTTGTCGAGCCCTAGTTGCAGGTAAACCTGGTCGTAAACTTCCTGCGACGCGCGATCACCGACGATGGCAAGAACCGGGTCGGCCGGCATCATGCGGCCGATCACGAAAGTAATCGCGGTCAGACCGATAAAGGTCAGCAGCAGGCTGGTCAGAACTCCCAGGATTTTCGCCAGGGTCGGCGGCAGTGTCATTGCTGACCCTGCCGCCCGATGACCGCTGGCAGAGGGTTTCACTACTGCTTGGTTACATTACGGTAGAACACGAGATCAAAGTTTGAACCCGAAACAAATCCGCGCAGGTTTTCACGGCGTGCCACCTGCTCGTTCTGCTGGAACATGATCACGAACGGTCCTTTCTTTTGCAGCATGGCCTGCAGCTCTAGATACTGCTCCCTGCGCTTGCCCAGGTCGAGTTCGTTACGAGCCTTGACGGCCAGCATGTTACTTGCATCATCCGCCCACGCGTTACGCCAGGCGAGTACCCCGGTGAGTTTCGCCTCCAGGCGATTATCCGGATTGTGCGCAAAAGCATCTGCATTCGAGTGCGGATCGACATAATCCGGTGACCAGCGCGCGAGAATAATATCATGCTCACGGGCGCGGTATTTCGGCCACAGGGTCTTTCCTTCAAGGGTTACGATGTTGACCTTGATGCCGCCCTGCGCCAGGTTCGCCTGCAGTGCCTGGGCAATCTCCGGAAACGGAGAATTGGTCAGGGTATGAATAGTCAGCTCGAAACCGTCACCATGGCCAGCCGCCTGCAGCAGTGATTTTGCCTTGGCCACATCCTGCTTGTACGGGGTATCTTCGAGGGCCCCCCAAAGACCACCCGGCCAGAATGCCTGGTGCACGACAAACTGTCCCGCCAGGAACGAATTGGCCATGCTTTCGTAGTCAACCAGGTGGCGTATCGCCTGCACGACCTCGTCTTTACCCAGGATCGGGTGACCCGCATTGGCGGCCATGTAAACGAGGGTGCCCTTGGGGTGACCATCAATCGAAATGTCGGAATTGTCCATCACACCTTTGACCTGGTCCGGGGTCAGGTTACGCGCCATGTCGATATCGCCTTTTTCCAGCAGCAGCCGTTGCGAAGAGGGCTCCGCAACGTGGCGCAGGATGACGCGCTTCATTCCCGGCGCGCCGTGGCGGTAGTTCGGATTCGCTTCGAGTGTGACGATCTCGTTGGCCTTCCAGGTCTTGATGCTGAAGGCGCCGGAACCAGCACTGTTGGATTTGAGCCAGTCGTATCCCAGGTCACCATCCTTCTCGTGACTCATAACCAGTTCCTTGTCGACCACGGACGCAACACCGGCAGACATGGCATTGAGCACCAGTCCGGGGGAAAATTCCTCGGAAATGGTAATCCTTACGTGGCTGTCATCGGTCGCCTTGACTAGCTCATCGATGTTTTCCGCAGTCCAGCCGAACTGGGTGATGATAAAAGCAGGGGTCTTGTTAAGCTTGACGACCCGTTGCAGCGACCACGCGACATCCTCGGCCCGCACCGGGTTGCCGGAATGGAACTTCAGTCCGGGGCGAATCTTGAAAGTGATGGTGCTGCCCTTGTTGCTAACCTCCCAGCTCTCGGCCACACCGCCGACCAGGCTTTGCAGGTCTTCCGGTTCGAACATCATGATTCGATCATAAACGTTGGCGATGATCTCGCCGGTGGTGAGTTCGAACACTTCGGCCGGATCCATGGTGATGATATCGGCAATGTCCTTCGCCATAACAAAAGTATTATCCGGCGTCGCCGCATGGGATGGGCCCATACCAAACGCGACCAGCACGGCAATACTTGTAAGTATTTGTCTTAATTTGAACACAACAGCCTCCTCGATGGTTGTATCGATGGTTATTTTATTTTATCCAGCAACCTGCCAGATGGCAGGCAGTGGAAAAAATAGTACCACAAAAGAATTTGTGCCGGGATAATAGTGACGAAATACCCGGACAGCACTCCGGATGGAGGTTTTGATGATACAGGCAGGTCGATTACTCGTCGCACAACTGGTTATTTTGTTATTTATCGGCGGTTGTGCCACGTTGCCGTCCGATTTCAAGGAACCGGGTGTCTCGGTGCTTTCGGTGACACCCAGAATATTGAATGGCGCTGCGCCGGAATTCGATATCCTGTTACGCGTGACCAATCCGAACCGCAAATCACTGGATATTGTCGGACTGTCATACACGATCGACCTGGTCGGAAACCGGATAATCGAGGGCGTCGCCAGCGATCTGCCTGAAATAGCACCCTACGGAGAGGCGGACGTCAAGCTCAGCGCCACTGCCGATTTGTTTGGTGGTTTACGGGTGCTTTCCCGACTGCTCACCAGTCCGGACGAACCGGTTGACTTCGAGTTCAACGCGGAGATCGATGTCGGAACTTTTTACCCGATGATTAACGTCAACCGGACCGGGGTGATTTCGTTGCAGTAGGTTGTTGCGGGTGGGGCTGCACTGTTAATTAGACAGTGACGTAAAGTGGAAGTCCTCGATTTTCAATGCCGGCATGGCCATGGCCATAAATTCGCCGGTGGCCACCGGCTTGCCACTGGCGACAACATGATCAAGCACCTTCAGTACCGATTCGTTCCAGCGCATATCTACCACCGGATGCGTGACCTCGCCATTCTCGATACGATAGGTGCCATCGCGGGTCATGCCGGTGAAGCCCAGTGTTCTGGCGTCGGTCGGGCGTATATACCAGAAACGCGTCACCAGGATGCCGTCGTCAGTGCTGCGAACGAGTTCCTCCAGTGGCGTACCGTCACCGGTTAGCACGAGGTTATTGGGTGCGGGCTTGACCGCAAGGTTGTTTTTACTGGCCCAGTAACGGCTGGTGAGCAACTGCTGCAGTTTGCCACTTTCTAGCCACACCGTTCTAACCAGGGCCTGGCCGCCACTTGAGAATGAAACGGTCGGAAACACTGGGTCGGCCGGGTCCGAGTAAAACGATTGGTGTCCGAGCGTTGCATCGTAGTCGGAAAATGCCGAACGACCCTCGTCCCTGGCGCGTTGATCGAAGCCATACCAGAACGCCATCGCCATCAGGTCGCCCACGGCCTGGGGTTCGAGAATAACCGTTACCGGCCTGGGCTCGAATACCTCGGGATGCTGCGCGCGGGCGCACTTTTCGATGGCACTGCGGGTTGCCGTCATAACGTTGTCCTGACCGATAGTCACGCCCTGATGCTCGGCCCAGCCGCTGCCGTTGTTACCGGTAGCGGTGACGTGGTAATCACTGCGATGGCTGCCTTCGTATGCAAAGCCCCCGGCGCTGTCACCGTAGGCACTAAACGTTTTCCCATGCGCAAGCAGACCGGCCAGGTCGATATCGGCCGCGGCCCCGGCCCGGCAGGCTTCGGCTGCCCAGGCACCGACGGTTTCAATTTCGATGGCCTCGGACTCGGTACTGTAGGCATATTCATGACTTTCGAGTACCTCGCCTGGCGCCGGCATGACTTCCTCGTCATCGGGCATGTGCCGGCAGAAGGCAAATGCCTGCTCGATGCTACGCTTGATCAATGCCTGGTCATCCAGAGTGTTGATGCTGAGCGACGTCTTCTTCTGCTCCAGGCGGGCGCTCAAGGTCAGCGTGGTTTGTTGCCTGAGCACGTTTTGCGATATGGCGCAGTCGTTGAAGCGCGTGCCCAGGCGATGCACCCCGTTGAGCAGCACCTGCAGTTCGCCTTCGCGCGGAATTTCGAGAATGCTCTCGATCAAATCCTGTGCCTGCTGGCGATTCATGAATCTCGCCCACGACAAATGCGGATGTTTCTGAAGCGGGTGGGCGCCGCACCGTGCGTCATCTGCGCAACCTGCATCGGGTCGCCCTTGCCACAATTGGTGATCCCGTGCGACTGCCAGTAATTTTCGTCGCAGGTGGCGTCGCAGGCGTTCCAGAAGGTTGGGGTCCGGCTCTGGTAGAGTGCGGCCTTGAGCATACCGGCTTTCCTGCCGTTTTTGATCTCCCAAACCGCGTTACCGCCAAACTGGAAATTGAGGCGCCACTGGTCGATGGAAAAACTGTCCATCCCCTCGAAGTAAATTCCGTGCCCGACGTCGGCCATGAGTTCTTCGGGACTGAGCGGGGTCTTGCCCGGCATCAGGAACAGGTTAGGTATGCGCACGATCGGAATGCTCGACCAGTGGTCGGCGCGGCAGGATCCCCGGCTGCGTTCCTCACCGATGTAATGTGCAAATTCACGTCCACTGCTGTAGGTCTGAAAAATCCCATCCCTGACAATTTCCCAGCGTTGACCGGGTACGCCGTCATCGTCAAAACCCTGGGTGGCGAGGCCGTTTTCAAGTGTGTTGTCGGCCATCAGCGTTACCTGGTCACTGCCGTATTGAAATTCGCGCTGCTTGTCGCGGGTCACGAATGACGAGCCCGCCATCGATACCTCGTAACCCATGACGCGATCGAGTTCTGTAGCATGGCCTACCGATTCGTGAATCGTCAGCGACAGGTTTTCCGAATCGGTAATAATATCGAACTCACCCTCGGGTGAGAGCCGTGCCGAGAGTTTTTCCTCGGCCTCGGCGGCGACGCGCTCGGCCTGCTTGACGAATTCTTCCTTTTGATAACATTCGAATCCCTGGTTAGTGGCCGGCGCCTTCCAGTTGCGCTCCTGGAAATCTTCATTGCCAACGGCAATGGCCCAGATCGCAGACTCCGAGGACGTTACGTCGCTGTACAACTCGGCCCCCTCGGTGTTCGCATACCAGCGTTTTACCTGCTTGAACGACAGGAAGCCCTGTGCACGTTTGACGGTTTTATTTTTCAGCATGATCTCGTTCGCCGAGATCAGCAAGTCAGCCTTGTCTTCGAGTGTGACCGTGAACGGGTTATATTTGCAGCTGGATTTAAAGTCGAGGGAAAGTGCCGGTTCCGGTGCCCAGTTTACCCCGTCTTCGCGCAGCGCCAGGGCCGAGGCCCGGGCAATGCGTATTGCCAGCGCAACCACTTTTTCGATCTCGTCTGCGCTGTAGGTCGGTGACGATGCAAATCCCCAGGCGCCGCGGTACAACACCCGCACGCCGAAGCCGCGGTCGTCGCGGTCGCTGCAGCTGGACAGGGCAAGGTCGCGTGACACGACACGCTGTTTGCGAATCTCGAGGTAACGCGCATCGGCAAACTGGCAGCCAGCCTTATCGGCTATATTGCAGGCAAATTTCAGCAGGTCAAACATGGGCTGGCGCGGTTCACCGGGGGCAGGGATTTTCAGAGTATACGATAAGCTCGAATAGTACGGATCATTATCCACCAAATCGGGATTGCAAAGGGATATTACGCGGCGCGCGCCATCAGCGGGGGCCTGTGTTCAGGGTTGGCTTAGTGAGCGGTAATAGTCGGCGACCATTGACTGGTAGGCATCGGGCAATTCTGTTGACCCGGAGACCAGTAACTCGGGATATTCGGGATTGCTCGATTGCATGCGTAACTTGAACTCCAGCTCCATCAGTGCCCACAGTGCCTGCTCGTGGAGCCGGGAGGTGGCGGCCAGATCGGTGTCATCCTGTTGCTGCGTCAATTCCCTGATCTTGTCGAGTACGGGATCGATCTCGCCGGACGCAACACCCAGTTCGTTGAGCCGTTGACCGAGGTCGTCAGCGCTGGCGACGATGCTTTCGAACTGCTGCCATAAGCCCGCGCTGCCGCCCCCGTTTGCGTCCGCCCTGTTTGCGGCCGCATCGCCCCGCGCGGCTTGCTTGCGCAGATTCTGAATCGATTGCAGCTCTTGCGCCAGGGCCCGCATGCGATCCAATGATAGTTGCATACCCCGCGTTCCCTGCTGGTCTATATTTGCCAGCGCAGACTCGATCCGTTCACGCATGCTGGTAATCCCTTGCTGGATTCGGGTTTCGTTATCAATGGCCTGTTCTTTTCTACCGAGCTGCACCATATCCCGGGTGCGACCGATACGATCATTCAGTCGATACTCGCGTCCGGCGCGGATCGCCTGTCGCAATGGCTGGCTTGCCTTTGGCTGTTCTTCGCGGGCCGTGGCCACCAGTTTGCTGAGTTCGCTCTCGAGTTCCGCCAGTTCCCCGCTCAATGCCTGTTTTTGATTATCGAGCTGTTCCAGCTGGTTTTGTTGCCGGTCTCCCCATTTTTGGTCCAGTTGCATCACGTCCTGCTTGATAGCCGCCTGTTTTCTTTCTGCCAGTTCTGCCCGCCGTAAAGTCCTTTCAATCGAATCGCTGAATTTCCGTACCCGGCTTTGATCGAGCAGGCGCTGGGCCTTGCGCAGGTTCTGCGCCGCCTGCCTGGCCTGGTCGGCGCTGGTCCCCCCGTTGGAGCCACTGGCGGCGGCGCGACGCATGGCTTTGGCCGCGTCTTTCATCTGGTTTATCGATTGCTGCAGTTGCGGATTGGGTTGCGTGCGTGACAGCCTTTCCAGCTGTCGGGCCATCTCTTCCAGTTCCTCGGCGAGGGCGAGCTGTTTTGCGTTGGGGTTGTTGCCCAGCGATTGCTCCTGGCGTCGCAGCTGTCGCTCGATCTCCCGCTGTTGTCGCTGTGCAAGCTCGCGCAGGCGTTCGAGCGCTTCGTCAATTACCTGTTCGGAGGATTGTGGTTGTCCGCGTTGTACGGTCTCGTACTGGTGGCGCAGTTTATCCATTTCGAGCCTGAACAGGTCGGCCAGGTCTTCGAAGCCGGCGGTGTTACCAGCCCCACCGCCACCCCGATTGGCGAGCGCGACATTAATTTCTCGAAATGCCGCGTCCGCTCGCTGCAGATGCAGAAGTGCGACCTGGGCACTCGACAGGGCCGATTCAATTTCAATTTGCTGCAGCTGCTTCTCGACCTCGACCATTGCCTCTGCGGCGCGCGGTAATTCGGTTATGATGACGCGGTATCTCTGATCCAGGTGCACCAGCGGACGATTGGCGAGACGACGCATAATGGCCTCGACGCGATCACGAATACGTGATTGTGCCGTGGCGAGCAATTCCAGGTTCTGCTGGTAGGTTTCCGCATCGTAGCTGTTGCGATCGCGAATCATCTTGAAGGTCGCCACGACGAACTGTTTTTGCTGGTCCGAGAGGTGCCCCTGCTGCTGACCGCCCTGTGCACCGCCACCGCCGCCCCCACCTTGCTGGTCGGCCTTGCGGAAATCGATGCTGAAGGGGCGCACCTGGTAGAAGAAGATATCGCTGGTTGCGGTTTTGACCAGCTCGGCTGGTGAATGATCCTCCGCATGCACGTAATAGGAAATCAAATCCCCGGGGACCAGGTTTAAATCTTCGAGGTAAATAACGTGTTCGGCGTCGAGCTCACGCCTGGCCCCCGTTCGGTTGCCGGAGGGCATTAACGCGATACGCTGCTCGTCGGCACCATTTACCGTCACTACCAGTTCCAGTTTGGCGATGCCAAGGTCATCGGTTGCCCGAACCTTCATCACGGGTTCTTCGATCATGCTGACTTTCGTATCCCTGCCGGGGCTCAGTATCGAAACATCCGGATACATGTCATCCAGCGCCGTAATTTGAAAATCGGCCGAGGCGTCAACGGGAATGCCACTCGCGCGCTGCAAAGAAACCCGGTAGCTGCTGTCCTGTGTCACCGTCAGTTCACCGATCCAACTCCCGCTTTCGATATTTTCCAGCTCGATGCGCTGGCCATCACCGAGCAGCAGCGCACCGCCGGGAATTTCAATCGTCGGTTCTATCAAAACTTCCACGCGTGTACCACGCAGTGCCGAAATGTCACCGGACCCATGGCTGGTTTCAGGTTCCAGCATCGTGTAGGGCGGAAAATGGTAGTGCAGGCTGATCTCTGAAATTGCCGGTATGTCGGCCACGTCGATGCGGTAAGTCCCGCTTTGCTGGCCCGCCCCGGTTACGTAGTAGTCGACAGCCTGGCCCAGGTCAAACAGAAAGGATTCGTAAAGGCTGGTGTCGCTACCCGCGGTCATCGTCGCCTGCTGCCACGAAATCCCGCCGTCGGTGGAAGTGAGCAGTAACACGTCGGATCCGTCGAATCCGGGAATGCGGGCACTGATGAGCTGATCGCCGCCGCGCGCAATTTCAATGTTACCCGGTGCCAGTTCGATCCGATACGGGGAATACTGGCTAGCAGTGGTCCAGGGTATTAACAGTGCCGTGGCGCTACGCCGCAGAAACTCGGGCGGCGATGCGGCAAGGCCGACAATAACAAGCAGCGCGAGACCCAGTTTCGATGTCGCCCGACGCAGCTTTTTCTGTTCGACCGGGTATCCGAATCCGACGTGTTCGCAAGCGTCGATGGCCTGTTCGACGAGGCGAGACGCGAGCTGGGGAGAGGTATCCGGTGTCGCCGATTGCCCGGCCTCGACTGCGCTCAGGATGATCGACTTCAGGCTGGGTTCGTGCTCTTGCAAATAGAGTGCAACCCGGGACTCGCTAACATCGCGCCGCAGCGGTCTGACGCAAAACTGAAACAGCAGACCAACCACGGTAAAGATCAGGGTGAAACGTAACAGCCAGACCGCTGGTTGCGCAAAATGCAACTGGTTTAACAGCCATGCCGAGATTACGATCAGCGCTATCATGACCACGAGGGTCGTGAACAGGCCGTTGAGTAAATGGCGCAATCGCCAGCGCCGCCGCAGGCGCTCGATTACCTGGGATAACCCGGGGCGAGTGTTGCTGTCCCGTTGCCAGGCCGGTGTCAACAGGTCGCCCAATTTGGTCGTGATGTTGCTGATTCCTGTCATGTCCATGTTGAGTTTGTCAGGCTCCGGTCCGTTTGTTGGTAGACCAGTTTTGCACGATCCAGTTCGCAGAAAATGCCTCGACCAGCATCAATACCAGTACCACGGATAGAAACGCGTGCCACAGCTGCTGAAATTGCTCGTACTCGGCGACCTGTCGCCGGGTAAGTAATCCGACCCTCTGTGTCGGTGCGACCGTGGCTCTAATTTCCTCTACAAAACGTTCGGGGTCAAGAATTTCGAGATTCGCTTCGACCGGATTGATATTCGCCGCCAGCACCACTTCCGCGTCCGCCGGGGTTGCGCGGTGGACCTGGTAGAAGCCGGGTTCAGTAACAGCCAGCAAAGGTGATTGCCGATCCAGGCGGATTTCCCCGGTCGACGGCGTTTCGACAACCACGGCCGCGTCATCAGCGGCAGCGACGATTGCATCACCGCCGGCAAATGCACGTGCATAGTGCATGACATCGATGACGCTACCGATTTCAAATCCCTGCGGGTAGGATTCAAAGTCTGCCAGGTAGCGCAGGGCCTGGTGCAGGAAAGGCAGGAAGGGCGGCTGCAGGGCAAGATCGTTCCAGTGTGTGTCGAGCGTGCTGGTCAGAACCAGCACGCGGCCTTGCTGTTGCGCTGTTTCCAGCAGCGCCGGAGCACCATCGCTATAGCGTGCCAGCACCCGGTCGCTCGCGCTGGTTTTAAAATTACGGTAGCTGAAGATCCGTGCCGACGACAGGTCGATACCCTTCGGGACCGAGGGATCGTTGGTGAGCGGATGATCGCTGACGATTTCCGAAATATCTCGTGCTTCGCCTGGTTTCGAGTCGACCCGACGTAACGGCGTCCCCGGCAGGAAACCGTCGTTGCCCGCCGGCCAGTTAGCCTGGAGGTTTTCCCCGGTTGCAACCAGTAAACCGCCCCCGGACACAACAAAATCCTGCAATGCCGAGCCCAGCTTGCCTCCCGGGATCGATGCATCGTTAACGATAATGACTGCCCAGGTCGCGAGGTCTTCCGGATTGAGTTCCTGCCAGCGCAGGCGCTTGATGCTGAATACGGGATTACGCGAAAGCCGCAACGCATTTTCGAGGTAAAGCGACTGGTTGGGGCGTGGTTGCGCGCTTTCGACGATTAATACCGGTACCTGTTGTTTGCTGGAATAGACGAAGAATGCGTTGTTATCGATTGACAGGTCATCGTCATTGAGGCTGACCACGCCCCGCACCAGGTCACCGCCGGTACCCAGGTTGTCAAAAGTTTCGCTCAGCATACTGCCGGGTGCCAGGTGCAAATCACGTGTTGCGAGTTGACGCCCATTTACCGTTAGCCGAAGTTGCTGGTCCAGCCTGTCTGTCGCATGGTTCGTGATCTCGACCCTAAGCGAATATTCGTCAACAGTGTTGCGCGTTGGCGGCCCGATGGTAAGCGATGAAATCGTCGTATTCGTCACGCTCACGACATCGACTGGTAGCATTTTTAGTTCGATATCCCGGTTGATTTTCGGGATTTCACCGGGCTTTACCGCACTCGCCTGGAAGTCGGATACCAGTAAAACCTTTCTGGTGCTTGCATTACTCGCGTCCAGCAGTCTCGCTGCCTGTTCCAGGCCCAGGCGCAGTCGGGTAGCGCGCATACCCGGCGCCTGGCGCCTGATCACCGTGCGCAGGTTTTCCGCGTTGCTGGAAAGGTCGCTGACGACGGCGGCGTTTTCATCGAATACGATGACAGCGATTCTATCCTGTGCCTGTTTCCGGTCGACCAGGTCCAAAGCCATTTGCTGCGCCTGCTGCCAGTGATCGGCAACGCGCATGCTGTAGGAGCGATCGATTACGATGACACTATCCGTACGTTCCGGGTCGAGCGCAACCGGTCCGGTCTCGCCGACCAGGAACGGGCGTGCAAACGCCAGCACGATGAGCAGCAGCAACAGGCAGCGCAGCAGTAACAGCAGCCAGTTTCTGATCTCGAGCCGACGTTTTTCACGCAGCGGGATGCGCTCGAGAAACATCAGTGACGGGAACTTGATACCGTTAACGCGGTGGCGTTGCACCAGGTGAATCAGTATCGGCAGGGCCAGTAACAGTGTGCCGGCCAGGTAGAGCGGGTTGATCCAGGACAGTCCCATCATCGCACCCGGTTCTGCCGCGCTCGATCCGACAGGTAGCGAAACAGCGTGCTATCGAGGGGCTGCGATATGTCGGTAAATATGTAGTCGATCTGGTTTGCGCCGAACCGGCTTTCCAGCTCGGCCTGGTGTTCCTGGACCAGCTGGCGATAGCTGTCGCGAAACTGCTCGCTCGCGATCGGTAAATTAACCCCCGACTCCAGGTCCTCGACGCTGGTGACTGCACCGAGATCGAGGCTCAGTTCGAGCGGATCGAGCAGGTGAAACACGATCAGGTCGTTACCCCGGTAATGCAGCTGGTTTATTGCCTTCAAAAGCCTTTCCGGAGTTTCGTACAGGTCCGAAATCAGTACCACGAGGCTGCGTCGCCGCAGCTGCTCGGCAATTTTTTCGAGTGGCCGATGATATTCACTGGCCCCGCCGACCTTTAGCTGGTCGAGCATATGTAACACGCGTTCGAAATGCCTGATCGATGTCGGGATGACATCGACGATATCGTTATCGAAGGTAACCAGGCCGATGCGGTCGCGCTGACGCCTGGACAGGTAGGCGAGACTCGCAGCGAGAAATTTCGCATAGCCGAGCTTGGTCACCGCACCGCTGCCGTAATCCATGGACCTGGAAACATCCAGCACCAGGTGCAGGTTCGCGTTGGTATCGGCTTCGAATTGCTTGATGTACAGCCGATCGGTGCGCGCGTACAGGCGCCAGTCGATGCGCCGTACATCGTCACCCGGCATGTAGGCACGGTGTTCGGCGAAATCCATCGTCATGCCGAGCAGCGGCGATCGATGCAGTCCGCTGATGAATCCATCCACCACGTTGCGCGCCACCAGTTCAAGGTTATCTATTCGAGTCAGCACCTCCGGGTCGATAAATCGTTGACCGGGTACCTGGCCGCCAGCTTCCCTTGGTTCCAGCATCGCGCTATTACCTACATGCCTGAACTCGGTAGCGGCACCGCGTCGACCAGTCGATCGATGAGTTCATCAGCACTGATCTTTTCCGACTCTGCATGAAAGTTACGCAGCACGCGATGCCGCAGCACGGGTTTGGCGAGCTTGACGATATCGTCGAAATCGACATGGTAGCGTCCGTCCACCAGCGCGCGCGCCTTGGCGCCCAGTACCAGGTATTGTGCAGCGCGGGTACTGGCGCCGTAGGCAACCCAGTTGTCAACAAAGTCGAGTCCGCCCGGTGATCCGGGCCGGCTGCTGCGTACCAGGCTCAACGCATACTGCGATATCGCCCCTGACACTGGCACCCGGCGCACCAGTTTTTGAAACTCGCGGATCTGCTCCCCGTTCATCGCGTAGTTGAAACTGACATCGCGTAGCGACGTGGTCTGGCGTACCACGTCAAGTTCTTCCTGTTCCGACAGGTAATCGATGACAATCTCGAACATGAAGCGATCGAGCTGCGCTTCCGGCAGGGGATAGGTGCCTTCCAGCTCGATCGGATTCTGCGTCGCGAAAACGAAGAACGGCTCGCCGAGATCGTAGGTCTTGCCCTGCACCGTGACCTGGTGTTCCTGCATTGCCTCGAGCAGTGCGGACTGGGTTTTGGGCGGGGTGCGATTGATTTCATCGGCGAGCACGATATTCGAGAATATCGGTCCGGGCAGAAAAGTGAGCTCGCGCTTTCCGGTTTCCGGGTTTTCCTGCACCAGGTCAGTGCCGGTGATATCCGAGGGCATCAGGTCCGGGGTGAACTGGATACGGGAAAAGCCGAGATCCAGTACCTGTGCGATGGTGTGAATTAACAGGGTCTTGGCGAGGCCGGGTACGCCGACGATGAGGCTGTTGCCACCCGCGAGGATGGTGAGTAAAACCTGCTCGACGACGCTATCCTGTCCGACGATCATTTTTGCCAGCTCTTCGCGGGTTTTCTGGTAGCGGGTTTTCAGGTCCTCGGCGAGCTGGATATCATCTGCAGCCTGCAGGGATTCAGTTTGCATGTCCATCGGCGTGTCTCTCATGCCTGTTATATCCTGGCAGAATCAACTGCCGACTGCGGTGTTCTGTCTTGATACACCGTCTATTGAGTCTCGGTCGCGGCGGGTACCAGGCCCCGCAACGAGAGCAATAATTCCTGCGCGGGGTGGAAATTAGGCGCGATCTCAAGCGCATATAATATCTGTTCACGTGCAGAAGATCGATCGCCCGCGCGATCATAGGCGTAGGCCAGCTGGTAATAAGCTTCTGCCTTATCAACCGGGTCCAGTGCCAACAGGGCACGCCGTTCGCGCGTAACCTTGCCCCAATCTCCCAGGCTGGCCTGGTGCCCTGCCAGTGCCCGGTGCAGCTCCAGCTCGTAGGGATAAATATAAATTGCGGCTTCGAGCGCCGCCGCCGCGCCGCTGTGATCGCCGAATTGGGCGCGCAGCCCGGCAAGCTGCAGATGCGCTTCAAGGTGTTCTGCATTGATCGCGGTCATGCTGGTCAGTTGTCGTTCGGCCAGCTCGTTCCTGCCCTGCCGCTGGTAGAGTTGCGCCAGTAGCCAGTAGCTGCTATCGGCACCCGCGTATTCCGGGAACAGTTGCTGTGCCCGGTCGAGAAACAACTCGGCCAGGTCCAGTTTGTCCTGCTCGAGCATTAAATTTCCGAGTTTGAGCTGATCAAAATACTGATCAGGTACCTCGGTATCCTGGGTTACCTGGTCGGGATCGATCGGTGGCTGCATCGATTGCCCCGGCTCGACCTGGTTGCCCAAGGCCCGTAACGCAGTCGCGTACTTGTCTCGCAGATACTTATCGAAAGCGGCGTCGAGCGCGGCTGCATCGAGTTGCAGGCGTGCAGGTAGCTCGTTATCGGGAGATTTACTGTCGCGAAAAGCATTCAGTGTTTCGCGGATGACATCGAAGCCCCAGCGGGATTCGATGAATTCAAATACCAGCGAAGCCTGGAAATAGGAATGAATGACCTGTTCCGGGTAGCTCGGGCGCACGAATCCATTGTTCAGCTTACTGAGCGGCAGCAGGCGGCCCTCGAGATAAGCGAGTAGAAATTCCGGCGTGACATCTCCTCCCCAGCCAGGTCGCGCGATGCGTTCCTCGTAGACGGCGAGACCTTCGGAAAACCAGCGCGGTACGCGGTTATCCGTCATCGACAGATGGAAGACGTGCGCAAGTTCGTGCCACAACGTCGAACCCCAGTTGAAAGCGCTGCGTTCGCGCGCGGCCGGGGAATCCATGGCCACCACCGGTCCGAAGCAAACCCCCAGCAGGCCGACTCCGGCGAGACCCACCGAGCGCACCGAGAAGTCGGCATGGTCCGGGTACAGTTCTACCCGGATGGATTTATCGGGTTCGTGTCGATAGCGCGCACTGAAATGCCGGTAGGCGCTGGCCGTCAGCTCATGTATGTATTCCCCGAGTAGAGCATTTTCATTGCGATGCAAAACAACCTGGAACTGGCCTTCGGTGATTTGCACATAGTCGTTAAAACTGTCAGCGAGCTGCAGCGTATTTTTTATCCAGATGTTATAGGGATCGCCGCTAAACGAGCGCTCGAGATTGGCCCTGCCTTCGGAGATCAGTCCCAGGCGCAGCTGGTTCATACCCAGCAGTCCATAACCCTGCCACGATTGCGAATCAAGCTTTACCGCGATGGCGGCAAAATCCTGTGCCTCGCGGTAGAGTCGATTTCGTGCCGCGAGGTCGGCGAGTGCAGTATATAGCCCGGCATACCGGGGATTGAGTCCGAGCACCCGCTGTTCGGCCGCAACGAACCCGACAGTGTTTCGCTCGAGGTGATGCACCACCGCCAGCATGGCCAGGGCCTCGAGCGACACGGGATTTACCTCGAGCGCCCGTTGAACCTCGAATTTTGCATCCTCATACTGTTCCAGCTCGAGGTACAGGCGCGACATGAACACCCGGGCCGGAACCAGGTTTGGATTGAGCTCAAGTACCTGCAATGCGGTCTGCATGGCCGCGGAGGAATAGTCGAAGTGCTGGCTCCTGGCCAGTCCCAGCAGCGCCAGTGGGTGCTTGTCGTTCCTTGACAGTACTTCTTTGAAAACTTCGAGCGCTTCCTGGTTGTTATATTTCTCGAGCAACAGTTCACCCAGTTCGATTCCGGCATCGACTTCGGACGGATTCATACGGCTCGCCTGGTCGAATAACTGTACTGCCTCTTTGAACAGCTGTGGGTCTGACCTGCCAAGCATGCGCGTGGCATTTGCGATGGCGTAAAGATCGCGGGAGTTCAGGTCGGGTTGCGTCTGGAAAGCCTCACGGATCTCGTGATAGAAGCCCTCCGCCAGCTGATGCTCGCCCCGTAGGTGATGAATCTCGGCGAGATTCCACTTTGCCATCAGCAAATCGACATCTGCCAGGTCGATGACCTGCTGGAAATGCGCAAATGCTGCATCCAGGTCACCGCTGATGTACTCGAGTTCTCCGAGCTCGTTTAGCAGGCGCGCGTTGTTATTGTCTAACCTGAGTTCGTCGCGCGCCAGGTCAAGCGCCTGTTGATAGTTTCCGGCGAGGCGCAGGGTCCGGAGCGTTTCAAGCGGGGAGGCACTGGCAACCGCGGCAAGTTGAACGCAGATCAGCAGCAATGCCAGGCCGGATTTCATTTATCCGCCCTGTGCCCTGATTTCCCGGCTCAACAGCGCCAGGTCGACCAGTAAAATTTCAAGTTCGGCGTAGTACTTTTCCGGGGTCAGATTGTCACGCTGCAATTTCAGTTCGCTGATCGATTGCTCGATCAACTGTTTACGCTTCAGCATCGCGATCAGTTTACTGGAGGCGCCCGTCGCCTGTGATGGGGGTTGCTGCAGGTAGGTGCGATTTGCAAGTGCACCGTCTGCTTTAAATTCACCGGGATCGAGGCTACCTGCGCCGTCGCCATTGTCGTCCAACATTGCATGTTCGGTCGGCAGGCGTTTTTCAGTTTCGAAACTACGCTTTACTTCACGTCGCGCATAGTCGAAAGCCTCCAGCATCGAAATTCTTTCATCCTTGTCCCGGTCCGCGTTCATTGTGGTGAAGGCGGCGATAAATAACTCACCGAATAGCGCCGCGTGGTACTCGCGTCCGCTCGATGTTGCGGTAATGACAACACGGTTATCACGGCTCAGCGGTTTTAGAAAAGGGCCGCTTGCCGATGCCGTGTTGACAATAACGCTCGTGCGATCGTCGAACCCGGACATTGCCTCGGCGAGTTCTTCGGCCGATATGTCGGGGCCGGGCAGGTTGAATACTGCGCTTTCGCCGCGCGGATTTCCATGGCCGATCAGCACCACGAATATCCGGTCTTCGGCACTAGATCTGGCGCCGATTTCCAGCAAAGCCTCCTTGATCGTTGCCTTGTCAGCCCGCCGATGATTGACCGGCGTCTCGATTGGCGAATCGGCGGTCAGCAGCAGGATATTGCCGGTGTCGATACCAGCCCGGAGTGCCGCCTCGACCAGGCTCGAGGATGCGCGCGAAAACTGTTGCTTATAGTTTTCGGTTCCACCCAGGCCACTGATTATCAGCAGATGGTGTTGCAGTGCCTGCGCCGGCGCGGTCAGCAACACCAGGCAGATCACGAGTCCGATTTTCATACCAGGTTGCACCAGCGTCGATATCCCCACTCTGCGCATAAAAACAAAATCAGCAACAGGAATATTGATGGCATATCCCACAGTTCATGGCGAACCAGCGTGGTTGTCCCGCGTTGATGCGCTTGCAGTGCGTCCGCCAGCTTGTCGGCCTCGTTGGCGTTGAAAAAATCACCACCGGTGTCGACCGCCAGTTTACGCAGCAGTTTTTCGTTCATTTCTGAACGATAGTATTCACTGCCCTCGTCCGTCACGGTGAAGCGGGATTCGCTGCTGCGGATTACCTTATCCGGCTGTTCGAGCTCGATGTGCAGCAGGTAATCCCCGGGATCATTAGCTGCTATTTCAGTCTCGTAAACACCGGGTTCGGACGGGTGTGGGGTAAGGGGCTTTATCTGCTCCAGTCCGGTCGGTGCCGTTAGCACTGCGTGCAGCTGGCGTGGAGCATCGGATTTTTCACCGAAATCCAGCACTTCGCTGCGCAGCCTGATGGTTCCGCCAGAATGGATATTCTGGCTCGACAGGGAGAGACCAACCTGTGCCGGGACGTCTTCAACCAGCCAACGTAGCAGCTGGCGCCATAGGATCTCGTGAGTCTGATCTTCAGGCTCGATATCCTGGTGCATTTGCCAGTTCCATGAATTCTGTACCGCAAACGCGATTACCTTACCACGACCATAGCGCTGAGAAGCCATGATAACAAATTGATCTTGCTGTGCCTGCGGCGCACTGGTCAGCAGCAAGGTTGCCCCCGGTTTAACCTGTTGAATCGGATTGACAATGGTGAGCGGGGGCAGGGTTTGCCAGCGTGCAATCGATTTCTCATTATCGTCGGCAATCAATAACGCGGGTTGCACCAGGGCGGCCGCGGTCGGCTGGACCTTGACCTCGCGGCTGAACTCGGGTTGTGCCTGTTCGGCCATCACCACCGGCGAGATATCGCGTAGCAGCGAATCCCGGTAACCGCCCTCGGAAAACGCGTGGCGGCCACCGAGCATGAGCAGGCCACCACCGCGATCGCTGACAAACTCGACGATCATTTCCTGCTGTTCCCGGCTCAGCAGGGATATTTCCACGCTGCCGAGGATCAGTGCGTCGTAGGCAAACAGTTCTTTACGCGTAACCGGGAAACCATCGCGCAACTCCTGCTGCGATTCGATTCCAACCCGGTAAAACTTCGCATCCGCGGTTCTAACCAGGCCTGTTACGCCGAGGTTGCGATCATCCTCGACCGCGCGTCGTACAAACTTCAATTCGAATCGTGGTTCTCCCTCGAAGTAGAGGATTCGCATTTTATCGTCGTTGATCGACAGCATTTCCTGTTGACTGTTATTTGCGACGATTTGTTCATCTGCCAGGTTCGCGAGATAAAACTCCAGCCGTCGCGTACCGCTATCTTCCGCGATCAGCGGTATCCTGAAAGACTGCGTTCCCGGTTCAAGCGTTATGGTTTGTTTTTGCAGGATACGGCCGTCATCCTCGACGATGAGATCAAGCGATTCCCCGTTATAGCCTTGCTGGGTCACGGCAACATCGGCGATAACCCGGCTGCCTTTCAGCACACGGCTCGGTAACCTGATCCGGCTGATCTCGATGTCACGCTGGTAGCGGGGCTGGCCAACGCCGATGCTGAAAACCGGAACCTGGGCCGCCCGCAGCGACAACAGCAGGGCGTCGAGTTGCGCCGTCGAACGAACGGCACCATCGCTGATTACGACCAGTCCGGCGAGGGGTTCGCCTTGCAGTGTTTGTTGCACGACCTCGAGTGCCCGAACCAGGTTACTGTCGCCGTCATCGTAATTCATGGCCCCGATCCCGGTTATTGCTTGCGTGTCTTCGCCGAACCGGAACAGGCGGATTTCGAATCTCTGCTGCAACGAACGCAGCAGGCTACCGGAGTCAGCGTCGAGCTGCTGCTGAATTACCCGGCTGCGCGGTGCGCCGGCGAAATCCTCGATTCGCATACTGACAGAATTATCGAGTAGAATCCCGATCAGGCCCGGTTGTTCCAGTTGTGATGTCACTTCGAGTAGCGGTCGCGACAGGCTGAATAAAACCAGCGAAATAGCAAGACTGCGTAGCAGGGCGATTACCACCCGATGACGGATACCAGTGCTACCGCGCAGGTTGAAATAACCGAGTACGATGAAGGCAAGTACCAGTATCCCGACCGGCATCAGCGCCAACTGCCACCCTGGCAGGGCCAGGATCAGCGAGCCCTGATCGAAAAACTTCACTGGGTACTTGAACAGGAATTCGAACATGGCCGCGCAGCTTCCCCGGGGTATTGCTAATGGGTCATTGCGTAGATCACGAAATTGATCCCGATTTCAAAGGCATAGGTCGAAAACTTGAGTGGGTAATCCGCGTTGTCCGCCCATTCCCACGCATCCCCGAGATCGGTATTCCAGTTGATCAACACCATCAGCCGGCCGTCGTCGTCGTAAATGCCGCGTACGTGGGGGACGATACCGTCATATTCGTGCGTCGGGCCGCCTTGTGGTGCACCCCATCCCTGGCGCACGTTCGGCACCTGGATCACGCGATCGATATTATAGAAGACATTAAAGACCGGATGCTCCGGTGGCAGGTCGACAATGGCGCGGTCCGGGAATACCAACTGCATCTGCGCAACGAGCTGGTCCCAGGCCCAGCTGCCCCAGAAATCGTCGATCACCAGGAACCCGCCGGCCAGCAGATAGTTGCGCAGCGCCAGCACCTCCGCCTCGCTCAACGACATCGATCCCACCTCGACCGCGTACAAAAAGGGAAAGCGACGCAACATCGGGTCGGTCAACTCGATCGCATTGTCCGAGCCGTAGGCGTCGACAATGCTGAGGCGCTTGAGCGCCACCAGGAACTGGTGGTCGGCCTTCGGGTAGTCTATCGCCCAGCGACCACCTTCGTCGTAATCATCGAATTCACCGCTGTAGATGCCGCGTGTAAAATAAAACTCGTGTGCATTACCGGGAACTTCCTGTAAGGCCCTGGCTGCGGATTCTGATTCGCTGTCGCCTTGATGTGATTCGGCAAGCGAGATTGACGGCAATTGCCAGAATGCCAGCGTGAAAAAAAGAACGATCCCATGTTTCATAATTATTTACCAATATGGTCGGGGCAGATGACAGCTTGTCGGCTGGAGATGGCGGTTGTTACCGCGGTACCAACACGATATCGAAGCGTCCGAAGAGGATGGTTTCGCCATTAACGGTAGACTCCTCGAGAAATATCGCCTGGTCCGCATCGGTGTAACCTTCCAGGTTTGGATCGCCTTTGAAAAGTATTTGAGAATCGTAGTACTGGTAACCGTCGTGGTAGACCCCGATGTGGACATGCCTGACACCGATATAATTACCCGGCACCACCGATCCGAACTGGTAGCGTCCTTTTTCGTCGCTGAGCAGGGTCGTACTGTAGCGCTGCGTGTAATCGCCATTGCCGTTGGCCTGGCGGATCGAGATTGGTATCCCGGCCAACGGCGCACCGTCAAAACTGGTAACCCTGCCGCGGATGTTCATGCGTTGACCGGTATCTCCCGGTTGCCAGAGGTCGACCAGTTTCGGTTTGTTATCGGCCTCCTCACTGCCCTGGACTGTCGAGTCTGCCTGCGCAACGGTTAACCCGGATGCGAGTATCGTTTGTGGTAACAGCAGGGTTACGATCGCGAGCAATGCGGCAAGATTAAATTCGTTTTTGAGCATTTTCGAAGACCTCGCCTGGATGGGAATGATCAGGATTCCCATATTATTGTATTGATTGAAAAAATAGAATTGATCGAGTCGATAAGGTTACTACCGTATATTCAAGTTATCAATTCTGGTGAAAAGGGACCCGGAAGGGGATTGAAAAAGGGTTAGCTGTCAGTCCGTAAACCGGTCTCTGGGCAGCTCGATCACGGTCCGAGCGAGGGGCAGATTCCAACGATGCAAGTCGGGCAAAAAGAAGGATAAATCGAAATTAATGTGATCTGTGCCATGTTTTTGACATCTGAGTCATGTTTTCATGATCGCTGGATGGTCCCGTTTAGACCAATTTCGCCTTTAATCGGAGGAGATTGTTTCGCCTCGATGCTGATTTGGCGGATACTCGGTAAAAGGTCGAATCGGGATTAAAATATAGTATATTATCGGCTTCCCCCTTTAGTGTACTGAACAAATAAATAAGAAGAACGAATGCTTGATCTAGGAGGCTCGCCGAAATTGACGATAGAATCAATAGAATTGGTTCGGCTGCCCAGTCCCCCCCAACTTCTCAGTAAGCTGCTTGATATCTGTCATGATCCTGACAGTTCGATCGAGGAGCTGGCCGAATTAATTGGCACAGACGCGGCGCTCACCGCTAAATTGATCATGGCTGTCAACTCGGCTGCGTTCGAGATCAAACAACCGGTCGATAACCTGAGTCATGCCGTGGCGTTACTGGGCCACGAGCTCGTCAAAACCATGATGCTGACATCTTCGATGCAGCAATTGTTTGCCGGCTTGATCAATACGCAAAAAGAATTTGTCTGTAATACCTGGCTTGAATCCCTCTACTGTGCCGTCATATCGAAGGACTTCGCCCACTCGCTGGATTACGACTATCCCCAGGACGCCTACCTCGCGGGCTTGCTACATCATTTTGGACAGATCGTGTTTGACGCCAAGTTCCATGATCAATATGTCGATATAATGAATCTGGCGACCGAAGCTGAAGTTATCCGCAGGGAAATCGAGAAATTCGGCCTCAGTCATACCGACCTGGGTGCCAGCCTGATCGAGCAGTGGCCCAGCCTGAGCCCGGCGATTGCGGATGCTATTCGTTTTCATCACGAGGAGGAGGAGCAGCTGCAGGGCGGTGACGTTCTGTGCCAGATACTGTCCGAGGCCAGCGAGATGGCCCGGCACCTGAGTCGTTATGGCCGACCCGACAGCAAGTGGCAGTCGGGTCTCGTCGATGAAAAAGAATTGAAGCTGATTTATCTCCACGTGCAGGACAAGATGGCTCAGGTGGCCGCTTCGTTTGATATTCCCCATCCCAAGTCAGGAAGCCTCACCCAGGTGAATGTTTCGCAGGACATCGAGAGAGAAACGATCAAGCTTGCGCGCAGGATCAGGGACGCATCGTTAGTCAAGGTTATTACCTCCGAGGAAATTGATTCGACCAATATCAATACACCGAAGAACCTGCTACTTAAAATTGCGCGCGAGATGCAGTTGTTATTTTCCATTTCCGACGTGGCGATGTTGTTTCCCGATTCCAAAAATCCCGGGTACCTGGGGCTTTACGAGGTCAACCAGGTTCGCGCAGTCAGCAAGTTTTCGATTGAAAACAGCAAGAGCCAGATCATCAGGAGTTATACTGAAAAATGTAACATCTGGATCGAACCTGAAAAAGCTCGCGACGAAATATCGCCCATATCCGATCGACAGATCATCCGTAGGCTGAATCATGAAATTGCGTTCAGTCTACCTCTGGGCCATGGCGACCAGGTCATCGGTGCGGTTGTTATAGGTGCCGATAAAGACCAGAAAAAACCGCTCGAGAACCTGGGCAAATTTATCTCCGATTACCTGAAGATCAATGCCGAGATCTGGATTAAGAATAATCAGGAAGTGAAACAGCGGGCGTTCGAAGATAGTGTGAAAAAGGAGCAGGAGCATAAGGATGTCGACAAGCTGATTCACGAGATAAGCAACCCGCTGAGTGTCATCGCCAACTATATCGATGTTATCCAGGGGAACTCGAAATCGGATGGTTCCGAAAACGAGGCAGAAATCAGGATTCTGAAGGAAGAGGTGCAAAGGATCGGCAATATCGTTTTAAATTTCAGGGACGAGAAGGAATCCGAACCCGCAACGGTACTTTTAAATGAAGAACTGAAGATGTCGGTCCCGCTATACGTGAAATCGATCAGCAATGGCAAGGAGGTTGAAATCAAGTGGGCCCTGGATGAGTCGGACGCAGAAATCGAGATAACCCGGGATGCGTTACGCCAGGTTATTCTGAATCTGGTCAAGAACGCCATCGAGGCCCAGACTCGTGATGCCGAGATCGTGGTATCAAGCCGCCATTTCGTGAACATAGATGGGGCAACCTTTGCTCAATTTTCCATCGCGGATCGCGGCAGGGGCGTCGATCCAATCACCCGGCAACTGCTGTTTGCACCTCTGGCCAGTGCCAAAGACGGTGCCATCAGGGGGCTCGGTCTTTCTGTGACAGCCGACATCGTTGCGCGTTATAATGGTCAGATTAAATATATGGAAAACGAAGTTGGCGGATCCTCGTTTGAAATTTTGATTCCCCTGCGATTTAAAAGGTAACCTGTAATTCGGACCTGATGGACAATTTGTTGATAACCCTCGAAGAAAGAACTAGACGTTTTAATAAACCCACCTCTTTCCTGGTGGTTGATGATGAAAAAAGGGCCCGTGAAAGCCTGGTGACGCTGCTGAAGCGAAAATGGTCCGATATCACCGAGGCCGCGGATGGTGAAGAAGCCATCTCACTGATTCAACAACGCCAGTTCAACCTGATCATACTCGATCTCAATATGCCTAAAAAAACAGGTGATCAGGTGCTGTCTTTCATCCGCGATAAAAATATAAAAACAACGGTCATCGTGTTGAGTGGCGAGACATCGATCAACAAGGTTACCGAGGCAGTACGTCTGGGCGCCTATGATATTTTCAAAAAGCCTTACAGTTTTGATGATCTCGAGCATTCAATTCGCAATGCTCTGGAAAAATTAAAAATCGAGGATGAAAAATCGCAGATTCAAAATCGCCTGGCGCATTCAGAGCGACTACATCGTTACATGGTCGACAATTCCCCGGATCTGATTTACATGCTGAACCTGGCCGGCGAATTCAGCTTCGTCAACCACAGCATTACCAAGTTACTGGGTTATGAAAAATCCGAGGTGCTCGGCAAGCATTACAGTGAATTTATCGCCGACGAAGATCGGTTAAAGGCAGAATATCTGTTTAATGAGCGCCGCCGTGCCAGCCGCAGCAACAGGACGATAGAGCTGGGCCTGAAATGCAACACCCAGGATCCTTCAAAACCCTTTGATGTCACGACGCGTCCCATCGAACTCAACTCCATGGGCATTTACGCGGTCGATGCGAAAGATCCGAAGAAACTGAGCACCTACCAGGGCACCTATGGTGTTGCACGTGACATTACCAGCCGGAAAAAGGCGGAAAAATTAATCACCTTCCAGGCTTATCACGATCTGCTCACCAAGTTACCCAACCGCGCTATGCTGCATGATCGCCTGGATCTTGCCATCCGCCAGTCGGAAAGAACCGGTGAAACACTGATCATCATGTTTCTTGATCTCGACAGGTTCAAATTGATTAACGACAGCTTCGGTCACGTGGTCGGCGATCAGCTCCTGGTCGAGGTGGCCGGCCGTCTCAAGCGGGAAATCAGGACCGGAGATACCCTGGCCAGGCTGGGCGGTGATGAATTCATGTTGTTGCTGCCTCAGCCGACCACGCGGGAGCAGGCTGAAACGGTGGCGCAAAAATTGATCGCCAGTTTGCAAAAGCCCTTTTATTTGAAGGGCGAGGAAGTCTATATCAACATCAGCATCGGTATATCAGTGTTTCCGGATGATTCGAATGATATCAATACGCTGATAAAAAATGCCGATATGGCGATGTACGACGTCAAGGCGACCGGCAAGAATGGCTATACCTTTTATAACGACAAGATCGAACATGCTGCCGCCGAAAAAATTTCCATCGAAAGCGGGCTTCGAAACGCATTGAAAAATGATGAACTGGAGATTTTTTATCAACCACAGATGGACGTGGAAACCAGGAAAATTGTCGGTGTAGAAGCGCTACTGAGATGGAACCATCCCCAGCTCGGGCTGCGCCGTCCGAGCTATTTCATGGAGCAGGCCGAGGAATCCCGCATCATTGAGCAACTGAGTGACTGGGTACTGCGTCGAGTTGCCCGGGACTTGTTCAGTAACCAGGCCTTTTTGGAAAGCCAGATCAAGGTCAGCATCAACCTGTCGGCAACCGATATCAGGCAAAAAGACTTCCCGGAGACGCTGGTTTCCTTTACCGAGGTTTATGGCATCGAGCCCGAGCGGCTGGAAATCGAGATCACCGAGAATATGTTTATGAGCGATATCCAGTCCTGTACCCACAAGCTGCAGGTCCTGGCTAACAAGGGGATCTCGATTGCCATCGATGATTTTGGCACCGGCTATTCTTCACTCAACTACCTCCGCGAGTTGCCGGTTAGCACGGTCAAAATAGATTACTCGTTCATCTCGGAAATCGAGCGTTCGAACAAGGGAGCCGCGCTGGTTGCAGCCATTATCGGCATGGCACAGGGTCTGGGTATAAAAACCATTGCCGAGGGTGTTGAAAACACCAACCAGTCGGAATATCTCGAGGGTTTGGGTTGTCACCTGATGCAGGGTTTCCTGTTCAGCGAACCGATTAAAATCGACAATTTCCTGGATCGGGTAAGCTCTCAAAACAGCGAGCTTTCAAGCCTGTCAAACGCCTGATCTAATCAGGAATCCAATCATTGAAAGTCGTTTTTTCACACGGCAAGGAAAGCGGTCCCTGGGGTTTTAAAATCAAGCGCCTGGCGGAGATTGCGCGCCAGCAGGGATTCAGCGTCGACAGCATTGATTACACGGACCTGGTGGATCCGGAGCTTCGGGTCGAACGCCTGCTGGCTGCGCTGGAACCGGAAGTCGACGAGTTTGTCCTGGTCGGTTCCAGCATGGGAGGTTATGTTGCGCTGGTCGCATCCGAAACGGTTGCGGCAAAAGGGGTATTCCTGATGGCGCCGGCGCTTTATATGCCCGGCTTCAAACATCAACAGCATGAGCCTAAATCGCCCCATATTGAAATCGTACACGGTTGGTCAGACGACGTGATTCCCGCCGATCACTCGATTGAGTATGCGCGATACTCTGATTGCACGTTGCACCTGATTAGCGGCGACCATGCCTTGAATGGTGTAATCGAAACGGTTGAGCGCCTGTTCGAGCGCTTCCTGGCAACCATTTCGCGGGCATAGGCGGTCGGGACTTAGCCGCAACTGGTGCTTGCATTGTTGTCGGACCAGCCGATGTCGCGCCGGTCGCCCGCATCCAGCCAGCCGGCGAAGGCAAGTAATGGCTTGTCGCGGGTGCGCATCGCGTGCATCTGCCAGCTGTCGTGAAAGACCAGGTCACCGGGTGCGACATCGAACCAGTCGCCTTCGTCGAGACACCACTGCGAGCCCGGGGTCAGCACCAGGTAGACTTCTTTCGGTTCATGGTGATGGCTCGGATAGACGACACCGGGACCGAGCAGCACCAGGCCGCCACGGGGTACCGCGCACCTGATCGGTGCGTCCGGACCAGAGATGCCGACATAGGCGTAACCGTCGAGAAAACTTCGGCTGCTGTTGTTATCGTCGTAGTTTGGATTTTGTGACCACCTCAGGTTATCCATAACGCGTGAAAATCTCCCGGCAATTTCGGCTAAATCAAAGTTCGTGACCAATGACAATGCCTGATCGAGGTGTTGCAGCACTGGAAAATTGTCGCTGAAGCGGGATTCAGAATCCTGCCGTGCCGTAGAGATCGGCTGCGGTATCTCGATCTGGCGCCCGTTTACAATGTCCTGGCGCGCTGCAATTGTATGCCAGATCAGATCATTGAGTTCTTCGAGTTCGTTTTCCCAGGCATTCATCTTCGGAGATGTGGGTCAGGTGGCAATCGGTTGCAAATATACTATCAGATCAAGCCAGTTGCGCTTCGACTTACGTGCTTATCCGCTGGTGGCTTTCGCGGGTAGGGGCTCGATTTCCAGTGGCTTGTAGCGCTGCATGCCAAGCCTGGGGTGCAGCTTGCTGGCAATAAATGCGCAACCAAAAAAACCGGCCGCGGTTAATCCGAATATCGCTTTGAGCGGCGCAAACATCAAAACCAGACTCGCAGCCCCCGGTGTGATGACGCCCGATACGTCACGGTAGGTAGAGTAAACCGCCGACATCTCGGTTCTTTGCGAAGGACGAACCGCCATCAGGAAGGGTAATCCGGCGCACACATCGAGCAGAATCATGAATAGCGATGCCAGTACCAGCAGTGCAATTGTGGCGGATGATCCTGAAAGCCCGGTCGAGGCCAGGAGGAACAGCGTGCCGCTGCACAGGAAACCGATTATAATCGCCAGTCGAACCCGGCCTCGCATGGTTTTTATGATCAACGGGGTCAAGAACAGGAAAGCGTTTGATAATGACAACAAAGCGCCGCCGAGTTGTTCGCTATGGCCGTTTTCGACCGCGTAGATTGGCAGGTAAAGTATGTATACCCACCAGCCGCTTGACTTCATTACCGCAAACGTCCAGCCGGAGACCAGGCGGGGTTGACGCAGAAACCGGTACAGGTAGGCAAATGGATTCGGTGGCACGCCCGCACCGCGATGAATCGCCTTGCCATTTCCAAGTCGGTAATACCAGAAAACAGCGAGTAGCAGGCAGGCTGCGATCGCCGACAGAATAAATGGCGCGGGTTTCCACTGCGTCATCAACCAGATGCCAAGAAAAGGCCCTATAGTCCACGCGGCACCGCTGTAAAATAGCTGCAAGGCCTGGCATTCGCCGAGCTTTACGCGGTTGACGTAATCCATGATGTAAGCGTTAAAGCATACAAAAATCACGACACCGGACAGGGTGAACAGGGCCAACCCTACCGCGAACACCCAGGTGCTCGACCAGGCACAAAGCAGCGCGGCGGCAATAAAGGTGATAACGGCAAGCGTATATAGCCAGCGCCGCGGTATCGAGTGACTTACCCAAGGAACAAGCAGAGTCACCAGCATCGATAGCACGCCGATCATAAAATAGACTTCCGAAACCCGCTGAGCGTCTTCGAAAATCCGATACATCGAAACCGGGAAAACCGAGATCAGTATACCCCTGGATACGCTTTCTATGCCTGACAGGATTGCAAACGCCCTAACGCCGGGTACTTGGCTTGGATTTTGGCTGAGGGTACCTCGGTGAAAGAACATGGCGCAATTCCCTGTGACGATACCGGGGGAGTATAGGCATTGTCTTGAGATAATATTTGCCGATAGCGACGAATTATTTCGATCGATACCAATCGACTTATCGATAGCCGAAACAATCGAAACCGGATAGTTAATATCGGGTATGCGGGACGGGAATCACGTCACCTGTCCGGGACCGATTCCAGCGGGATCTGTGGCACAGTAACCGCCGATTTCGATTTACCAGTTTGGTCCCGTTAATTTGGGAATATCATGAGTATCAGGAAAAATATTTACCGAACAAGGACAGTGTTCGCGACCAGGCAAGCTCCGTGGCTGCCTGATCGCAGCAGTCTATCAGGGAGGGTGATTTGCTCATTTTTCGGCCAATCGAAGCAATGCCTGTTCCCGATTTAACCTGTTCTTGTATTGATGCAGGTCAACTAGTCAATTGCAAAACAGCCTGAAGATGATTAAAAATTATCGGCACCTATTCCGAGGGGGAGAAAAAATGACAACAGCAATCACTGATATACAGGGCATCGGTCCAAGTACCGGAAAAATTCTGATCAAGCATGGTTTCAAAACAGCCGAGGGAATCGCAGGCGCCGCGGTTGATAAACTGGCCCAGGTGCCGGGATTCGGCAAGGTGCGGTCCGCCAAAGTGATTGCAGCGGCGAAGAGAATTGTTTCTGCTTCTCGTGCGGGCAGAACCAGGGCCACCAGTACCGCAGTAAACCGGGGCCTACAAAAACATAGGCAAGCCGCAGTCAATAAATCAACCAAGAAAACGAGCGAAAAACAACGCAAAGAGAAGCTGCGCAAGGAGAAACAACGCAGGGAGAAGCTGCGCAAGGAGAAACAACGCAAAGAGAAGCTGCGTAAGGAGAAACAACGCAAACAGAAGCTGCGCAAGGAGAAACAACGCAAAGAGAAGCTGCGTAAGGAGAAACAACGCAAACAGAAGCTGCGCAAGGAGAAACAACGCAAAGAGAAACAACGCAAAGAGAAGCTGCGCAAGGAGAAACAACGCAAGGAGAAATTACGTAAGGAGAGGCTCAAGAAACAGAAGCTGTCGAAGAAGAAGTCACCAAAGAAGAGACCGCTGAAAAAGAAGCCGGCAAAGAAGAGTTCGGCAAAGAAGAGATCGCCGAAAAAGAAGCCAGCGAAGAAAAGTTCGTCAAAGAAGAAAACAACTCAAAGGCGCAAAAAATAATCGAGCATCTGAGCTAGTCAGTTTTAAAGTAACTCAGGTTCGAGGACCCCAGGCTATTATATTGTTAGCCCTGGTTCGATCCCGGCTGTAAATATCACTATCATGAAGGTCACATTCCTGTGACCGCGCGCCGGCCTGCGTATAGCGGGAGCTAAATACGCAAGCCTGTCAATAAAACTTGTGATAGCCTTTTCAATCAGGAGTCTCTCAACAGGCATTTCAGATCGAAAAAACGAGGCATCGCTATGAGTCTTCAGGGCATCAACCATCTTGCTTTCATCACTGACGACATGGTGACCACCATTCGTTTTTATCGGGATCTGCTGGGTTTGAAACTAAGCGCCGGGATTGGCCACGATGGTTACCGGCATTACTTCTTCCAGCTTGCCGACGGGGAAACCCATGTTGCGTTTTTCGAATATGATGGGGCGACAGTCATGAATCGAAAATTTCCCGGCGATCGCACCAGCCTGCCACTGGGATTTGATCACGTGTCGTTCGCCGTGGAGTCGAGGGAGGATTTATTTGCCCTCAAGGATCGCGTCGAGGCCGCCGGAATCGAGGTCGAGGGTGCGGTCGATCACGGTTTGTTCTGGTCGATTTATTTTTATGACCCGCACAATAATATACCGCTGGAGGCGACCTGGCAGTTCATGGACCTGGAGCAGGCCCCCGCCATCAGTGAGGACGATCCGCTGGATATCGCCGCGGAAGGTTCCGGGCTGCAGCCGGGCCATTGGCCGTCCGTCGAGAAATCGACTCCCGAATCGGAAATGCGGGCCTTGACCGGGAATGGTCAACCGATGCGCGAACATTTCCTTAAAAACGGACTCGCCAGTTTTGCTTCCAACCTGCCGTCGGGATTTCTGGAGTCGCTGTCTGTCGAAGACAACGGCTGATGTTACTCGTCTTGCGGACGTACCATTTCGAACGGATCTTCGACTGCGCTGTATTGCAGGTAACCCAAACGCGCAAGGGGCTGGATCTTTGACAGGTCGACCATGCCGTCGGTGAGCACTTCGTCTTCGATATGAACTCCAATTACGTTACCGATGATCATGGTATTGATACTGTTCTCGAGCGTGCAGGGGAGCTTGATTTCCTGGTGCAAAGTGCATTCCAGGTGAATGGGAGCCTCCTTAACGCGGGGTGATTTCACCAGCACCGAGTCCTCGGTGGTTAACCCGGCAAGCGCCAGTTCATCGACCTCGTGCGCCACCGGTGCGGTGGTGATATTCATTACGTCCTTGAGCGCCAGCGGCACCATGTTGACGACGAATTCACCGCTCGATTTAATGTTATAGAGGGTGTCTTTTTCGCCACCATGCTCGTGATAGCCATTAAAGGAAATCATCACCATGGGTGGATCACTCGCGATCGCGTTAAAAAAACTAAAGGGCGCGAGATTTACCGTCCCATCGGGATGGATTGAACTCACCCAGGCAATGGGTCGCGGCGCCACGCAACTCTTAAAAGGATTATGCGGTAGATCATGAGGTTCGCTGGTTTTGTAAAACATGTAGTACCCGGCAGCTGATCAAACGCCGAAAGTAGCATTATTAATCGCAAGCCGTAAACCTTGTATTTTGACACCAGTCATTATCATATGATTTGTGATGGAGTATTGTTTGCTCTTCAAATAAAGCACGGGGATGTCGCTAATGAAAAAAGTCCTGTTCGTTTGCATTGAAAATTCCTGTCGCAGTCAGATGGCAGAAGCATTCGCAAAAATTTATGGGACAGGCGTAATCGACTCATACTCAAGTGGTTCACGCCCCTCAGGTTTTGTAAATGAAAAAGCCATAAGCGCCATGCATGATATTGGATATGACTTGATGGCCCACGAATCAAAATCGTTGGATGACATTCCACAAGTAGAGTTCGAATATGTTATTACCATGGGTTGTGGTGACGAATGCCCCTTTGTGCGGGCGAAAAATAGACAGGACTGGCTGATACCGGACCCAAAACATATGGACGAGGTCGGATTTGGTGAGGTTCGTAATACGATCAAGGACAACGTAATCCGACTGATCGAGGAGATCAAGACCTTAAGCCGGCAGGTCTGAATTACCGATATTCAACTTTTATCGATGATATTCGACAAGCGTTGCTGGCTTCGAAAATCGTGTCTTACGCACAGGGCTATTTACTGATGCGTGAAGCCGTCGAAACATCCACGCTGAGTTATTTCGATGGTTACCGTTCGGAACGCCTGCCCGCCAACCTGCTGCAGGCACAAAGGGATTATTTCGGCGCGCATACCTACGAGTGTACCGACCGGGCTTGTGGCGAATTCTTTCGTACCAATTGGACCGGCCGTGGTGGCGATACCGCCTCCTCGACTTACAGTGCTCAGGGCACAATTGCGTCAATAGTCGCTTGCAGAGAGAAAATTTCAGCGCTTCGCGCTTGCACAATTTGAGTGCAAACAGGGTCCTCGGTGATTACCAGGTTAGATCGTTAATCAAGATTTCGGTCGTCTAGCAGATCGGCGTATTGTCTGTAATATCAAACGTTTATCGAGATCGATCCAAGGCCGGAGGTATCTTTTTCGCTTCAACCTAGTACCATTGGCCGATTTAAAGGCCGAACTGAGGTGCGACCGGTACCGTATTCAGAGTCCTGCCTGTAACCATATGAAAACTCAGAACCATACACGCTTTGTCAGTCGCCTCACCCGCCAGACGCTCGCGCTGGTGCTTGCCGGGGGCCGCGGCTCCCGACTCTACGAACTGACCGACTGGCGCGCCAAGCCCGCGGTCCCCTTTGGCGGCAAGTTCCGCATTATCGATTTCCCGCTGTCGAACTGCATCAACTCGGGTATTCGCCGGATAGGTGTGTTGACGCAGTACAAGGCCCATTCCCTGATCAGGCACCTGGTTCGCGGCTGGAGCCGATTCGATAGCGAGCTGGACGAATTCGTGGAAATACTCCCCGCTTCGCAGCGTGCCGGCGGCGAGTGGTACCTGGGCACCGCCGACGCGGTCTATCAAAACCTCGATATCATGCGTACGCACCAACCTGAATACGTGCTGATTTTATCGGGTGATCATATTTACAAAATGGACTATGGCGACCTGATCGCCACGCATGCGAAAACCAGGGCTGATATGACGATCGCCTGTCTCGAAGTGCCACTCGAGGAAGCAGCCGACGCCTTTGGCGTCATGACCGTCAACGAATCCGGTCGTATCATCGAGTTCAATGAAAAACCGGCCAATCCAGCGCCGATGCCCGGGCAGCCGGGACTCTGCCTGGCGTCGATGGGAAACTACCTGTTCAACACCGAGTTCCTGTACGAGCAATTGATCAAGGATGCCGACGACTCAAAATCCGGACACGATTTCGGCAAAGACATTATCCCGTCGATTATCGAAAAGTATCAGGTATTCGCGTACCCGTTTCGCGACATGGACACCGGAGAACGCACCTACTGGCGGGATGTCGGCACGCTGGATGCTTTCTGGGAAGCCAACATGGAGCTCGTTAACGTGACACCCGAGCTGAACCTTTACGATTCCAGTTGGCCGATCCTGACGCACCAGGTGCAGCTGCCGCCGGCCAAGTTCGTATTTGACCGGGAAGACCGTCGCGGCGTGGCAATCGACTCGATGGTTTCGGGTGGTTGCGTGATTTCGGGTTCACTGGTCAAGAACTCGTTGCTGTTCTCCAACGTCAGGATTCATTCCTTCGGCGAAATACACGATAGCGTTATTATGCCCGATGTCGAAATCGGCCGTAACGTCCGCATCAACAAGGCCATCATCGATCGAGGTTGTACGATTGAGCCCGACATGGTGATTGGCGAAGACCCTGAACAGGATAAACAGCGCGGTTTTCGGGTCACCGAAAAAGGCATTGTCCTGGTAACGCCCGATATGTTGAATCAGCCGACCCACGCAAGAAGGTAGCACAGCATGACGAATCGAAAAACGATCGCCACCCGTCCGTTTGGCGATCAGAAACCGGGTACGTCGGGGCTGCGCAAAAAAGTACGCGTATTTCAGCAGACGCATTACCTGGAGAACTTTGTGCAGTCGATTTTCGACGCCACCACAAACGATGCGGATGAGCTCGGTGACAAGGCCCTGGTCGTCGGAGGCGATGGGCGTTTTTATAACGACGAGGCCTTGCAGATAATTATCAGGATGGCTGCCGCGAATGGATTTAATAAGGTGATCGCGGGGCAAAACGGTCTGCTGTCAACACCGGCAGCATCCTGCGTTATTCGTAAATACAGGGCTTTTGGTGGAATTATCCTGTCCGCCAGCCACAATCCCGGTGGTCCGGATGCAGATTTCGGCATTAAGTTCAACAGCGCCAACGGGGGGCCGGCCAGTGAAGAGCTGACGACTGCGATCTTTCAGCATAGCCGGGAAATCGAGCAATATCATATCCTCGAATCGACCCGCATCGATCTCGGCCATATCGGTAGTCAACAGCTGGGTGACATGCACATCGAGGTGATAGATCCGGTGGACAATTACGCGCAATTGATGGAGCAATTGTTCGACTTCCAGCAAATTAGGGAGCTGCTGACCGGTGGATCATTCAGACTGAAGTTTGATGCGATGAGCGCGATTACCGGTCCCTATGCTCACCGCATTCTGGAACAAAAGCTGGGCGCCCCCGAATGCAGCGTGGTACGCGGCACGCCGCTGCAGGATTTTGGTGGTGGGCACCCGGATCCGAACCTCGCCCATGCACCCGGGTTACTGCGACAATTGAGCGGCGCCGACGCGGCTGATTTTGGCGCGGCGTCTGATGGTGACGGTGACCGCAACATGATTCTGGGCGCGAACTTCTACGTGACCCCGAGCGACAGTCTGGCGGTGCTGGCTGCTAACGCCACGCTGGTACCGGGCTACCGCAGCGGGCTCGCGGGCGTGGCCCGTTCCATGCCGACCAGCCAGGCGGTGGACCGCGTCGCAACCGGGCTTAACATTCCCTGTTTCGAAACACCAACCGGCTGGAAATTTTTCGGTAACCTGCTCGATGCCGGCAAAATCACATTATGCGGCGAAGAATCGTTCGGTACCGGTTCGAATCACGTGCGCGAGAAAGATGGACTGTGGGCAGTCCTGTTCTGGCTCAATATTCTCGCTGCCAGGGACGAATCGGTCAGCGATATCGTGCAACAGCACTGGCGCCAGTATGGCCGTGACTACTATACGCGCCACGATTACGAGGCCGTAGCAAGCGATGCGGCACAGTCGTTGATGGCAGCGTTGCGTCAACAAGTCGATGCATTGGCCGGGAAACATTTTGGCCGTTACGAGATCGAGCTCGCCGATGATTTCAGCTACACCGATCCGGTCGACGGCAGTCAAAGCGATCACCAGGGACTGCGCATTCTGATGCGCGACGGTGCCCGTATTATCTTCCGCCTGTCCGGTACCGGTACCCAGGGAGCAACACTGCGGGTTTACATCGAAGATCACGAGACCGACCTGTCGCACCAGTCCGAGAACCCACAGGATGCACTCGGTGAAATGATCGACCTCGCGCGCCAGCTTGCACGAATCGAACATTACACCGGCCGCAGCAGTCCGGACGTGGTGACCTGATGACGCACATTCTCATGGTCGCGGCCGAAAACGGCGCTTTACCGGGTGGCAAGGTTGGCGGTATTGGTGATGTCGTGCATGACATTCCAACGGCACTGGCGCGCCGCAAATGTCCGGTTTCGGTCGTCACCCCGGCTTATGGCGTGTTCGGCAACCTGGCAGCTGCGAAGCCCTTGCAAACCCTCAAGGTGAATTTTGGCGGCGCTACCGAAAAGCTGAAACTATACCGACTGGACGGGATTGGCACCGACAAGGTTCAGCATTACGTCGTTGAGCATCCCTTATTCAGCAGTTGTGGTGTCGGTAAAATCTATTGCGACGATCCACCCGGGCAACCTTTTAAAACCGATGCCGGCAAGTTTGCGCTGTTTTGCCTGGCCGTTGCCGAAGCCGTAGAACAAAAAGTTTTCGCCGATCTCGACGTGCTGCACCTGAACGACTGGCACACGGCCTTCCTGGCTATTCTACGGCGTTATGACACTGGTCATCGCGCACTGCAGAAGTTGCGCTGCGTGTACAGCATCCATAACCTTGCGGTGCAGGGCGTTCGACCCTTTGCCAATGATGACTCGTCGCTCGAGGAGTGGTACCCGGACCTGGTTTACGAGCGCAGTCAACTGGCCGACCCGCGCTGGTCGGACTGCGTTAATCCCATGGCCAGCGCAATCCGTCTCGCCGATGTGGTACACACGGTATCGCCGAGTTATGCCGAGGAAATCCTGCGGCCGGAGGATCCCGACCATGGGCGCCACGGTGGCGAGGGTCTCGAACTGGATCTGCGCAAGGCCAGCGATGACAAGCGCCTGTTCGGAATCCTCAACGGTTGCGAATACCCGGCAGCGGTTGCACCGGCATTGCCCGACTGGCCATCCTTACTGCAGCGCATGCGCGAATTGATCCTGCAGTGGGCGAGTCTCAATACGGAGCTGGCCAGTACGCATTTTATCGCACATCACTCGCTCGAGCGGCTCACCGATAAACGCCCGACAATGTTACTCACCAGCGTTGGTCGGATTACCGAACAGAAGGTCGGCCTGATGCGCGAGCCAGCCACTTCGGGTCAACCCGCGTTGCACCTGGCGCTCGAGGCACTGGACGACGAAGGTATGCTGCTGATGATTGGCTCGGGTGACCCCGAGTGCGAGCAGTTTTTAAACGCGACCATGGCAACCCACCGCAATTTCATCTTCCTGCGCGGGTACTCTGACGAGCTTGCCGAAGCCCTCTACGGGCAGGGTGACCTGTTTTTCATGCCGAGTTCTTTTGAACCCTGTGGTATCAGCCAGATGCTGGCCCTGCGCGCAGGCCAGCCCTGCCTGGTGCATCATGTTGGCGGGTTGCGCGATACGGTTAAAGATAACAGTACTGGTTTTGCCTTTACCGGCGAAACTCCGACCGAACAGGCCGACGCGCTGGTCAAGACCGTGCAGCGTGCACTTGCCCAGTTTAAGAAAAAATCCGGCAGGTGGCAGTCCATGCGCAAGGCCGCCGCCGCCGCGAGATTCGAGTGGGCCGACAGCATCGATGCCTATTTGAAACATCTTTACCAGAAAAAATAAACTACCAGACTCATGGCAACCCTGGAATCCAATTACGAATCCATTGCGCAAGGCCGGCACGGTGACCCGTTTAAAATTCTGGGCCCGCATGGCGCCAGAAAAAACTGGACGGTGCGCAGCTGGCAACCACAGGTCCGGGCGATGGAGCTCGTCGATGCCAACGACGAAGTGCTGGTGAAGATGCAGCGGGTGCATGGCGATGGCCTGTTCGAAGCGCGTCTGCCTTTGCCGATTGCTTCCTATCGGCTACGCCTGTTTGAAAACGATCACAGTTACGTCATCGAAGATCCCTACCGTTTCGCGTCACCGTTTGGTGATCTCGACCGCCACTTGATGCGGGAAGGGAAACTGCGAAACCTCGTGGACAAACTCGGTGCCCACGTTATTGAAATCGACGGCGTCAAGGGTGTGCATTTCGCGGTGTGGGCGCCTGCTGCAAGTCGCGTCAGCGTGATCGGCCTGTTCAACGGCTGGGACGGTCGTCGCCACCCGATGCGGCGCCACCCTACGGGTGGTGTCTGGGATATCTTTATCCCGAGTCTTTGTCCCGGTGATTACTACAAGTACGAGATACTCGACGCCGACGGAAAGCGATTACCGCTGAAGGCAGATCCTTTCGCGCGCCAAATGGAACAGGCACCGGGTAACGCGTCGATCGTGTACGACGATGACTACCATTGGCAGGATGCTGACTGGATCGGCAACCGGCGTAATAGCAGCACGCTCGATCAGCCCATGTCGATTTACGAGGTTCATCTCGGCTCCTGGCGCAGGCAGGCTGACGGCAACCAGGTATTGAGCTACCGTGAACTCGCCTCAAGCCTCGTGCCTTATGCCAGGGACATGGGTTATACCCATATCGAACTGTTGCCGGTGAGCGAACACCCCTTCGAAGGTTCCTGGGGCTACCAGCCCGTCGGATTGTTTGCACCGACCTCCCGTTTCGGTAACCCGGAAGATTTCAAGTTTTTCGTTGATAGCTGTCATCAACAGGGCATTGGCGTGATCATGGACTGGGTCCCGGCGCATTTTCCGCGCGACGACTTCGGCCTCGGCCAGTTCGACGGAACGCATCTCTACGAACATGCCGACCCGCGCCAGGGGGCACATCCTGATTGGGGTACGCTGATTTTTAATTTCGGCCGCCCCGAGGTTGTCAACTACCTGATCGCCAACGCCCTGTTCTGGGTCGAGGAATACCACATCGATGCGTTGCGGGTCGATGCCGTCGCGTCGATGCTCTACCTCGACTACTCGCGCGCACGGGGTGAATGGATACCGAATCAATACGGCGGCAATGAAAACCTGGAGGCAGTAGCATTTTTACGCCTGATGAATGAACAGGTGCATGCCAGCGGCGCGGTCACCATGGCGGAAGAATCGACTGCCTGGCCGGGCGTCTCGCATCCGGTTTACGCGGGTGGACTCGGTTTCAGTTACAAGTGGAACATGGGCTGGATGCACGATAGCCTGGGCTACTTCGGCGAGGACCCGGTGCATCGACGCTACCACCACGACAAGCTGACATTCGGGCTGCTGTACGCGTTCAGCGAAAACTTTATCCTGCCGCTTTCTCACGACGAAGTGGTGCACGGCAAGGGTTCCTTGATCGCACGTATGCCCGGGGACGAATGGCAGGCATTTTCAAATCTTCGGCTTTACTACGCATTCATGTACACGCATCCGGGCAAGAAATTGCTTTTCATGGGTGGTGAATTCGCGCAGAAGCGCGAATGGAATCATGATATTTCGCTCGACTGGCATTTGCTCGATCAACCCGAGCACGCCGGTATCCAGCGCCTGGTGCAAGACTTGAACCATTTTTATCGCGATACCGCTGCGCTCTACCAGAAAGACTTCAGTGCCGAGGGCTTCGAATGGATCGACTGTAGCGATAACGTGCAGGGCGTGATTGCGTTTTTACGCCGCGGCTCGAATCCTGCCGACCTGGTGGTTGCGGTGTGCAACATGACGCCGGTGATCCGCAGCAGTTATCGTATCGGTGTGCCGGTGGCGGGCCGCTACCGGGAGCGAATCAACAGCGACGCCAGCGTCTACGGTGGCAGCGGCGTCGGCAACCTCGGTGAGGTCAGCTCCGAAGTGATTGCCGTGCATGGACGCGACCATTCCTTGAGTTTGACCTTGCCGCCTTTAGCGACTTTAATCCTGACACTTGAGTAACAGAAATTTCCAGATCGAATACCAGTAACATGAGCAAGCACAACAAAACTGAAACCACAGTACTCACGCCACCGGGTTATGATAGCGAAAGTCTGGTGAAAGATTTTCGACGTTATTTCAGTCACACCCTGGGACGTAATCATTACCAGAGTACGCCGCATTACGAGTACATCGCGCTGGCGATGACGCTGCGCGATCGTCTCATGGTGGGCGTTAACAATACCCGTCACGGTTACGAACATCATGACAGCCGTCGGGTCAGTTACCTGTCGATGGAATACCTGCTTGGTCGCAGCCTGCGCAACGCGGCTTTGAACCTGGATCTCGGCGATGAGTTCAGCGCGGCACTCGACCAGCTTGGCCTCGATGAAGAAGAGATTGTCGAGCTCGAACACGATGCCGGGCTCGGTAACGGCGGCCTCGGGCGACTTGCTGCCTGTTTTCTCGATAGTTGTGCAACCCTGGGTCTGCCGGTTATCGGCTACGGCATCCGCTACCAGTACGGCATGTTTCGCCAGAAAATAACAGATGGACACCAGGTCGAGGAACCGGATTCCTGGTTACGCGGCGGCCACCCCTGGGAAATCGAGCGTCCCGAGTACGAACAGCCGGTGCAGTTTGGCGGGCGCGTCGAACGTTATATCGACGAGGATGGGCGCGGCCACACGCGCTGGGTCGATACCCACGACGTGCTGGCGATTCCGTTCGATATCCCGGTGCCGGGTTACCAGAATGGAACGGTTAACACGCTGAGGCTCTGGTCAGCCATCGCTACCGACGAATTCAACCTGGGCGAGTTCAATGCCGGCAGCTACACCGAAGCGGTTGCCGCAAGGACCGCGGCTGAAAACATTACCATGGTGTTATACCCGAACGATGCCAGTGAAAGTGGCAAGGAGCTGCGCCTGCGACAACAGTATTTTCTAGCCTCGGCGAGCCTCAAGGACGTGTTCAGGCAATGGGTAAATCGTCACGGTGAGAATTTTGAACAGTTTGCCGACAAGCACTGCTTCCAGTTAAATGACACGCACCCAAGCATTGCCGTGGCCGAGCTCATGCGCCTGCTGATCGACGTCCATGGCCTCGAGTGGGAAGCGGCCTGGAACATTACCAGTAATTGCATGGCCTATACCAACCACACGCTGCTGCCGGAAGCGCTCGAGTGCTGGCCGGTTAGCCTGTTCGAGCAGGTGGTGCCGCGGGTCATGGAAATCGTGCGTGAAATTAACAGCCGTTTCATCGCTGAAATCGAGGCCCGTTGGCCCAGGGACTTAAGCTACCGTGAGCGCATGGCGATCATCACCGAGGGTCCCGAGCCAATCGTGCGTATGGCCCATCTCGCCATTGTCGGCAGTTACTCGGTGAACGGCGTTGCTGAATTGCACTCGAAACTGTTGAAGCAGGGCCTGTTCAGCGATTTTCACGAACTCTGGCCAACCCGGCTCAATAATAAGACCAACGGCGTTACCCAGCGGCGTTGGCTCAAGGCCTGCAATCCCGATCTCTCAAAGCTGATTACGGCAAGTATTGGAGAAGGCTGGATCACCGACCTCGACCATCTCGGAAACCTGGCTCCTTTAGCCAGCGATGCCGCTTTCCGCGAATCCTGGCGTTCGGTCAAGCAGGCCAACAAGATGAAGGTGGCTGAACTGGTTAAAGAGGGCTGCGGCATTGACCTCTATCCCGATGCGATTTTCGATGTGCAGGTGAAGCGCATTCACGAATACAAACGTCAGCTGCTCAACGTACTGCACGTGATTCACCTGTTACAAAGGATTCATCACGGCGATACTGGCGACTGGACCCCGCGCTGTGTGCTGATCGGCGGTAAAGCCGCCCCCGGTTATTTCATGGCCAAGCTCATTATCAAGTTGATCAATAATGTCGCCGAGGTGATTAACGCTGATCCCCGAACCCGGGGACTGTTACGCCTGGTATTTTTGCCCAACTATAATGTCAGCACCATGGAAACGCTTTGCCCGGGTTGCGACCTGTCTGTGCAAATCTCGACTGCTGGCAAAGAAGCCTCTGGTACCGGCAACATGAAATTCATGATCAACGGTGCGCTCACCATCGGCACGCTGGACGGTGCTAATATCGAGATCCGTGAAGCCGTGGGCGCCGATAATTTTTTCCTCTGCGGTATGAACGCCGAAGAGGTTGCAAAAACGCGTAAGCAGTATGATCCGAAAGCGATTGTCGCCGCGGACGATGACTTGGGCGAGGTTATGAAGGTGCTGCAGAGTGGTCACTTCAACCTTACGGAACCGGGTATTTTCAATCCGATCATAGACAGTATTTTGAGCCCACAGGATGCGTGGATGACGGCCGCCGACTTTAGCAGTTTCGTCGCTGCTCAGCGGCAGGTTGCGAGCACCTTCGTGGACAAGGAGCGCTGGACCGAAATGAGTATTCTCAATACCGCGGCCAGCGGGCGTTTCTCATCCGATCGTACCATCCGCGAATACAACGAAGACATCTGGCGACTCGAGCCGGTATCAGCCGTCAAGGAACCCGGTCACTGACCATGATCCGCAAGTTGCGTGGAACACCACAACCGCTCGGTGCCGACTGGGATGGCCACGGGGTGAACTTCGCGCTGTTCTCGGCTAACGCGGAAAAAGTCGAGCTGTGCCTGTTCGATGCCGAAACCGACACCGAAACCGAGCGCTTCGAACTCGAACACAGCGGCGAGGTCTGGCATGCCTATTTAACCGGCTGCGGGCCCGGTACGGTATATGGCTATCGCGTCTACGGACCCTATGACCCGCAGAGCGGTCACCGTTTCAATCCAAACAAGGTATTGATCGATCCCTACGCCAGGCAGCTGAGCGGTAAACTGCAGTGGGATGATGCCGTATATGGATTCGAACTGGATGACGAAGAACAGGACCTGAGTTTTAACGACAGCGACAGCGCCCGGTTTGTGCCGAAATCGGTCGTCGTCAATGAAGTTTTCGACTGGCACCATGATCGCCCGCCCCGGATACCCTGGCCGCAAACGGTAATCTACGAAACCCACGTACGCGGTTTTACGATGCTGAACCCGGAAGTAGACGAAAACCAACGCGGCAGTTTTGCAGGGCTGGCATCGGATAGCGTCATTGCCTACCTGAAGTCACTCGGCGTTACCGCGCTGGAACTGCAGCCGATACACGCTTTTGTCGACGACCACTTCCTGGTCAAAAAAGAGCTTACGAATTACTGGGGATATAACAGCATCGGTTTCTTCGCCGCCGAAACACGATACCTGTCAAACGGGGATCGCAACGAGTTCAAGGCCATGGTCCGGCGTCTGCATGAAGCCAATATCGAAGTCATTCTCGATGTCGTCTACAACCATACGGCCGAAGGCGACCAGTCGGGCCCGACGCTTTGCTTTCGCGGAATCGACAATGCCAGTTACTATCGTCTGCTGGACGATGATAAGCGGGCCTACATTAACGATAGCGGTTGTGGCAACACGCTCAACGTTAACCATCCGCGGGTATTGCAGATGGTTATCGATAGCCTTCGCCACTGGGTAATCGATATGCATGTCGACGGATTTCGTTTCGATCTCGCGGTCAGTCTCGGCAGGGGGCCGCAAGGCTTTGATGGCTATAGCGAATTTTTCAAGGCCATTCATTCGGATGCGGTGCTTTCGCAGGTGAAGCTCATCGCCGAGCCCTGGGATATCGGACCGGGGGGCTATCAACTGGGTGGTTTTCCGCCTGGCTGGTCGGAATGGAATGACCGCTTTCGCGATTGCGTGCGTCGCTACTGGCACGGCGACTCCGGCGTTTTACCTGAACTGGCGCGCAGCCTGCACGGTTCGAGCGATCTGTTCGAGCACAATGGTCGCAGGCCCTCGGCCAGCATTAACCTGATCACCACCCACGATGGATTCACGCTCACGGACCTGGTTAGCTATAACGAACGTCACAACGAAGCCAACGGCGAGAACAATGAGGATGGGCATAACGCCAACTTTAGTAACAACTATGGCGTCGAAGGTCCGAGTGGCGATGTGGAGATTAATCAGCTGCGCCAGCGCCAGCGCCGCAACCTGCTGGCGACTTTGTTTCTCGCACAGGGAACCCCGATGCTGCTCGCCGGGGATGAACTCGGGCGCAGCCAGCAGGGCAACAATAACGCTTATTGCCAGGATAACGAGATTACCTGGCTGGACTGGTCCGCGCTTGAGCACGAATCAGAATTGCTCGATTTTGTGCGCAGCCTGATCAGTCTTCGGTTAAATTACCCAATGCTGCACCGCGACCGCTTCGTGCATGGCGAGGAACAGTTCGAGCCCAGTGGTTTCAGCGACATACAGTGGTTACGTGCCGACGGTGAAACCATGCAGGATTCCGACTGGCACGATACCCAACATAACTTCCTCGCCATGTTGTTAGCGGCAGAAGTCTTGCCCGCGAGAGATCCGCGCTTTGACGGCGAGACCGAAGCCGCGCTGCTCATCGTTTTAAATGCCGATCCGACACCGGTCGAATTTGTCTTGCCAAAGAGCGAGTTTCACTGGCACCGCATATTCACCACTGCAGGTTCAGAAGCACCGATCAACGGTAATGAAACCGTGGAGATCGAGCAGCGTTCGGTACAGTTGTTCGAATTACGAATGTGATTGCCCCAGGCGCATGACTGGCTAATTAACATGAAAACTTCAAAATCCAGTTGCAGTAAAAATTTACCCGCCATGAAAACAGGTTAAATTTTCGATGTCGATTACCGACTACGAAGGACTCGATGCGCTTTGCGTCGCCAGCGGTATCGCACTCGATTACCGCGATATTCGTGGCCAGCTTCATGCGCCCGGCGTCGGCGTAAAAAAAACCCTGCTCGAGGCAATGCACTTGCCGTTAGACAACGATGACGATATTGAACGTAATCTTCGCGAAATCGAATCCCGACAATGGCGGCACGTTACCGCGGCAGTGTTGGTTCACCGACAGAGCGTTGCGCCCAGCCGCTTGACCCTGATCCTTAACGAAATTGAGGCAGCATCGCCCATCGGCTGGGAATTGTGCGAGGAATCGGGTCGACGCGTCCACGGCAACTGGGTGCTTAACCAACAGGATAGTGTCGGTGAAACGGTATTTGATGGGGCTCGATTGATGCGTTTCGAAGTGACCCTTCCGGAGTTCGACAACCTGGGTTATCACCAGCTAAACATCGAGACGGCTGGCGGTCGGCGCGCGCATTCCACTCTCATTGTCGCGCCCGACACCTGCTATCGACCACCCGAACTGGTTGAGGGTAAAAAAATATGGGGTGTTGGTGTCCAGCTATTTTCACTGCGATCAAAGCGCAATTGGGGTATTGGCGATTTTACCGACCTGCATTCACTCATCGAGATGCTTGCCCCGCTCGGGGTCAACGTGCTCGGTCTGAACCCGCTGCACACGTTGTTCTCGCAGCTCCCTGAAAAAGCAAGCCCTTATAGTCCGTCAAGTCGTGACTTCCTCAATCCTGTTTACCTGGATATCGAGGTCGTCGATGAGTTTAAACATGATATTGAAACACGACAGCGCGTAGCAACCGGGGAATTCCAGGCCATCCTGCAAGAATTACGCGAACTCGAGTTGATCGATTATGGCAAGGTATGGGCCGCCAAACTAAATGTCTTGGAATCGCTCTACCACGCGTTCAAACAACAGGGCCGGGATTCCGACTCGGAACGGTTTAAAGCCTTCGGTCAATTTCAGCAGGACGGGGGAACCGAGCTCTACAAGTTCGCCCTATTCGAAGCTTTGCAGGCATTTTTTCTGCAGCAAAATGCCGATATCGACAGGTGGCAGAAATGGCCCGAAGCCTTCCGAGATCCGGGCTCAGAGACGGTAGCCGTATGGGCTGCTGAGCGTGGCGATAAAATCGAGTTTCACCAGTACCTGCAGTGGAACGCTGAGCTGCAGCTGGCTGCGGTCCATGAAAAATGTAAGGCACTGGGTATGTGCATCGGCATTTACCGTGACCTTGCGGTCGGCATTGAAAAATCTTCGGCACAGAGTTGGGCGCATCAGCCGAGTTATGCGCCGGGTATGGGTGTTGGTGCGCCCCCCGACGATTTTAATCTGAAGGGACAAAACTGGGATCTACCACCACCGCAGCCCAAAGCGCTTGGCGATCAGGCTTACCGGTCGTTTATTCATACCTTGCGCGCCAACATGCGTCATGCCGGTGCGCTCCGGATCGACCATATCATGGGATTGATGCGCTTGTTCTGGGTGCCACCGGAATGCTCGCCCCACGAGGGCACCTATGTTTCTTACCCGTTTTCGGACTTGCTCGGAATTCTTGCGCTCGAAAGCCTGCGTAATCACTGTCTTATCATCGGCGAAGACCTGGGGACCGTTCCGGACGATGTTCGTCATGCGCTTGAAATCAATAAAATATTTTCCTATCGAGTGCTTTATTTCGAAAAAGACTGGCAGCGTGGAACCATCAGGCCGCCGGCAGACTATCCACGCGATGCGCTTTGTACCTCGGGCTCGCACGACCTACCAACGCTGCGCGGCTTCTGGCAGGGATCCGATCTGGATTTACGCGATCAACTCGATTTATATCCGTCTGGCGATTTCCGAAACCAACAGCGGCAAATCCGTCAGCAGGACCGCGATCAAATCCTGGCGGCGCTGCGACGGGAAAGCCTGGTCGCTGATGAAGCGACAAGTCAATATCATGGTGCTGAGGACTTTAACGACGAACTGGCCCAATCGATACAGCGCTATCTCGCACGATCGCAGTCAATGTTGTTAATGGTTCAACTCGAAGACCTGTTGTCCGAAGCAAACCAGGTCAACGTGCCCGGCACCATCGATGAGTATCCCAACTGGCGCCGCAAGTTATCGCTTAACCTGGAAGACTGGCCAGACCGGCTCGACCTCGAGGGATTTGCGCACGTCATCAACTCCGATCGCAATGCCTGAGAACATTTCCGTCATTCCGGGCAGGTGCGGCGAAACCCGGAATATCGTTAGCGCATCTGGTTTTGCGGTTTCGGATTTGATCGGGTAGCCTGAAGCCCTCCAGTTTGCCGACTCTATTACGCCCGTGCTGCAAATCTCACGCAACGTTTCGATCCCCGACGATGAAATCGAACTGTCGGCGATCCGCGCACAGGGGGCCGGCGGGCAGAACGTCAATAAGGTCTCGTCGGCGATTCATCTGCGCTTCGATATCCGTGCGTCATCGTTACCCGATTTTTACAAGAAAAGATTAATGGGCCTGCGCGATCGACGAATCAGCAAGGACGGCGTCGTGATTATCAAGGCGCAGCAATTCCGGACCCAGGAGAAAAATCGTCGGGCCGCACTTGAGCGACTGCAGGATCTGGTTAAAGCGGTAGCCGTGGTGCAAAAGGCGAGAAAGCCAACCAAGCCATCAAAAAGCTCACAACGAAAACGCCTGGACAGCAAAACTCAGCGCGGCAGGACAAAGCAACTGCGTGGCAAAGTTCCTGATCAATAGCAGCTTGAAGTCAAATGTTTTATTGACCTGGTTGATCCAGTAGAAGTGTAAAGGCTAAACCAACGATATTATTGCAAGCCCGACGACAATCACCATTGCGATCGCCATCGCGCAATTGATACGGAAATGAGTCTGTGGGCTGAGGTCCAGCTGGTTCACGATATTGCCGGCGGCGAGCCAGACCAGGTGAATCGGTACCCAGATCAGGTTGATTACCAGGAACTTGACCAGCGTTTCGGTGAGCAGCGAACCCGGATACAGTACGAAGCCGGTGAACCAGGTCATGTTCACGGCGTAGGCTTTGGGATTGATTAACTGCAGCAGCAGGCCGGCACCAAGCCCCGGTTTTTCATCCGCGTGAATGAACGCTATTTTTTTGCCGGCAAAAGCGATGCGTGCGGCAAGATACAGCAGGTAAATCGCCGATGCGACCAGTAGCGTGTTCCGCGCCCAGGGTGTAGCCAGGATAATGGCTGCAAGCCCCGAGACCACGATCAGCGCCACCAGGTTGGTGCCGATAAAAAGGCCGGTGACGTAGCGCAGGCCAGCGTTAAATCCAAATGCGGCGCCGACGCCGGCGGTCGATAAAACCCCCGGTCCGGGCGTGACCAGCAATAGCAGTACGGCGAGGCAGAAGGCGATCATGGGTCGGGATTCTACCGCATGCAAGTTTTGATTGGACTAGTTAAGCGTTACTCGCGCAAAATGTATCAATGAAGTTCCATCGCATTCCTGTCGGCTTGTTGCTGGTTTTTGCCACTGTGGCAGCAAGTGGGTGGCAATCCGGTAACCTGCTCGAGTTTGCGACTGCAACCTGCCAGGACTGGGATGGTACCGCTGGGCCCGCGCCGGGATTTGCAAATGGCGCTGTCGTAGAGTCCGAGATCAGGTTTCGTGAAACGACGGTGGGCACGCGCTATCGATTCGAGGTCGATGACAATGCCCGGGTAGAACTCGATGTTATTGTACGTGCAGGTCAGCAACGTTTTGTCAGTTCGCTGTTTGGCGAGTTTGGTGATCCGCTGGTGCTGTTGTCCCTGGATGCTGATTGCGATTTGCAGGTCGCGCGCAGGATAAACTATAACGAACACGGCCAGGCGATTAATATCGATACGCTGGATGTGGCGCTTGAACCCAGGGGCGAACCGGACTGGTTGAATCCACCGCTGCAACTGCTTGAGCGCAAACCGGGCAAGCCTTTAAAACACCCGGGTAATGCGACACCAGTACGGGTCGGCATGGTCGATTCAGGCGTTAATTATCGATTACCGGAAATCAATCAGCGTCTCGCCAGGGACGCTGACGGGCAACTGGTTGGTTACGATTTCTGGGACATGGATGATCTGCCCTACGATGCGCACCCGGTTAATTCCGGGTTCTTCCTGCAGCGCCATGGTACCCGCACCGCGTCGCTGCTGCTACGCGAAGCACCGGCTGTCGAACTGGTGCCGTATCGCTATCCGAGGCCCGACATGTCGCGCATGCAGGCACTGGTGGAGCACGCCGTGGAAAACCAGGTCTTCGTCCTCGGTATGCCGCTCGGCAGCAACCGGCTCGCAGACTGGGGTAGTTTCGAGCGTGCTGCACGCGACCATCCAGAGATGTTGTTTATCGTTTCGGCGGGTAACGACGGGCGCGATATCGACGAGCGCCCGGTTTACCCGGCCGCGCTCGACCTGGATAACCTGGTCGTGGTGACATCCGCGGATGATTTCGTGCAGCCCGCTGAACGCACCAACTGGGGCCGGATTTCGGTCGACTACCTGGTACCGGCGGAACGACTGGCGGCACTTGACTACTCCGGTAGCGAGACACGCGTCTCCGGGTCGAGCTATGCCGTAGCGCGTGTGACCGCGCTGGCCGCCCGACTCAAGGCGACCCACCCGCAATGGAATGCAACCGATATCAAGCGTGAACTCCGTAACCGCTATGGCAACAGCAGCCCGGGTGCGCGCGATTGGGTTAGTACCGGTTATATCGCCGACCCGCTCGCCGGTGCAGCGGTGCTTAAGCAACCGCTCCCGGATCTCAACCTGCCCCGGGCGGAGACGGGCTTTGGCCTGGCGCTTGATGTGGTGGTGCTCGATTCGCGCTGGGTGCAACAACGGGTAGGGCAGGCCGTGCGGCAGGCATATGAAATCCTTGCGCAGTGCGCCATCGTTGCAGGCGAAGTATCGATTTATGCTGTCGAGGCAGAAGACTACCTGCGTGATTTGTCGACCGGCAGCGCGCGCACGCTGCTGGAAGCCGTCGACGGTGAACGCGTTACGGTCGTGTTTGCGCGCGATACCCGCATGCAGGCAGCATTTGATGGCGAGGCTTTCGGTCCTGGTAATACGCGCATGCGTCCCTGGCTGGCCCCGAGTGTGTGGCTGATGCTCGGGGTCGATGACGCCGGGATCGCGCTTGCGCACGAGCTTTACCACGTCATTGCCAACAACGGTGAGCACGTCGAGGGCGTTGCCAACCTGATGCAGGGACGCACGCGTCCCGAAAGCCTGGAACTGACCCCGGCGCAGTGCGCGCTTGCGCAGGCCAACGGCGTTACAAATGGTGTGTTGCAGGATTGACCCGGCCTTTAGCGGGAGACCGGCTAATCGGGTTGCAGTAAACTGGACACTGCTTCGAATTTACCCAAGGCAGTAAAATGACTCAAATTACGCCCCATGAACCCCCGACAGATGTGGCAGAGCGTCGTGCCGCAAAACCCCTGGTCTGTTACCAGGTTGACCAGTTGCCCGATTCAAACCTGGTGCTTTACCAACAGGCGCGTACAACGATTAAAAAGGTTGCCGAGATCACGGTACCACCACGAGATGGCGCATGCTTCGAGGTACCGGCCGGTTCCTTTTTCCGCATCATCAGTATCGAGGGTCCGCAGGTGGGTGATCTCAATCTGTGGAATGCCCATGATCTCTCCGAGCGTTTCTTCAGTGGTAAAACCCGGCAACTGCACGCTACCCACGTCAGTACCGGCGATCGCCTGTGGAGCACCTTGCCAGGGTTACGCCCGATGGCGACGATCACCTGGGATACGCTTGACTGGTACGGTTGGGATGAAGACGGTGGCGGGGTGCATGACGTGATCGGTACACGTTGCGACCCCTATACCAACTACATGCTCAAGGGCGTCGATTACCACCATTGTTGTCACTCAAACCTGACGCGGGCGCTTGTTGCTGAGAGAAACCTGCCGCCTGGCGAAGCCGAGTTGCATGTGCATGACGTCATGAATGTTTTCATGTGCACCGGGTTCACGCGTGATACGCACCAGTATTTCATGAAGGCAAGCCCGGTGCGCCCGGGCGATTTTATCGAGTTCTTTGCCGAGATCGATTTACTTGGCGCGTTGTCCACCTGTCCCGGCGGCGACTGCGGCAGCAGTCATTCCGATGACAGCACAGCCTGTTACCCGCTCAAGGTGGAAATTTATGAACCGGTTGCGGAGTCGCTGCAGGGTTGGACATCACCCGAACGCAGCGCTTATTCGGGCACCCACGGGCTCTAGCCGCGAGCGAAATTTTACTGACTTCTATAGCTTACCTGCGGCAAACGTATCGCATGCCGCCAGCGTGCCTTCTGACAGACCCTTCCTGAACCAGGTCACGCGTTGCTTTGAGCTGCCATGGGTAAACGAATCGGGCGTTACATAACCCCGCGCCTGCTTTTGCAGGCGATCGTCACCAATTGCACTGGCCGCGGCGAGTCCTTCCTCAATGTCCCCCGATTCCAGGATTTGTCGCGAACGCCGGGCGTCATGGGCCCAGATTCCCGCGAAACAATCAGCCTGCAGTTCCTGTTTGACCGACATGCGATTCGCCTCGACCTTGCTCAGCGATTGTCTGGCCCGTTGCACTTTTTGTGAAATACCCATCAGGGTCTGCACATGATGGCCGATTTCGTGCGCAATGACGTAGGCTTGCGCAAAATCTCCAGGGGCTCCGAGCCGGCTTCTAAGTTCATCAAAAAAGCTAAGGTCGATATAGACCTTGCGATCGCCCGGGCAATAGAAAGGGCCAACCTGAGCCGAACCGATACCACAGGCAGTCGATACCGCGTCGCGAAACAGGACCAGCTTGGGTTCCTGGTAATTCCCCCCGGCCTGTTTGAACAATCCATTCCAGCTGTCCTCGGTATCGGCAAGTACGGTTGATACAAACTCGACCAGCTCTTTCTCTGTGGCGCTTTGTGTTACCGGTTGATCGGGAGCACCGGTTTGACTGCCTTCAAATCCGCCACCACCCAGGAATTGCTGCAGGTTACCGGTGAAATAAGCGTATCCAACCAGTACTGCGAGTGCAATCAGCGTTCCCTTGAAGCCCAGAACCCGAAATACGAGTGGTAGCAGACGCACGAGACCGCCGCCACCTGCGCCGAAGCGCGCCATTCGCGGAGCACGCATTGCGCGTTTATCCTGGATATTGCTGCTTTGCCGTCGACCACGCCAACGCATACCGGTAACCTTTGCTTAAATTGTTACCCGAAATGTACGTCGTTTGCGCCGGGTTGTGAAGGGCTATATCGCTTGACAGCGACAGTTTCAATTGGCGACTATATCATTTCCAACCTTAACCAAAAAAACTGAAGGAGACGACATGGCTGGGAAATTTGAAATCTATAAAGATAGAGGCGGTAAACACCGCTTTCGACTCAAGGCGGGTAACGGCGAAATTATCCTCACGAGTCAGGGTTACAGTGCAAAACGCGGCTGCGCGAACGGTATTGAATCGGTGCGTAAAAATGCCGCCAGTGCCGCTAATTTCGAGAAAAAAGAAAGTGGCAGCAATAAGTTCATGTTCAATTTGAAAGCTGCAAACAAGCAGGTTATTGGTACCAGCCAATCCTATACCAGTTCATCCGGACGGGACAATGGCATCCGCTCAGTACAAAGAAGTGCACCTGGTGCCAAGGTCGTAGAGGCCTGAGTCGATAGCTAACTGAGCAGTGCCTAGCCCGGCGGGTGGTAAGGCACTCCTTGAGCGAGGTCGGTATCGTCGATCATGTAAAAGTTGCTGTCGGTACCCTCCTGCCGGGCCTTGGCAAAAGGTGCGTAGTCCGGATCGTTAACAAAGGCCTTGGCCGCATCTACCGTGGGAAACTCGACCAGAGCGATTACCGTGACGTCCGGCAGTTCGCCTTCGATCGGGGTAATATTACCGCTGCGTGAAAGGTATTTTCCGCCGTGTTTGTGCACGATATCGTGTACTTTATTGTGCATACTAGGGAATCCAGGAATCGTCGTTCACTTTGACATTGGCAATCAGGTAAGCGCTCATAATCTCTCCTCTTTTGATTGGCGGTCATGATGATACGATCCTTGCGAGACAAGCTGAATGACCCGAAGGAACATTGGACTGGCTTTAAAGAGCCGGGGATATCCCCATTTAAGGCCCAATCGTTAAACCATCTGTCACCGCCTACATGAATATTACCGTAGATAATGCGACCTCGCCGATCGTGAATACCGTCCGCGACTTTATGAAGCTGGAATCGGCCGGCGGTATCCTGCTGTTGATCGCGGCCGTTGTCGCGCTGATCGTCGCCAATTCCCCGCTAGCCGTTTTCTATAGCGAGCTTCTGGATACCACGGTGGCGGTGCAGGTTGGCGCGCTGTCGATTAACAAGCCGCTGTTGCTGTGGATTAACGATGGTTTAATGGCCGTATTCTTCTTCCTGATCGGGCTCGAGATCAAGCGCGAGATCATGGAAGGGGAACTGTCATCGTTCTCGCAGATCATCCTGCCGGGCATGGGTGCACTCGGCGGTATGATTGTGCCTGCCGTGATCTACGCCTGGATGAATTGGGGCGATTCGGTTGCGCTCGACGGGTGGGCAATTCCGGTCGCTACCGATATTGCGTTTGCGCTGGCATTACTCGGCGTCTTTGGTAGCCGCGTGCCAATCGCACTCAAGGTTTTCCTGCTGACGCTGGCGATTTTCGACGACCTCGCGGCCATTGTCATTATCGCGTTATTTTATTCTGGTGACCTGGCATTATCATCATTGCTGGTGGCCATTGTGGCGCTGGCTATCGGCATCACCATGAACCGTTTGGGCGTGACCCGGACCTCGAGTTATATACTGCTCGGCATCGTGCTCTGGATTGCGGTATTGAAATCAGGCGTTCATGCAACATTGGCCGGGGTGCTGATTGCTTTTTGCGTACCCATGCGCGATCGACAGGGGCAATCACCATTGTGCAAACTTGAACACGATTTGCATGGCCCGGTGGCGTTTGCCATCTTGCCGATCTTTGCATTTGCCAATGCGGGATTATCGCTCGCCGGCATGTCGATGGCCGACCTGGCACACCCGGTTACGCTGGGCGTGATTCTGGGCTTGCTCCTCGGTAAACCCCTCGGCATTCTGGGTTTCGTCGGGCTTGCAGTCGTGCTGCGCCTGGTTCAATTGCCGAGTAATATCAGCTGGATGCAAATTCTCGGTGTCGCCTTTGCCTGTGGTATCGGTTTTACCATGAGCCTTTTTATCGCAGGCCTGGCGTTTGAACATGGCAGCGGTGACTATTTTAGCGGGGATCGACTCGGTATCCTGGTGGGCTCGATTCTGTCGGCCCTGGTGGCTTACGTACTGTTGCAGCTGAGCCTGCCTGAATCTGCAAACGAGGATTGAGACGCGCCTGCACGGTATCCAGTTCTGGATGGCATTGCCATCGTATTAGGCCTTCAATTTACGATTCGTTACAATACGCCATATAGTGCGATGGGATCCAGTGCAGACGTTCTGAGAGTTTGGATGCCATTGGTCGGATTTCAGAATTTGTATTGCGACCAGACCGTAGTCGAGAAAATCATGAAAGGAGGAATACCGAATGTTTGATTTAAGTAAGCAGAGCTGCGAAGCCTGTCGTGCGGATGCACCCAAAGTCAGCGATGAAGAACTCAAGGCATTGATGCCTAATATTCCCGACTGGAGCGTCGTTGTGGTCGATGGCATTATGCAGCTCGCGCGCGAGTTCGAGTTCAGGAATTTCGAGCAGGCGATCGCCTTCACCAACCGTGTCGGAGAAATTGCCGAAGCTGAGGATCACCACCCCGCAATATTAACCGAGTGGGGCAAGGTTACCGTGACCTGGTGGAGCCACAAGATCAGGGGTTTACATAAAAATGACCTGATCATGGCGGCGCGCACGGACGAGGTCTATGAGGTTTAACAGTAAAACGCTGATCTCGATATTCATTGTTTTACTGGTAGCACTATCGAGCACAAGGGTACTCGATGACTATGTTGATGATTACACCACTGAGTCCATCACCAATGCGGCGATAACCTACGCTACCGCGCGGGGTATCAATGCACTGGTATCGATGATTCAGAGCAGCGGCGTCGAGGCGGGTATCGGTGTGGTATCGGGGTCGATAACGATTGGTGAATTGCTCGATCCGCTAAACGACATGATCGAGCGCTTTTCGACGGTCATGACCTGGGTTCTGGCTTCGTTGGCGGCCCAGAAGGTATTGCTGCTGCTCGCCTCGCACGAATTGTTCCTTTACCTGGTTGCCGTGCTGGGTCTGTCGACATTGTTATTACTGTTCTACGGACCACCACGGGCACAGAACCTTTTTTTCAAATTATTCCTGGTGGTGGTCTTTGTTCGCTTTGCACTGGGCATGGCCGTGGCGCTTAACAGCGGTGTTGACTACCTGTTTATCGATCAGCAGCGCCAGGTCAACGACACCGAGATCAGGAACTTTGAATCAAACATCGTCAAAATCGATTCCGATAGAGAATTCGACACCGATAGTATCAGGGAGTCCACGATTGCTTTCTGGCAAAGCCTGAGCCTGAGTGAGCTTAATCGCAGGATTAGCCGTGGCATCGAAAATTTTATCAACCTGGTTGCAATTTACCTGCTCAAGTCGATCCTGTTTCCACTGGGCTTTTTCTATGCCGCGATTTTTGTCGTCAGGCAATTATGGCGAATCGAGTTAAATCCCGCGCGGTTGCCCGGGCCCGGAATATAGCGCGGCTTTACAATCGCAGACCACCGTCGAGTTCGACGATGCGACCACTGAAGTAATCGTTTTCTATGATGAACTGGACCGCGTGCGCGAGTTCCTCGACGCTGCCGGTGCGATTCAGTGGCACCGCGCTGGTGATGCGTTCATGTGCTTCCGGTTTCAACGAGGCTACCATCTCGGTTTCGAATACGCCCGGTGCGATTGCCGCGCTGCGAATTTTATAGCGCGCCAGTTCTCGCGCCCAGGTGGTGGTAAGTGCAGCTACGCCGGCCTTGGCGGCGGCGTAGTTCGATTGCCCGATATTGCCGGCCCGGCTAATGCTGGAAATATTGATGATGACGCCGCCTTTTTCATTGCGGATCATGCTGGTCGCGGCTTCGCGACCGCACAGGAACACGCCGGTCAGATTGATATCGATGACCTGCTGCCACTGCTCCAGTGACAGGCGTTCGACGATCTCGCCATCCTTGACCTTGATCAGCATGCCGTCGCGCAGGATGCCGGCATTATTGACGAGGCCGGTGATCGGCCCGAGGTGTTCCTCGATCGAAGCAAAACAACGCCGCACGCTGGTCTCGTCTGCAACATCGCAGGTAAACGCGTAACTGTCGGCGGTACCTTCACGCTTGCACGCAACGAGCGTCTCATCGAGACGCTCGGCGTTAACATCGAGCAGGGCGAGTTTTGCGCCCTGTCTGGCGAGTGTGATACTGATCGATTCACCGAGTCCCTGTGCGGCCCCGGTGATAACAAAGGTATTATTTTCGATTTTCAAGATAGTGGTCCCTGAGTTCGTTTTTAAGGGTTTTGCCGGCGACGTTACGCGGCATCTGGTCAACAACCAGCACATCCGAGACTTTCTGGAAACGCGCTTCGACCCGGCTGTTGATCCATTCCCGCAAGGCATCCGCGTCGAGTTTAGCATCTGCCTGCAATACGACCGCGGCAATCGGGGTTTCGCCCCATTTTTCGGATTCGATGCCGAAAACCGCGACTTCCAGAACCTGTTCGTGGGCGCTGGCGATTTCCTCGATGTCCTGTGGGTAGACGTTAACACCACCGGAAATGATCAATTCCTTTTTTCTGCCCGCGAGGTACAGAAATCCATTTTCGTCGAGGTAACCGAGATCGCCACTATATAACCAGCCATCGCGGAAGGTTTCGCGGGTCAGTTGCGGTTGTTTGTAATAACCCGACGACAGCGCCGGGCCGCGGCCGACGATTTCGCCGATTTTGCCGGGACCCAGATCCTGGCCGTCGTTACCGACGATACGAATATCGTAACCCGGTGGCGGACATCCGACCGAGCCCGATTGCTGGTTGAAATCGTTGCGGTCCAGGATCGTAACGAAACCCTCGGTCAGCCCGTAGAGTTCGTAAAAACGACCGGGTATCAACGCGTTCACCGCCTGCTTGTAATTTTGCTGTAATGGTGCGCCGATGGTTAGCAGCATTTCCAGCGACTGCATGGTTTGTGCGCTGAAATTTGGACTCTGCAACAGCGCGATGATTTGTGCCGGTACCATCATGATGTGGGTGACCTGCTCGCGGTGCACGGTTTCGATCATCGCCTCGACGTCAAAATGCGGGTGCAGGATATAGCGTGCGCCGAGAAAAAAGCAGGGCATCAGCGTGACAAAAGCACCGTTGAAAACAATTGAACCGGTATGCAGTACCACGCTTTCGGGTGTCATGCGAAACGATGCCGCGAAGTGGCTGCCGTAATGTGAGCGCACCAGGTGACTGTGCATGATCCCCTTGGGTAAGCCGGTCGTACCGCTGCTGTAGACAATATTGAACAGGTCATCCTGCCGCATTTCCGGGTAGGCGGGCGGATTGTCGGAATGGCCAGCTATGAAAGCGGGATAGTCCGTATTTTCGGCTTCTCTGGCGCTGACCCGAATGTAATTTTCTGTGGGGATGTGTTCGATTGCGTCAAGCCGAGATTCGATTTTGTCCATCAACTCAGGCGTTAAAAATAGCAGCTCGACGTCGGCATTATTGAGCAGGTTGACTAAGCCGCCCGCGTTTAGCAACGGACTCAGCGGTACCAGGACCGCACCGACGGAGATCGTGGCCCAGTAAATAACCAACAATTCCATGCTGTTGGGTAGCGCGGTTGCCACCTTGTCATCCTTGCCAATGTCCCGTTCCTGCAATGCGTTGGCCAGCTGATTGACGCGCCCGTTGAAAGCTGACCAGCTCAGCCGCTGGTCGGCAAATATTACCGCCAGGTGATCAGCGCGATAACGCGCATGATGCTCGATTAGCCTTTCAAGAGTGATCGGCAAGTGGTTAGCCCCTCGTTTAAGCACTGATTCTATGCGACTCCGCACGGCATTTCACGACCAAATCCAGCGCTTTTGATTTGTATCAATACGAGGTCATTGCCACGAGCTTAAATTCTTCAACGAGGTTGATGATGACGACGGCTAACAAAATTCTGGTGATTAATGGTTCCTATCGCGACGATGGCATTACCGACCAGGCGGTTGCGGTAGCGATCGCGGCCTTGCACGAGTCGGGTGCACAAACCGAGATTGTTAACCTGCGCGAATACCCGATAGAGTTTTGCCTGAATTGCCGTGAATGTACCCAGCAACCCGGTGCTGCGCCGGGGAAATGTGTGCTCGATGACGGTATGCATGACCTGATCGATAAAATCGAGGCTGCGCAGGGATTCATCCTGGCAGCGCCTACCAACTTCGGCTCGGTAACGGCAATATTCAAACGCTTCATGGAGCGCCTGGTGGCCTATGCCTACTGGCCGTGGGATAAGCCCTTCCCCAAATTTCGAAAAGCCGGGGCGGTGCACAAGAGAGCGATGTTGATTTCATCCAGCGCCGCACCCGCGTTGATGGGGCGGTGGCTATTCGGTTCCAGCAAGCAGCTCCGAATGGCCGCACAAACCATCGGCGCGAAGCCGGTAGGGACATTGTTTACCGGGATGATCAGTAAGGACAAGCACCAGCAGTTACCGCAAAAGACTGTCGATAAGACCAGGGCAATGGTGGCAAAGCTGCTGGCTGCCCGGTAGCTTTCAGGTCCAGAGGATGATGCGATCGGTTGCCGTGCTTCGCGCCGAAAATTCAATTAAAATAAGCTTTTGTGTTTTCAAATCTTGAGTCACCATGCGTTTCGTCAAGCCACTCCTGGTTGTTGTCCTGTTGGGCGGTATTTTAATGAGCGTCTCCGGGCAGGGTGACTGGCGTACCGCCAGCCGTGAGTCAGCGGGGATTGCGCCGGATCCCGCTGTCACCAGCGAGGCGGTTTTGCACGTCTATGGTGCTGATGCCTGGGGCTGGCGAGGCTGGTTCGCGATTCATACCTGGATTGCGGCCAAGCGCAAGGACGAAGACTTTTATACCCTCTATGACGTGGTCGGCTGGCGCGGATACAGCGGGCGAGGGGTCATGGGTATTCACCGCGATATCCCCGACCGGCACTGGTACGGCGCCAGGCCGCGGCTGCTCAAGGCACACCGGGGAGAACAGGCCGAATCGCTGATCGACGCGGTCGACGCGGCGGCCCGGCTATACCCGTGGAAAAAGACTTACCGTGCCTTCCCGGGGCCGAACAGCAACACCTTCACTGCATGGGTTGCACAACAGGTGCCAGAACTCGAGCTTGAGTTACCTTTCTCAGCGATCGGCAGCGGTTTCGTCAATCGCAACCAGCCCTGATCTAGGATGCTTTAACCTCCAGTTTACTGATCAATCCCTGGTCATCGAACTCGATGCGTTCTATTCCCTGTCGCTGCAGGTGTTCGCCTGATATCGCGGCGTTTGCCTGCAGGCTGAAATCGAATGTCACGCGGTTTGAGTCACAACGGAAATTTTCTGCGAGCCAGAATGCGTCCGGGTAAATGTTAAAAAATTCCTGCATCATTTTCCCGATCGCACTCGGTCCGGCGAACTCGCCCAGCGCAGAGGAGGTATAAACCGCTGCATCCGAAAACAAGGGCAATATCAACTCGACCCGGTGTGCATTGGAAAGCGCAACGTACGCCCTGGAGAGCTCTATTGCCTCGATCTCGGTCATTTATCTCGCCGCCCCCGGTTGGAGGAGATGATTGCTCTGAAGGTCAGGTTCAGGCGCGGACCACAGGGCTTTCTTTCCTTGTTGATTCCGTGCCGCCAGTGTTGCTGGGTGTTTCCCTGCATCAGTAGCAGGCTACCCGCAGCTAAGGTCAGCTTGACGGTTTTCAAATCCTTGCGTGATTTATGTTTCAGCAAAAAGTTGCGTTGTTCACCGAGACTGAGCGAGGCGATGGCCGGCCGTCGACCCAGTTCGCGTTCATCGTCGCTGTGCATCCCCATGCTGTCGTTTTGATCACGATAATAATTGAGTAGCACACTGTTGAATGCCTGGTCGGTTAGCGCCTCCACGCGTGTCTTGATATCAAGCAGGGTCGGGGTCCACGGTTCGGGTTCGAGCCTGATGCCGGAATAGCTGTAGGATAAATCACCGTGCCAGGCGCTCAGGCGGGGCTGCAGGTAAGGCTTGCCGTAGACGGTGATTTGTTCCTGGCGCCAGTCGGTGGTATCGATCAATTCCTGCAGCAACGATTCGTAAGATCGACCGAAATCCACCTGCCGCCATAACAGCAGATCGGCGTCGGGCAGGGGTAAATTATCGATTTCAAATTCGTTTAACAGATCGTACATGGCCGTATTATCACGAATTTCGGCACTAGATTGCTTAATTTTTGGTAATTAGTTCATGTGTTGATAATCAAATTATGTGACCCAGGTGCAAATATAAGTGGATTTGTAAACTAAAATCCGAGGATTATGAACAGGTTACAAGCCAAATCTAAGGGAATTACTCTCATCGAGCTGGTCACGGTCATCGTGATCCTCGGGATCCTCGGTGTCGTCGCCCTGGGCAAATTCGAGGACTTGTCCGAAGATGCACACACCGAGATGGCTCGGCGGGCATAATCGAATTTCAACGGATTACCAGAACCACTTTCTTTAACTACAAGATCGAGCGCGACGCCGATCCAACCACGGTCGAAGTTCGTTCCGGTGTAACCATCCCGGTCAACGCCCAGGGCTGGCCGGGCAGCCCTTACACCAACGCCGACTGCCTGAACCTTTGGCAGGTGTCCAGATGACGAGTTCGGAACCGATGAATCCACTGGGAACGGTCCCAAGCGCCACCACCGCGTCCGACTGGGAATACTGGGGGAACGGTGGCCTCTGCCTGTATTTTTACAAACCGGACACGATCCCGTTAAAATATATTCTCTACGTTCCGGGTACCGGACAGTTCATAATTGTCGGCATCTAGCCTTACCGGAGTGTTGGTTCGGCGGCAATCAAAAGTTCCTTTTCCTGTCGCGATAGTTTTTTAATTTCAGCTTCGCGTCGGCTCGCGCTGCTGCGGGTATGGCCGTCTTCGCGATAAACCACCCTGACCGGACTGCGTCCGTTAAAATACTTGGCGCCTTTAAGGCAATTGAGGTGTTCGTCAAAACGGCGCTCGACGTCGGTGGCGATCCCGGTATAGAGCGATTTATCGCTGGCTTCGATTATATATAGCGACCAGTTCACGGTGGCTGCTTTCATCAGATGACTCAGGGTCTTATTAGCACGATTCCAACCGGTTCGGCGAATCCTTTCAGCATTTCTTCGCGTTCACGCGACTCGTAGTCGGCGAGCATAGCACTAACCCCCGGATCACTGGCAAACTTCCTGGACATGGTGATATCACCAGCAGCGCCCAGACCCTCGAGCCGTGCAGCCAGGTTGACTGCTTCGCCATAATAATCGAGACGATCGTTCAGCGTCACCGAGATACTGCTGCCGTGATGCAGGCCAATGCGGATGGAGATATCGTCGGTGTCGAAGCGCTGATTGAATGCGGGCATTGCCCGCTGCATCTCGATCGACGCGCGCAGCGCATCGTCGGGCGTCAGAAATGCAGCGTGGATGCCGTCGCCGGCCGTTTTTACGATATTCCCCAAGTTGCTGCGCACGATTTCACCGAGTTCTGAAAAATGTTCCCGCACCACATGATATGCCTCGGCATCGCCCAGGCGTGAGAATAGCGCCGACGAACCGACCAGGTCGGTAAATGCAAAAACGATATTTCGAATACCGACTTCATCCCCGGGCCTCAATACCTGGTCGGAGAAGAGGTCGCGAAACGCCTGCATCGTGGTAGCACGTTCGGCGGTCAGCACGTCGCTCAGCCAGCTCTGTTCTTCGATGACGATGGTTCTGTGCACCTCGCCGTTGTTGACCATCCTGATTTCACCTTGCGGTGAGTCCCCGGCTATCTTCACCGAACTATCCTGGACATGAATCTCGGGGAAAGGTCCCTGCTCCCAGGTCAGTCCAAGTTCGTCCCCCGCCTCGAGCGTCCGGACGCGATAGTCTCCCGGCTGCAGTGACAACGGCAGGCTGCGGCTTGAGCCAGACGGCAATGTGAATTGGCCCTTGATATGTGGGGTAACGCCGGGACCGGAGCGGCAATAATGCCCATATTCCACCGAACGAATCGACGGGCTCGGGCTGAAACTCAGTTCCACATTACTGGCAAAGTCCGACTGGAAGTCGATATTACAGGCATCACAATGTACGCCACGCGGCAATTCGCCGAGGTTTGATGTTGCCGATTTCGAGACCCGGCAACGCGGACACAACACATCCCAGCGTGACTCCAGCATACCGTCGCTGACCGACTGCAAAAACAGTTCAATCGCGTCACGGGTATTTATGCTCCAGCGGCGCGCTATTGCAATCGGCCGCATCGTCCAGAGATCGACTTCCTGGCTCTGGTTGATGTGTTCGACCAGTTTTGACGCCAATCCGTGGCCGTACGGCGAAGCCTCGATTTTTTCAGCCAGTTTCAAGGCGCGATCAACCGACGACGGTTCGGGTTCGTAAGCAGAAACAAACAGCTCGGGTCTTTCGGCCCGGATAAGCTGATAGGCATTGGCGAGCAAGGCTCGTACCTTATCTTCGAACGCGGCCAGCAGGCGCTTCGCCAGGAAGCTGCCGACAAGATTGCGGGTTTCAAAAATCAACTCGAGGTCGAGCGCGCTGCTCGTCCCCCGGTCTTCGAGGTTGGTGACCGTGGTCATGCTGATCATGGGACCCTTGATAAAATGACGCTGTTGTTCGAACCAGCGCTCGTCGATCCAGTTGACCGGCGGTTCCTCCCAGGTAATTGTCATTCCTGCAATTCCGATGGTACCGAAAACCTGGACCCTGCCGTCATCCTGCAGCTGTTCGCGTACCTAGTACCTGGGGAAACCGGAAGCTTCACCCCAACGGGGCGTATCTGACACCACGGACCAGAGCTTGTCTAGCGGATGGTCGAAATCAAATTGATAGGATCTGGAAATCAGCATCTTGTGCCTCTTACTGGGTTAGCTCCGATAGTCCTGGCATCAGGTCACTCAATAATATTCAAGCTGTTTCCGGTGTTTGGTCCGGTTTAGAATAGGCTATGCTGATATTCCCTTACAGCACCGCGTTGACGCTTGGCCGGCCGCCATACATTAGTTATGCGGCGGTCGCGCTATGTGCGGTGGTTTATACGCTGCAACTTGGCACTTCGATCACTGAAATCCTGATCTATCATCCGGATAGCTGGAATCCGTTAAGGATGATCAGCGCTTCATTCGCGCACCTGGGTTTCTGGCACCTGGTCGGTAACCTGGTATTTTTCATGGCGTTTGCGCCAGCGCTCGAAATCCTGATTGGCAACTCGCTGCGTTACGTTGGCCTGATGCTCTTTGTTAGCCTGGTCACCGGCTTAAGTTACTCGTTGTGGACCGTTGTCGGGGGTCTGGAAGCTGTACCCACGCTGGGATTTTCAGGTGTGGTTATGGGGATGATCGGACTTGCAGCCTACCTGATGCCGCATGCGCGGATTCGGGTTTTTTTCTGGTTTATAGTCGGTAAAACAATTTTCGTGCCCGCCTGGATGCTGGCGGTGGCATACATCGGGATTGATGCCTGGACGATGCTTACCGCGGATGATTTCGGGGGTATTAACCTGGTTGCTCACGTGGCAGGCGGTTTTGCAGGTTACGTTTTTGGCCTGCTCTGGCTGAAGCAGCGCAAGCAGGAGACTGCGGCGGAACTGGGCGAGGAAATCGAGGCCATGCATGTCGAGCAACGTCACGGTAAAACGCGAGCCGAGGCATACCGCTATAACAAAGCCACTACACCAGTGATTGCGGAGCGCGAACGGGTGCGTGACCATGACAGGTTCATGGGGCATGTCTATCAGATGGTCAAAACGCATCGAGATAGCGAGGCGGTGATCGAACTTTTAACGCGCTACGATTTACAGACTACTTTTGCCGAAATCGAGCCAGTATTCGAGCGGGTATGTGACTGGGGACCGTCACGGACCCTTGGTTGCGTGGGGCGATTACTGATAGAGATCCTGGAACGGGAGCAACGCTACGGGCGCGTACTGTATATTATCGAACGCTGCCAGAGCCTGGGCAGACAATTTATGCTGCCTGATATTTCCCGGGTCGAGTTTTACGCAGAAATGGCGCTAGATACTGGTAAATCCGAAGTTGCGAGAAACCTGCTGGTTGACGCTGACAAGCGCTATGGCGCGCTGGTTAATCTGCAGCAGTTTAATCACTTGCTACAAAAGGCCAGGTAGCGCCCCTGCTTTATCGGCTAAAAATCTCGCCTTGCACTTCGATAACAACGCGCCGACCTCAGGTGTGCCCAAAAGAGAGCATTGCCTCCGCGACTTTGACAAAACCGGCAATGTTTGCCCCGGCGAGATAATTTACATGGCCTGCCTCGTTGCCATACTCGACACAACTTTCGTGGATGTTGAGCATCGTCTCCTTGAGTAGATTATCGAGATCGTCTTCTTTCCAGGATACCCGGCTACTGTTCTGGCTCATCTCAAGGCCCGATACCGCAACACCGCCGGCATTGGCCGCCTTGCTGGGCGCATACAATATTTTGGCATGCTGGAAGGCATCGATGCCGGCGAGTTCGGTGGGCATATTGGCACCTTCTGAAACACCGATACAGCCGTTCTTGAGCAGGGTTTTGGCCTCCTCTTCGTTAATTTCATTCTGGGTCGCACAGGGCAGAGCGAGATCACAGGGAACCACCCACGGCCTGCCCTCGTGGAAGGTAGCAGAGTTGAACTCGTCGGCGTATTCCTTGATCCGACCGCGCCGCACATTTTTAAGATCGAGGACATATTCCAGCCTATTGGCGTCAATTCCTTCCGGGTCATGGACGAAACCTGAAGAATCCGACAGCGTGACCACCTTGCCACCGAGGTGGTTCACCTTTTCAACCGCATAAGTGGCGACATTTCCGGAACCCGAAACCGCCACGGTCTTGCCCTCGATGCTGTCACCGACGCGGTGCAGCATATTCTCCATGAAGTAGACGGCGCCGTAGCCGGTTGCCTCGGTGCGGATCTTGCTGCCGCCAAACTCGATGCCTTTACCCGTGAGTACACCAACAAATCGATTTTCGATGCGCTTGTACTGGCCGAACAGATAACCGATTTCACGGGCGCCAACGCCGATATCACCCGCCGGTACATCGGTATCCTCGCCGATATGGCGATGCAGTTCGACCATAAACGATTGACAGAATCGCATCACCTCGTTGTCTGTTTTGCCCTTGGGGTTGAAATCGGAACCACCCTTGGCACCCCCCATGGGCAGGCCGGTAAGGCTGTTTTTAAAAGTCTGTTCGTAGCCGAGAAACTTGAGCACGCTCAGGTTAACCGAGGGATGGAAGCGCAGGCCTCCCTTATAGGGTCCGATCGAGTTGTTGAATTGCACCCTGTAACCGCGCTGGTTACGGATATTGCCCTTGTCATCGGTCCAAGGCACGCGGAACATGATGACCCGATCGGGTTCCGCCATGCGTTCCATGATCTGCATCTTATGATAAATGGGTTTGTCTGCGATGTAAGGGAAAATCGTGTTTGCGACTTCGGATACTGCCTGGTGAAATTCCGACTCGCCGGGATTGCGTTTCTTTACTCCGTTCATGAAACGCTCAAGATAAATTGCTGTTTTGTCCATTCTTCCCCCTCGTCGTTGCTAAACGATATTATTCTGATATGACTGTAACCTTCACCCGGGTGTAGATTTCCCCCAATGGGCTGCGCTAGCTGTCGCGGTCATTGGCCTGGGAATAATAACATTTGTTTCACCAATAGTGCGTCGATTTATCCTGATCTCGGGATAAGACGCGTGGGTAAAGTTTCAGTTTTCGAGTTGTTGTAGTGTCACCTCGACTTCATCCGACTGATTAACGAGGCGGTGCATTACTTCCCTCTTCTGGTAACCCGGTGCATAAACCGTTATACGATATTCGCCCTTACCCAGGTTGCGGAATGAAAATTTACCACCGGTACCGGTAGCCCGGGATCGGTATTGATGATACCTGACGGGCCCCTCAAAAAAGGTTTGATCCAGTGTGACCAGCGCGCGCTGGGGGACCAGGCCATTTTCATCCTTGATCCAGCCCGTAAGGAAGCGCTCGCCCTTGTCGATAATCAATTCCAGATTGCGATACTCGCTGTCGGTCAGAACCAGGCCGTTAATTTCATAAATGTCTGAACCGCGGGTTGCAAGACTGACTTCTCCCAGTGGGAAGTGCCTTAGCGAAAAAAATCCCGAAGAGTCACTAACTATTTTACGTGAATGAACCCCGGTGGTGACATTGCTGACATATATTTCGAAATCAGCTACCGGTGACGAATCCCGGTTCAGTATCATGCCATCAATATCGACGAACCTGAGCGATTCCAGCACGATGTTGACTTGCTCAGGGTTGAGGCCGACGCTGAAGTCGGGGTCCCGGTAGATGGAATACTCCGGCGCCAGGTTGATCGACAGGCTGTAGGGTTCGTCTGCGCGCACGCCTTCAAGGAAAAAATTACCCCGGGGATCGGTAAACACGGTCAGGGTGAAAATCTCCCCGCCTGGCGGCTGCAGCGCCGTGAGTTCGACACGTGCACCCTCCAGCGCAACGCCGATCTCGTTGCCAACCCAGCCTGACAGTCTGACTGACAGCGGATTTTCTTCCAGCTCGAGGTCAAGTTCATACGAGGAATTCTGTTGCAGTACCGCCCTGGTCAGGCTGATTCGTTTGCTCCTGAATCCTCGACGCAGAAAATTGAGTGTTGGATAGCGATGCGTGGGCAGGTCCATGAGCAGTTTGTAGTTGCCCTGGACGTTGCTGCGCGTGTTGAAAAAATAACGTTCCTCGGTAACGAAAACATCATCGATCGGCTGACTGTTAGCGTCCATCACGCGCCCGAAAATTTCGATGGTTCGTGTGCTGCTCCGGTGAATATCGTCGCTGTCGATCTGGTTCGGGTGTGCAGCGGGATCTTGTTCGTCCCTTGCAACGGGTGCCGGCCCGGGTTGTAAAGTTTCCGTCAATCGTTCAGCGGAAGCTATCGATGAATCAGCAGGTGGCGGATCAAGCAAAAGCCTTGACGCGATCAACCAGTACAGTGCAAGCGTCAACAGGACAATGGTTGCGAACGGTAAGATGAGCTGCCTGAACATTATTGCATCAAGGATCGCTGTCAAATACCTCGAGCTAACCTTAACATGGAGCTCGCATTTACGATAGACAATGCTCGCGCTAGCTAGCGGGATAAATCAAAATTTCGATTGCAGCAGGAATAGCCTATAATCAGGGTCTGAGTAACGTTATTTTTCGTAAATAACTACAATAACCATAACTGGAATCCTGGGCATGGCAACTGCATCACAAACAGGGGAGCAGCCAGGCGAACCGGGAGCGGGTCATCTCACCGTTTACGCCGATTTTAACTGTCCTTTCTGTTACGCGTTAAATGAACGCTTGCACGCGATGGACCTGCAAGACCGGGTCGAATTTCGCAGCATTCAGCATGCTCCATCCGTTTCCAGTAAAAAGGCGGGTTTCAAAGTACTCAGCGAGCTCACCATGGAAGTGGCTGAGGTGCGCAGAAGAGCCCCGTCAATTCGTATAAACGTCCCCATGTTTAAACCCAATACGGCCGCGGCGTCGATGCTGGTCAACGCGATTAATAAAAGCCAACCTGACAAGACGAGCCATCTGAGAAGACGCCTGTTTCATGCATTGTGGGTAGACGGCAAGGATATTTCTGATCCGGACGTGCTCGATGCGTTACTGAGTGAGCTCGATATCGAGCCACCTGCAGATACGGCTCCGGATAAGGAATTGGCCGAATGGCAAGCCCTGTGGGATGGCAACCGGGAATATGACCACAACATACCGATTGTGATCAGCGATCGCGGTGAAGCCGTAATAGGTTTTCCGCTCGAGTCCGAGCTGGACGCATTTTTGACGACTGGCTCGATGATTTCGGAAGGCACGATGCAGGGTGTTAGTGAGCAGCAAACGATGCAACGGATATTGGTACTGGATGACGATGTTGAAAGCCTGCGGATGATCGTCGAGCAAATGCGTGACGTCCAGGTTGAAGTCGTATCCGATTTTACGAGTCTGGTTGCGTTGGCGCTGGATCACGGGATGCCGGATCTGGTATTGGCGAATACGGCATTGATTGACCGTATCGAGGGCACCGACTGGTGGCGTAATTCGACTGATTCCGATCTGGATACGGTGGTTCCGGTAATTTTCATCTCCGACGAAAAAACCACCGGGGCCGAGGTCAGTGCTTTCGAGGCAGGCGCTGCCGACTTTATTGCCCGTCCGTTTCATCCGAAGGTGCTGCGGGCCCGACTGAATATGCATCTTCAGGCCCGGAGATCACAACAGGAACTGAACAATATCGCCCGGGTTGATGCCCTGACATCGATTTGTAACCGCCGTGAATTCGATGTGCGCCTGATGGCAGAGTGGAGCCGTAGCGCCCGCGCCGGACAATCACTGGCCCTGCTGATGATCGATGTCGATAAGTTCAAGGAATATAACGACCACCACGGTCACTTGAGCGGTGACGACTGCCTGGTTGCGGTGGCGAAAATTCTGAGCGGTTGCATGCAACGTTCGGTTGACCTGATTGCACGCTACGGCGGTGAGGAGTTTATCGCCTTGTTGCCCACGTCGGAGTTAGAGGGTGCAATAAAGGTTGCCGAAGACTGCCTGACCGCGGTTGAAAATGCCAGGTTGCCCCACGTCACTTCGAGCGTCTCGCCTTACGTAACCGTCAGTATCGGCGTGGCGGCCATGGTGCCGATTTACGATAAAAGCAGCACGCTATTGATCGAACAGGCGGATATTGCACTTTACCAGGCAAAGCAGAGCGGTCGTAATCGAATCTGTAGCTTCGATAATATTTCCGGAAATGTAGTAGCCGGGGTAAAACCGCCCGCAACCTGATGTTGTCGGCTGACCTAGCGCAATCGATCCAGCAGGTAATCTGCAATCCAGCTTCCCAGCCGCGGCTGCGCGAGGTAGCCATAGGATTTGTGTGGGTTACGTTTTTCGCGGTTGCGGTTGCCCGCGTGAGTCACTACTTCGAACGGATTATGTAAATCCACGTAGTCGATGGCGCGAAACTTCGGCCTTTTCGGGAGCAGTTTTAGCTTGCGCATCGGTTCATAAAAAACTGCATCGAAATTTTTCTGGTGCGTGACAACATCGCCCAGGCACGCGTAGTTGTGCCAGAAGTCGATATTGGTTGGAAAATGTCGTGTGCTGTATGCCTTGTGATGTTTTGAAAATAACATATCCCGTATCGTGGGATCTCCGAGCGGTGAGCCCATGGTAACAAACATCTTCACTCGTTTTTTATTGTAGATTTTAAAGCCGGCAGTTTTACGATGCGAAAATCGCCACAGCACGTCATAGCCGATAAATGTACCCATGCTGTGCGAAATAATGACAGGTTCGCGACCATCGTCCCAGGCTTTACGTAATGCGTTTTCTAACGGCGTGCGCATCAGGTCGGCAATATACTGGTCCTGGTCGTAGAGCTCGGTCTCACGAAAAAAACTGGTCATGACATCGTCTTTAACCGCCAGGGCACCGGCGAGTAATTTCACCAGGTCGATACCACGGTCCTTGAAAAAGCCGGCAACCTTTTCACCCATGCCCACGTGGAACCTGTCTTTGACGGCACGACGTTCGTCAATAACCTTGTCTACCTGTACCTGAAGCTTTTTGATGTAACGCTTGTCATCCGGAATATGATGCGGCACAACATCGGCCCAGTACGCGGACTCGAAAACCTCGGGATGGGCATCAAGCTCGCGTGCGAGTTGACGGTGACTGACACGAATATTTTCGGTCAGGGTTTGGCGCCATAGCTTGTGTGTCTCGTTCCGCGGCGGCTTGGATGCCAGGCCGTGGATCATGATGATTTTCTTGTTGGTAAGATCTATCGGCATTTGATTGACCGGTTGTTGAGTGTAGTGAGTTCGAGCTTTTGGTAAATTATGATCAGATAGCCTGCGCGGCAGAGCACATATTTTTCAGTTTCGCCATGGCCCGGTCACGTCCGAGCATCATTAAACCACAATCGGGGGCCGCCAGTAGACGGCCCGCATCGATATGTTGCAGCGCGGACTCGAGACGTTGCTGAATATATTCACTCGATTCGATCCTGCTATTTGCAATCGTGACGACGCCGAGAATGACTGCAGTGTCGACAAAGTTTTCGAGTAGCTGCAAATCGTTAAGACAATGCGCGTCCTCGATCGAAACCTGGTGGATTCCAGTGCCGTCAATTGCCCCTGCAAGTTGAAAATAACAACCGGGGTCTGCTTTTAAATAATCCTCGTCGTCGACGTGACCCGGGTAGCCGCAGCACATGTGCATGACGCGCGTGACATGGTCGGGTACGCCGTCAAAACAGCGGTCGAGACACTCGATTCCGAAGGCGAGCGCATCGTCCACCTTGCGCACAAACAGGGGTTCGTCGATCTGGATATACCGGCAGCCCGCTGCCGCAAGTGCACGAATTTCAAAGTTGAGTGCAGTTGCCAGATCAAAAGCGAGTTCGCGCTCGGTTCGGTAATATACGTTTGCGGTTGTATCGATGATTGACAGGGGCCCCGGCACCGTAATCTTGATCGGACGGTCGCTAAACTCCTGTGCGATCCGGAAATCCCGATCGAGAAAATGATCACCATGGGGCTCGACCCTGGCATTAATCGTGGGTAGATCGGCCACCGCGGCACCGTTGCGATGTACCTTGTTGGTCAGGTTTTTAAAATCGAAGCCGTCGAGGTGACGGCAATGATAGTGAATATAGTTTTCACGGCGTTGCTCCCCGTCCGTCGGAATATCGATACCACAATCGAGCTGGTCCCGGATGGCATCCCCCGTTGCCCTGACCAGCATTTCTTCGGGTACTTCGGCTGCGCTGTCCTGGGTATAGGTAAAGGCGCGGGTAACGCTGTTATCCTGCTGCCCGGTTTCCGCGAAGTTGCCGATATCGATATAGTCGGGTTTCGGGTAAGCACCGATGCAGGTTGTGCTGATGGCCATCGGACCATAATAAAGGAAGAGCAATAGCGGATAAAAGTGTTATTGCGTTGTTCGGGTTTGATAAACTGATGCTTATGCCGTCATTGCTTGCCGATTTTATCACTCAACACGAACGTATCTTCGTACTGACCGGTGCCGGGGTCAGTACCGCCTCCGGCATCCCCGACTATCGGGATGACAGCGGTAACTGGAAGCACCAGAAACCGACTGAATATCGTGATTTCGTTGAACAGTACGAGGCCAGGCAGCGATACTGGACACGTTCGTTCATCGGCTGGCAACGCTTCAGCCATGCGGCACCGAACCCGGCCCACAGGGCGCTGGCTCGCCTCGAACGGATGGGTCGACTCGCGAGAACCGTCACGCAAAATGTCGATGGACTGCATCAACGCGCCGGTAGCCGCGAGGTTACCGAGCTGCACGGGTCGCTGGCCACGGTGGTCTGCCTCGGCTGTGGCGTTGCCATCGAGCGCACGCTGATGCAGCAACTGCTACTCGAGCGAAATCCGTCGCTGGCAGATTTATCGGCTGAAATCGCTCCGGATGGTGATGCTCTACTTGACCATATCGACCTGGGCGGAATCGATATCCCTGACTGTGATTCCTGTGGCGGGGTATTGAAACCACGGGTCGTGTTTTTCGGTGAAACCGTGCCCCGCGCGTGGGTCGAGGAATGCTTCGACGCGCTGGCGCTGGCCGATGCCATGCTGGTTATGGGTTCCTCGCTAATGCTGTACTCGGGTTTTCGCTTCGTGCGCGAGGCGCAGCGCGCGGGTATTCCAATCGCGGCGATAAACCGTGGTAAAACCCGTGCCGATGAATTGTTGAAGCTGAAGATTGAACAGGACTGCGGTACGGCATTGAGCCTCGCGCTGGACCAGGTTGAGCCTGATTCGCGGCACGACGCTCAAACGCAACTGTGACCTAGTGCCCAAATAAATTCAGACCCTGGTCACAGGTCGATTCCATGCACCCCGGACCAGTGAATAAATTCACTGTTGGAGCGGAATTTGAGTCACAGTCAGGTCCCGTTTGCGGTTCTATATACCCTCATCAAATTTTAGTTGAGGTGGACCATGAGCCAGACCAATATCCATATCGATCCGCTGTCGACACCATGTGTTTTGAAATACATGGGTCTCGCGATCGACGAAATCAAACTGGTACGATCGATAAACAGTATCAGCCAGCAAATGAGTTCGAGTAGCGAATCGCAGCTCGAATCCGGACGCCGGCGTTACCTGACATCTGAACTGCGTTTCCTGAACAAACGTTTACAGTCAGTTCGTGAGAAAGCGAATATAAACTAGCGCACGACTTCCCCCTGTCGGCCACGGAAGGCCGACCCCTTCCTTTACCTATCGGCATCAACCGGGATCAATTAATCTCGCTCCAATGTAGCCTTATCGTTTTAATTAGTGGTCCGTTCTATTAGAGTTACCGCATGCTGATGTCATCGATGCGTATAGCGATTACAGTCCTGTTGATAATGCTTGTGGCAACTGGTTGCAGCATCTACGAAAAGTATGGTCATGGAAGGGTTGCCCCGTCCAGGCTCGAAAAAGCCTCGGTTACGCCGGTTGAATTACCGGCCAACGCCCCCTCTATCAGCCAGCGATATTTTCCGCAGTTCGCATCATCTCAAATCGAGCACAGGGGTTTCGACATACTGGTCCCGAAGAGAACACCGGTACTCGCCGCCGCCGATGGCGATGTGGGCCGCGTGTCGTCATCGATACTTTACGGTAATCAGTTGTTTTTAAATCATGGTCGCACGTCAGCCGGTTATCGAATTCAGACACGTTATTTTCACCTGGACGAACTGTTGGTCAGCGCGAATGATAAAGTGCAGCAAGGACAGTTGGTGGGATATTCTGGAGTTACCGGTCTGGCAGCGGGATTTCCACACCTGCATTTCGAAGTGCATCAACTTGATGAGAACGATGTGCCGATCGCGATCGGGGATCTCGATCCCCAGGTCTACTGGGTCAAGGGACCGGGGAAGGTCACCTGCTATGACAAAGCACGTGACTTTAAGTCCACAGCTGCGAGCCTGACTTACCCGGTACCCTGTCGCGGTACGGACTGGCAATAGTGCAAGGGCTACGCTATCGACTGGAGCTGGCCGCGCAACATGCAGTTGATCTCTGGATGGCGCTTATACCGCGCCAAAGACCTGGCCGGCAGGCGCTGCAAAATTGCAGGATTATTTCGCATCGCGGAGAACACGATAATCGCCTGGTCAAGGAAAACACGATGGCAGCTTTTGCACGAGTCGCCGACGCGGACGGCTGGGGGATTGAGTTCGACGTACGCTGGACCCGCGATTTAGAGCCTGTGGTGATTCATGATGTCAATACCAGCCGTGTGTTTAATATTGAGCTGGACGTGGCAAAAGTTAGTTTCTCCGAGCTGCGAGAGCAGGTACCTGAAGTTCCTGCGCTGGCAGAAGTCGTCGATCGTTTCGGTGGCAGCCATCATTTAATGGTAGAACTCAAGCAGGATGAACTGGGTTTGACGGAGGCCAGGGCAGAGCGGCTGCAGGAAATCTTTACGGGCCTTACCCCGGGTGTCGACTATCATTTCCTTGGGATGCATTTCGACCTCTTCGAGCTGGCAGGATTTGCCGGTAACAAGGCCTTCTTGCCGGTAGCCGAGCTGAATACCGGCGCGTTCAGCCGTGATGCCCTGGCGCGAGATTTTTCCGGCGTCTGCGGACATTACCTGTTGTTAAATCGTGACATGATCCGGCGCCATCATGCGCAAGGGCAGAAAGTGGGAGTCGGTTTCGTAGCTTCCCGGTTTTGTTTTTATCGCGAACTAAATCGCGACGTGGACTGGATTTTCACCAACCATGCAGTCCAACTGATCGGGATTCGGCAACGGTTATTGCGCCAGATGTGACCTGCCTGGTAACAAAAAATCGATGCGTACTGCCTGGTTTCGTGTCAATATTTAACGCTGTCGAAAATTAATTTGATAAGGACTGAAGTTGGATTCCAAAGGTATACTCGAAGCGCTCTGCACGTCGCACCTGTTTTCAGAGTTGACGGAAGCACAACTGGATCGTGTGCGTCGCCATTCCCATCTTACCGACATGCTCGAAGGCGAATCCCTGTTTTTCCAGGGCGACAACGCCACTAATTTTTACCTGGTACTCTCGGGCCGAATCAAGTTGTTCCGGGTATCCCCCGAAGGCAAGGAAAAGGTTGTTGAAATCATGGAAACCGGGGCAACCTTTGCCGAGGCCCTGATGTTCATGGATGAACCGCATTACCCGGTCACCGCAACCGCACTTTCGCCCAGCCGGGTGATTGGTATTAACTGCAAGGATTTCAGTTTGATGTTGCGTGAATCAATCGATACCTGTTTCCTGCTGCTGGGTAAGATGAGTTTCCGCCTGCGTGGATTGATTAGTGAAATTGACGCGCTGAGCCTGGATACCGGGACCGTGCGCACCGTTGCCTATCTTTTACACCAGGCTACGCCCGATAGCGATAGTTTCGAACTCAAAATAGCCAAGAGTGTTATCGCGTCTCGTTTGTCGGTTAAACCAGAAACCTTTTCGCGTATCCTGAAGAACCTGCACGACCAGGAAATTGTTTCCATCGACGGTCGTAACGTTACGATTCACGATCGCGACGCGATGATCAGTATCTGCTCGGGATAGCCCGGTACCAACCCTGGCTCAGGAATGCAGCTCTTTTTTGGCCTCCCGGCTGCGTCGGTAGGGCGTCACTTCGACTCTTTGCGGCATGTCGACGACGCCGATCTCAGCGTCGCTCAGGTAACATCCCGGATCCTCCGCCCACGGATTACCGGTGAGTTGCCACGCGCGCGTGCGCGAATTACCGCCACAGATAGCGAGGTGCTGACATTTTGCGCATCGTCCTTCGAGTGGTCGCTGCGCCGCTTTCAAACCTGCCATCAGGGGATCCGAGGTGTCCTGCCAGATTTCTGAAAAAGGTCGCTCCCTGACATTTCCGATGCTGTAATCCCACCACATGGTATCCGGATGCACGGTGCCGAGATTGTCGATATTGGCAATATTGACGCCGGATGAATTACCACCCCAGCGCAGCAACTGCTTGCGTAATGCTTCGACGTGCTCGGGAATGTGCTGGGCCGCCCATTGCAGCAGGTATACGCCGTCAGCGTCGTTGTTGCCAGTGACGAATTCGCGCTGCAACCCGTTTTTAACATCCTTCCAGCAGGTTTCGAACAAAAGGTCCATCGCGCTGCGCGTCATTTGGTAGTGGAGGTCGCTGGCACGGTTGCGATTGCCACGTCCTGCATAGTTGAGGTGTGACAGGTAAAACTTGTCGATATCTTCAGCGTGCATTAATTGCAGCAGTTCCGGAAGTTCGCTGGCATTGTCCTGGGTCAATGTGAAGCGCAGCCCAACCTTGATCCCCGCATCATGGCATAACCGGATCCCCCTTACTGATTCATCAAACGCACCCTGCTTGCGACGAAAACAGTCGTGGGTTTCACGCATGCCATCGAGACTGACCCCGACATAGTCATAGCCAATGCGCTCGATATCGGAAATATTCTTCTCATGGATCAGGGTGCCATTACTCGAGAGCCCGACGTAGAATCCCATCTCCTTGGCGCGCGCGGAAACCTCGAAAATATCCGGGCGCAGTAATGGTTCGCCGCCCGACAGGATTAGCACCGATACTCCGAATGACTTCAGGTCCTGCATTACCGCAAAAACTTCTTCAGTACTGAGTTCACCCTCAAAATCGATGTCCGCTGAGGTTGCATAGCAATGTTTGCAGGCCAGGTTGCAGCGCCGAATAAGGTTCCATATCACGACCGGCCCGCTGCCCATCATCACGGGTTTAGGGGTGGGAGAAACACTCTGTCCACATGAGAGGGCGTGCAGATATCGGCTTATACGAAACATCAGGCGACTAACCTCAATCCGGTTTTTTTAAGGATGCGGGTGCTGAAGAGTACGTCATGCTGCTTGCACTCAGCCCCCAGCAGCTCGATGATTTGTTCAACTTTGGAACTCACCTCATCACGGTCATGGCCGTGCACCATCGCAAAAAGGTTGTAGGGCCATAGTGGCAAGTGACGTGGTCTTTCATAACAGTGGCTGACAAAATCCAGTCTGCCGACGCGAGCACCGAGCTCAGGCAGTTTTTCGTCATTGACGTTCCAGACTGACATGCCGTTAGCGCTCAAGCCTAAACGATAATGATTCGGTATTGCACCGATACGGCGAATGACGCCGCGTTCGAGCATGCGGCGCATGCGCTGCATCACTGTATTCGTGTCGCAACCGCAGGACCCGGCAACTTCGGTATAAGGCGCCGTCTGTAACGGCAGGCCTTCCTGGGTTGCCTGCACGATTTTGCGATCCAGCTCATCGATTATCATGCCCCCTTGCTTCAGTGGGCCTGGAAGGGGTTGCGTGCTAACCCCACCCGAGTCATCGAGCAGTAACCACAGCCCGAGGTAAAAGGTTTGCAGCTTGGGGAAGTTGTACACCGGCAGGTTGGCTGCCTGCTCGATTCGGCCTATGGTTTGCTGCAGTAGTTCGGGCGTTTCGGTGGCGATGACGAACCACATATTGAGTTCGTGTTCGCGTTGATAGTTATGCGCAACCTCGGTCATGGTATTTACCAGTTCCGTGACCTCGTCGTACCTGTCCCCCGGTACGGACAATGCGGCCAGGGTTAGGCTACCACCCATACTGGAAGCGTCATACAGCGGACCAAAACGACTCAATACACCGTCATCCAGTAACTCGCGGATCGTATCAATAAGCGTGGCGCTATCGGTGTCGAGCTCTGAGGCAACGCTGGCAAAGGGTTGCTCCTCGATCGGGAAACCGCCCTGGTAGCGATTGATAAACTGGCGGCTCAGTTCATTCATTAAGCACCCTTTCAGGCAGGTTTAGGTCGTGTTTGCGCGCGTAACTTGCGCCACGCTGCTTGAAGCAGCGGTTGCTGAACAGAATCTCATGGTTGATGTCGTGTAATCCGCATTGCCGGACGATGAAGTCAACCTGCTCGATAACCGCATCCCGGTCCTGTCCGTGGATCATGCTGAAAAGGTTATAGGGCCATTCGGGCAGCCGCCGGGGTCGTTGATAGCACAGCGTAACGAAAGAATATTGCCCGATGCAGTGGCCGATTTCGGTAACGCGCGCATCAGGAATATCCCACACCACCATACCATTGGCGCGGTAACCCAGCTTGCGGTGGCGCACGACCACGCCGAAACGTTTCATGTCGCCACGCATCATGATTCGATTAATGCCCTCGATGACCTGTATCTCGTCGCAGTCAAGCTGCTCTGCTATCGCTGCATACGGATGGCTGACCAACGGTAAGCCCTGGCTGATCACCTCGATCAGCGCATTCTCAAAGCTGGAATCTTTTCTCATGTCCATTTCAGATCAAATCCCAGGTCGATGAAGTGTTCATTCAGTAATGGCAGGTCTAGCACCGGGTATCCGCAACGATCCTCGATTTCAGCCAGGACCTGTTCCAGGTGATCTTCGTCGCTGGCGACCACTACGAACCACAGGTTGAAGTGGTGTTCGCGTTCGTAGTTGTGATTGACTTCGTCGAACCCATTGACGATAGCGGCGACGTCTTCGAGTTCCGCCGCAGGCACCGCCATTGCCGCAAGGGTACTGGCACCAATTCGGTTGGGCCGAAAAACTGCACCTACTCGACTGACCACGCCCTCGGTCTGCAGGCGTTTCAGGGTTTCCAGCACCGTGGTTTCATAGACGCCAAGCTGTTTAGCGATATCCGCATACGGAGTCGCAGTTAGCGGCATACCCTGCTGAAATTCGTTCAACAGGCGTTGTTCGAGTTTGGAATACTCTCTCATAACCCGATTCGGTGCGCGCGCGCGGTAAAGAAAATGCCGCTGGGCTTGGTGGCCGGTAGCGAGGTTTTGCGCTCAAACGTCTTTGTGTCGTACACCTCGACGCGGTTTTCGTCACGCACCGATAACCAGACTTCCTCCCCGCGCGGTTCGAATTCCATATGTAAAACGCCCTTGCCTGGTTTCAGCTTCTGTATGACAGCAAGTGTCTGCGTATCGATCACCTGGATCGTATCATTGTTGGGTAGGGCGAAATTGACCCAGACCTGGCGACCATCAGGGCGTGCCATGACAAAAATCGGTTGGCCATGCACCTTGATGCGGCCTTCTTCCTGCCAGTTGCTCAGATTGATCACGAGCACCTCGTGGCGGCCCACGGCAGGCACGAAAGCCAGGTCTCCGGCGACCGCCCAACCCTCGAGATGGGGCATCTTGTAGACGGGTAATTTTTGTTCACCCTTACCGTAGTTCGGCAGTATGCGGGTAACTCCCGACTTGAGGTTCCACAGGTCGAGCATGGCCATACCGTCTTCACCGAACAGGCCGGCAAGGTAATAGCGTCCGTCGGAAGTGATCAGCGCATCGTAGGGATTGCGGCCGATGTCATGAAATTTCTGGATACGCGGACTGGATGGCTCTGACATATCGAGCACCCAGATTTCATCCGCATCCCAGAGTGAAAATACGAACTTGTGCTCGGGAGCGTCTACCAGGCCGATGACCTTGGAGCGTTGCTGGTTGTCACCAAACGTGGCCGGGATATCGGCGACCAGCGCGAGTGTGTCGGCGTCAAATACCTTAACGCCACCGGGCTCGTAGTTCGAAACCGCGACCAGGCGACCATCCTGCGAGATAGCACCACCAATGCTGTTACCGGACTGCAGGATACGAACACTGATCTCAGCGTTCAGGATATCAACTTTGCTCAAGCCCCCGTCACGCCCGAAAACGTAGGCAAAACGAGCGTCACGCGAATAAACCACTGATGCATGAGACAAATCACCGAGTTCGTTAACCCGGCCAATGCTGGTATTGGTGCTGGTTTCAATAATCTGGGCGCTACTGCTGGCGCGTTCAATGAACAACCCGAGGTCGCCGGTACCGCGTGCGTTCGCGTGCGAGCTTGTGAGCGCTAGCAGTAACAGGCAAATCGCAACTCTACTCACTGTACCTCTCCCTGTAACAGCTGGTTTGCCATCCATCGGGCTTCGGCGGGAGACAATAGCGAGCGCCAGGCTGGCATAGCCGTACCGGGCCGACCGTTCAAAATCACAGCACTGATATATTCGGTGGATTTCCCCACCAGCCTGTCTGGCACTAGTGCCGGTCCCAGCCCGCCATGCATCGTCAGACCGTGGCAGGAGCCACAGTCCTGGATCAGAACATTACGCAGCTCCCGTTGGCGATCGTCGGAAAGCTGATCGCTTGCAGCAAGCGGAACCGCAACCATGAAGCTAAGCGCGAGCCAGGTTAAGCGAGTCATATACCACGACCCTCTCGTCTTGCTGGTTGTCAGACTGAAACCAGTCGAGCTCATCGCTGAGGGTGACAACCTCACCGATGATTGTGGTGACCGGTGATTCCAATCCCGCAGTGACTACCGCGTCGGCCAGGTCCGATAAAGTCGCGATGACTTTCTGTTGGTGTGCGGTCGTGCCGCCGTGCACTGCGGCGGCTGGTGTTGAAGCGGACAGACCTGCTCGCACGAGTTCGACACAGATTGTCTGCAGGTTTGCGAGTCCCATGTATATCACCAGGGTGCAGTCCGGGTCGGCCACCTTGTTCCAGTCGATATCCAGCGTTTCATCGTTCATTTGATGCCCGGTGATAAAGCGCACTCCATGATTGAGACCGCGATGCGTCAGCGGGATACCGCTATAGCTGCTGCAGCCCGCTGCGGCGGTAACTCCGGGAACGACTTCGAAAGGGATGCCGTGTTGACGCAATACCAGGGCCTCTTCGCCACCGCGTCCAAAGATATAAGGATCCCCGCCTTTGAGGCGCACGAGGCGTCGATCGGAGAGTGCCAGGCTGACGATGATTTCATTGATTTGATCTTGAGGAACGCAATGTTTCCCGGGGGATTTTCCGACAGAAATCTGGCTTACACCATGGGGAATCAGGTTCAGTATTTCGGAGCTGACCAGCCGGTCAAACACCACGACATCGGCTTGTTGTATCAAGCGTAGTGCTTTTAGGGTGAGTAACTCGGGGTCCCCTGGCCCGGAGCCAACCAGTGAAACAAAGCCTTTAGTCGTCATAGATGGTACCTGCCGCTGTGGCCTGGTTTTCAGGGCCTTTACGTGTTTGTTTTACCTGTTATCGAGGCTGCGAATCGATGACATCATTATTGATAGAGGGCCATTTTTTGTACTTGATAAATGTCAACCACAGGCGCAGGGCACTATGGTTTGAATGCCAGTTGTTGCGATGCGAGATTCCCGCTTAAGCGGGTGTGACATTTTATTGTGTGGTAGAGTGAGTCCTTGAAGCCTGATTTCTTTGCAAGCCCGGGTTTTCAAAGAAATGGTTTATGGGGGAAAACTTAAGAAGAATCAATAAGATTGCCGTCCATAATAAAAAGACTTCGCGCAGTACCTTTAGGTAATCCGGCAACATAAGCCTGAGTAATGAGGAGATCGCGATGCTGAAAAAGACACTTTTACCGACCATTCTGCTGATACTGGCTTATGGATTCTGGGTCAGCCCGGACTTCAAGGAAATCGCTGCCGGTGTTTCGATATTTCTATTTGGCATGCTTTTCCTCGAAGATGGTTTCAAGGCCTTTACCGGCGGCGTGCTCGAAAAGCTGTTACAGAAAACCACCGATAAAACCTGGAAGAGCCTGTTATTCGGGGTTGTCTCAACTTCGATCATGCAATCCAGCTCTCTGGTTTCGGTAATCACCATCTCCTTTATCAGTGCCGGGCTGGTTACGCTGGTGGCAGGAATCGGAATTATATTCGGTGCCAACATCGGCACTACGACCGGGGCCTGGCTGGTCGCAGCCTTTGGACTCAAGGTCAAGATCTCTGCCTACGCAATGCCAATGCTGGTGTTCGGTATCGTTTTATCGTTCCAAAAGTCCAAGTACCTGAAAGGTGCGGGCGCCGTTCTCGCCGGATTAGGATTCCTGTTTCTGGGAATTCACTACATGAAGGAAGGATTCGAAGCGTTTAAGGACAGCTTTGACCTGGCTTCGCTGGCGGTTGGCGGCTATCCCGGTCTGTTCCTGTTTGCCGCGATCGGTGCCGCGGCAACCGTCGTCATGCAATCAAGTCACGCGACATTGGTGTTGATCCTGACCGCACTGGCGGCATCGCAGATTACCTATGAAAATGGCCTGGCGCTAGCGATCGGTGCCAATGTCGGCACGACGATAACCGCCATTATCGGGTCGCTGAGCGCCAATATACAGGGCAGACGACTGGCGGGTGCGCACCTGATCTTCAATATCGTTACCGGTGTAGTTGCGATTGCGTTCATCAACCAGTTCGTCGTCGCAGTCGACGCCGTTAGCAACAGCGTTGGCATCGCCGCCGACAATTACACAATGAAACTCGCAGTATTTCATACCCTGTTCAATCTCGTCGGCGTGCTATTGATGGTCCCCCTGATCCACAAGTTATCTGATTTCCTGATCAAATCGCTGCCCGAAAAAGCGAAAGACCTTGCCGAACCGCTTTACCTCAGCGAGGCCGCGATCGAGTTCCCGGAAACCGTGCTGAAGTCATTGAAGAAAGAGGTCTGGCACCTGTTCGATTCGGCATTCGAACTCATGGCCCACGGGATCAACCTGCATCGTACCGAGATACTGAAATCCGAGGACCTTCAAAAAACTATCGATAATGACAGGGAGGTACACGATTTTGATATGGACGAGTTGTACGAGAGCAAGGTAAAGATCTTGTACAGCGCGATTGTGGATTTCATTTCAAATTCCCAGGCGCACATGCCCAGCGATTTTTCCGAGGAATTGTTCCGGCTGCGCAAGGCCGCGGGTGAAATCGTCGAATGCGTCAAACACATCAAGCATTTGCGCAAGAACGCAACCAAGTACATGCTTTCAGATAATGAACACATTCGTGACGAATACAACAAACTCAGGTACCAGATCGCGATGATTCTGCGGGAAATTTATCGCCTGCGCGGTGAAGAAGATATTGATCATTCGATTGCGATATTGGAGATGGACGAACTGAAGGCGGAAATCCAGTCGGCGCATACAGACCTTGACGTACGGATCACCGGGATATTGAGAGACGATCGTATTACGCCGACCATGGCAACCTCGCTGCTCAATGACTTCAATTATGTCGACGAAACTTCGCGCCATCTGCTCGACACGGCCCAGGCGTTAATGTTCTCGCACTCCGATCTCATAGCTGAAGCGGCGCAGGAAGTCGTGCTGGATGAAGACGAAATTGAAAAAGCGTCCGCGGCCTGAGCGCGGCTGAGAAACGGCCGATATGTTTCGCGGCGCAATCCTAAATTAACGAGGAGTACGAATGAAATTCTCTGAGCTGGTTGAAAAGGCTGAAAAACTTGTTGGCAAATATGAAAAGGGTAGACGGATCAAACCCAGGAAACTGGATAAGCTCCAGCAATTACTAAGCGATAAAAAATCTCGTTACCAGGCAAAACTTGCCGAAACCGACGATCCCGGTAAACGTCAGAAACTGGAAACGCGATTAAGGGTGGTTACCGCACAACTGGAAAAATCGAAACATTTGCGTAAGGTTGATTGACTGGTCCCGGGGCATTGATTCAGGACGGTTTACTTGGGCTAATCAACCTTTGCCTCGCAGCAATGCGCGGAGCAACCCCGTTCCCTGGTATACCAGGCGTACTGAAATACCAACCATGAACTAGTTCCAATTCCTTCGAGACAGCATGTAGATGGGTACTGCCAAAACTGTAATTAGCAGGGCATAAATAATAATGGGGACCGATATTCCCAGTACCATCATCGGTTGCCAGAACTGGGTTAGCAACATTGCCGCACAAAACAGTGCTCCGAGTAACGGTAACAATGGAAACCATCCCAGGTTGAGGGCCAGTGATAGCGAGGTCCGCCTTAAAGTTTCTGACTCCCGATTTTTGTAGCGATGCATCAACAACATCAGATTCACCATAAGGAACACCAGGAAGACCCCCACGTTGGTCAGGTTTGCAACTTCTCCGAGCGAACCCCCGAGGGTAAATAAGATACAGAAAATTGTTGCCAGTACCACGGCACCCACAGGTGTTTTGGTTTTTGGATTTATCCGGGCGAGAAAATCTGGCAAGCAGTTTTCCCTGGCGATACCGAACAGCATTCTGGAAGTCACAATATGCAGTACCAGAACCGTGTTAGCAGTCGCGCACAAGGCGATGACGGTAAATAATTTCCCGCCAACGGGTGAGTTCAATGCAGTGCTGGCGACCAGCGCCAGCGGCCCTTCACTTGGATTATCGAGTTTGGAAGCGCTGAACAGCGCGTCAGCCGACACCACGCTGACAGCAACCATAGCAACCAGGATATAAACCACGGTCGTGATTAACAGCGACAATAGTAACGCGAGCGGGACCGTTGTCTCGGCAGCTTTGGTTTCCTCGGCAATATTCGCGATATCCTCGAAACCCTGGTAAGCGAAAAAGACCAGTGCGGCTGCAGCAAGCATCGGTTTCCAGCCGCTTGCATTACCAGTCGTGGAGACTGGATCAACTGTTATCAAATTAACTTCGCCAAGATAGGGAATTCCGATAAAGATAATAAATAGCAGACCGCCAACTTCGGCAAACGTGAGCAGCATATTAACGCGTGCGCTGAGTTGAATGCCTCGAAAATTCAGCACCGCGACAACTAAAATAAGCGCGATGCCGACAATGACGGGGTCAGTATCGACGTAAAGTTTGAAATAGGAGGCAAACCCCAGTGATACCGCCGCCGCACCGATGATGCCGGTAACCACGGTCACGTACCCGACCACAAATCCCAGAAACGGGGAGCCGGTTATTTCCTTGACGTACACAAACTCTGCCGCACTTTTTGGATAAAGCGCCGACAACTCCGCGTAAGAGATTGCCGAGCAGGCGGCTATCAAGGCCGCAATGACGAAAGAAATCCAGATCGCATTGCCGGCGATACCCGCAGCTTCGCCAATAAGCGCGTAAATCCCGGCGCCCAGTATGATACCGACACCGTAGACGGTAGCCTGGAACAGGCTGACACTGCGTTCAAGCCCGTTTAGATCTTGCGGGGTAGCTGGTTTTTGCATTGAAGTCTTGTCTACCCGCGGGAAACGCTTCCACCCCTGCGGGAATCGGCAATTCCCTGCATACCATCCTCATGCGATCCAATAACTGCCTGGACACCACCGAAGTACATCGATGGTTCGGTGAAAGGTCTCGGTGTCAGGTCCTGAGTTGCAGCGACCGGCAGGCCGGGTTCGAAGGCAATGGTTCGTTGATGCGGAGCGACTTCGACATGCAGGCGCGGATGCGTGATTGCGTCCGCCAGCGTCATGCCTTTGGTGGCGAAGTTCACCAGTACCTGAGCGATGGCCGTGGTGATTCGGGATGCGCCCGGAGAGCCAATCGCAAGTACGGCCCCGTCACTCCGGCGCCTGGCGATGGTTGGCGCCATGTTTGACGCAAGCCGGGTACCCGGTTTCAGCCCGCTTAGGCCTTTCGTCAGTAAATCGATTTCTCCGAGCGAATTGTTCAACCAGAAACCGGTACCCTCGATCATGGCCCCCGAGCCATAGCCTGCGGATGCCGTGATCGCACAGGCCAATCCGTCAGAATCGACTACGGAAATATGGCTCGTGGAGGGTGCGCTGAGCAGGGTGGGATCGCCCAGGTCTGCCAGCGCAAGCAGTCGCTCCACCTCGTCGGGCAGTGCCTGATGAGCGCCGTCAAGGTAGTCGGCCCGGAAACCAAGCACCGCATGCTGTGCAGACACCATGTTCTGTACCGACTCAACCAGGCCGTCGTCCGGTCCGGATCGATCGAGTAACAGTAGCATCGCGGCCAGGCAGGACCCACCAACGGCTGGCGGTGGATTGGTGGCAACCTCCCAGTCTCCGATGCACGCGCGAACCGGTTTACGTGCCACTGCCTGGTAGGTCTCCAGATCTTCGATGCCGAGCAAGCCCCCGTTCGCCCGAACGCCAGCTGCTATCTGTCGACCCAGTTCTCCAGCGTAGAGAGATGTCTCGTCACGGGCAATCTCCCTCAGCGTATCGGCCAGGTGTGGTACTCGTACAATGTCGCCTTCACCCAGCGGGCTGCCATCCTCGTGGTGCAATATTCGGTAACTGTCCGGGTGCCAGGAGTAGATCGCCGCGTGGGTGAAACCGAGGTATTCTGCAGCACCCCCGGTAAGCGGAAAGCCTTGCTCAACGACCTCGATAGCCGGTTCGAGCAACTGGTTCCAGGGCAGCTGTCCGTATTGTCGCGAAGCGAGTGCCAGCCCCGCGAAACAGCCCGGGGTGGCAATTGTGCCATAGCCGACGCGTTGGCGGGTTTCTCCGCCGTAATCGAAAACGACTTCGTGCGTGGCTTCACCAAAATGGTCACCTTGAAGGCCTCGGCCCGGCATCTCTGAATAGCCATCAACCACGGTGGGCTCATCACCGGGTGGCCAGATGGTAACGAAACTACCACAACCGGGTGACATGATTCCCGTATCGGTGCAGATGGAAACGACGGCGGCTGCAATCGCAGCATCAACCGCGTTCCCACCCTGTTCTGCAATCTTCGCACCGGCTTCAGCGGTTATCTGGCTGCCGGCGGCAATCGTGAGTCTACTCATGGTTTGAATTTGGTACGTATAATAAAGATTATTACCCTGATTTGATCGGATTCAGTATGGTGGTCTGGGTAGCATACCGCGTTGATCTGGCTCAATTCCATGTTGAATCAAGATGTTAAGCTATCCGAATGGGCGAGCACCGGGTGCATGACACGTCGGACGAGCAGCGCACGCGAAGATTTGTTCGCGCGATGCTCAATGACATACGGGCGTTGGAGGTTATGATTGAGCAAGACCTCATCGAGCGCGATATGCATCGCGTGGGTGTCGAGCAGGAAATGTATATCGTCGACGCCGAGGGATACCCTGCTCCCATCTCCGATCAGTTGCTTAAACGTCTTGCCGACAATCGATTTACGACTGAACTGGCACGTTTCAATCTCGAGGCGAATCTCGATCCAGAACCGATCGGTGGCAATTTTTTGCGAGCCATGGAACGTGGCCTCGACGACGTGCTCTTGCAGGCGAGTCGCGCAGCCAGTGACATTGGCGCTCACATCGTCCTTACCGGCATCCTGCCTACCCTTAACGACGAACATGTCTCGCTCGATAACCTGACACCTGAGGTTCGCTATCAGTGCCTCAACGATACCTGTATGGCAGCGCGCGGTGACACGATCAGGCTCGAAATTGACGGTGTGGACCACTTCGAATTCAGCCATGATTGTGCCGTCATCGAGGGGGCCAACACCAGTTTTCAGTTCCATTTGCAAGTGGCGCCTGACGAAGCAGGGGCGCTCTACAATCTCGCTCAGCTAATCACCGCGCCGTTGCTTGCGGTAGCGGCGAATGCTCCGGTGCTCCTCAACCGACGCGTCTGGCACGAAACCCGGGTGGCGTTGTTCGAGCGCACCTTTGAATATCGCTCGACACCGGAGCTTGCGCGCAATGTTCCGACCCGTGTCGGATTTGGGGAAACCTGGATTGGTGACTCGGTGCTGGATATCTTTCGTGAAAACGCGATGCGCCATCATGTCATCATGGTAAGCGATCCAATCGACGATCCCTTCCAGATACTGCGCAACGGGGGCATTCCGGAACTGAGTGCACTGTCGCTGCACAACGGCACCGTTTGGCGCTGGAACCGGCTTTGCTACGGGATCACCGATGGCAAGCCACACCTGCGCATCGAGAATCGCGCGTTACCGGCCGGACCGACAATCGTTGACGAGGTTGCGAATGCCGCTCTTTTCTATGGGTTGATGCAGGGACTCGGGACGGATGCCGCCAAGGTTCCGCAACAAATCGCCTTCGAGGATGCCAGACTTAATCTCTTCTCGGCAGCCCAGCATGGGCTCGATGCGAGGTTTACCTGGCTCGGTGGTCGTCGACTGGGTGCGCGCGAACTGCTGCTGCAAGAGCTGATTCCAATCGCACGCAACGGGCTCGAAGCACTGCAGGTGCCGGGCGCGGATATCGACTATTACCTCGGTGTCATCGAAGCGCGCGCGAAAAGTGGACGCACCGGTGCGCGGTGGTTGCTGGATAGCCTGGAAAATGTGTCCGTGGAGAAACGTGAGGGAGTCTGTAAAGAGGCGGTGAAATTTATGCGCGAACACCAGGGTCGTGACATTCCCGTGCACGACTGGGAGCTGCTTGTGCCAGATACCGGAGCTGACGACATGAAGGCCTACAAAAAAGTGAGTGATGTAATGACGACCAACCTCTTCACGGTACGTCCCGAAGACCTGGTGGATCTCGCCACCAGTACGATGGAATGGCGCCACGTGCGCCATGTTCCGGTTGAGAGTGCAGCTGGAGAACTGGTTGGCTTACTGTCAACGCGCGAACTGCTGCGCCTGCAGTCAGCCGAAACCGAAACACCGGACCAGCCGATTCCGGTCTCGACGGTGATGCAGCCCAATCCGATCACTATTCCGCCAGACATGCCGCTGGACGAAGCGTTTGTGCGGATGCTCGAAAGTGATACCGGTTGTCTGTTGGTTGTTGCGCGTGGCCAGTTACAGGGAATTGTCACCGAGCGGGATTTACTCGAGGCTGCAGTGGCGTTCATTGCCGATGATAGAAAAAAGAGTTGATGACGCGGGCTAGCATTTCCCGGCAAGCGCAGATTTCTATGGTTGCTGAGGAAGCTTGCTCCCGGGTTTCATTGCCAGGTACATTAGCACCAGGAACATGATGCCGCCAATGATCGAAACCAGGCCGCCGAATCCCATCAAACCCATGCCCGCTATCTGCTCGAAACCGCGTTCGGCGCCGGTCGACTTGCGCGCGACGTTATAGCCACCGGACCAGGCCAGGCCGATGATGTGCATTAGTTGCCCCGTGCCGTAGATTCCGGGCTGCCAGCGGGCGATCCTGCCCTCGACTTTTCTGAACCCCAATTGCGGCAGCAAGTGATAGCTGATGCCCATAAATGCAATGGTTATGCCGACGATGGAACCATGGTAGTGCGCCGGTACGGTAACCGTACTGCCGCTGATCATGAAACCGATTGAGCCCCCGACGCCAAACAGTAACACCGAAAACAACAGCGCGTTTCTCTCGATTTCAAATCCCGCAGCGGGGCGCCATTTTTCGATGATCGCGAGCGTGGTTGCCACGCCGATCGGAACCGCGGCGATGGCGTTACCGTATTTCATCAACTGGATAAACCAGAACAGGTGGTCACCCGAACTGACATCGAAGGCCAGGTATATGACTGGTGCTGCCAGTACTGGCTGCAATCCAAGCAGGAACAAAAACAGCGCCACGCGCGGGGAAATGCGTAGCAAGCCGCCACTGACCGAGGCCAGCCACAGCCACGCGACCAGCATCAGCTGGGTATGACTGAACTGAATAATATGGCCGCTGCCCCAGAACAGGCGATCGTAGTAGGCGAGACCCTCGAAGCCTTCAGCAATTCCTAAGTACGATAACAGTAGTGCAGCTAGCGCAAACAGTGACGCCACCACTGCGACAAACAGCCCAAAGCGCAGACTGGTCTCGCCACTGGTCTGGTTGTCACTGTCAAATGAAGTGAAACAACTGCGTATTACGAGCAGGCAGAATCCGGTTCCGAAGAGGCCGAGCCCTATGAAGAATACCGTGTTCTGTAACACCGGCACATAGTTGTTCATCAACGGGTGGCTTTCACCGGTAAACGGGGAGATGACGATGGTAAGGGTTCCGAGGCTGGCCAGTATGAGCGCAGCCCGGCCAAGGCGCAGGCAGCGCTTCGAGTTGGTATAACTCCAGAAAACACCGGCAAAGGCGAGGAACCAGACCAGTACCGTGAGATTGACGTGAACTACGAGCGCAGTGCGAAAAAAATCGACCCAGGGAACAATTTCCTGAAAGAACGGAGTGCGCGACAACACGATCAAAATGGTATACAAACCACCGATGACAAGCGCCGCTAGTCCCAACAACAGCCAGCCCGTGGTTAACTTACAAGCATTACTATCCGGCGCCGGTAGCGTAAACTGGTTTACTAGCATGGATAAACTTCATCGACCACTGTGAACGACAAAGTTACCACCTCTACCGAGCAACCGATAGCGGATTCGACGCCTGAGCAGGGTGGTCCCTCGATAGGATTTTTTGGGATCGGTATCGCCATCAACCTGTTATTGATTGCGGCCTATTTCATCTGGGCCTATCGGCAATCGAAGAAGGCCAGGGATCGGGAGGAGTAATGTTATCAGCGGGTCAGTCATCTAACCGCTACCCGAAAAATATGCCGTGATTTTTTTGTGCTGGGATAACAGGGTAGGAGCATAGTGCGGCTGTGAGAAGGTCGCCACCAGTCGGCCCAGCGGATCGACCAGGAAAATGGCGCTGGTATGTGTCACCAGGTATTGCCCGGGGCCCGTTTCTGCCTCGAGGATGTAGCCCGCTCCGAACTGCTTCGTTAACCTGTCGATGGCGCCTTTACCCGCGGTCGCACTGATAAATTTTTTGTTAAAGTGGTTGACGTACCGGGCCAGGGTTTCGGTGCTGTCGCGTTCGGGGTCGACCGAGACAAATAATACCTGCAGGTCCTCCGGTTCAAGCCCGGTTTCGTCTTTCAGTAATATCCAAAATTGGCTCAGCTCATGCAAGGTATTGGGGCAGACGTCCGGACATGAGAGGTAACCAAAGAAAATATAACTCCATTTGCCTTGTAAATCCTTTTCGCTTAGTGGGGCTCGATTGTGGCTTTGTAACTGAAACGGGGTCAGCTGCCGGAAATCCTGGCGCAGTACAGCTTCAAGCTCGGAAGGCGGAGCTGGTGGCTTCACCAGCAGATGCGTAATCAGCATGACCAGTCCAAAAACCAGGCCAAGCACCAGAGTGCCGATCGGTAGGATTCGTTTGTTGGTCATCGGTGAAGCGAATCAGCTAATGGCAGTTTCTGGATCAGGGGGCAGCAACATGGTTGTACCTGATGATGTGCTCGTTGATAACGCCCGGTTTGATCAGTTCGAGAAAATCACGACCCAGTTTTATGGTGCAGGGTGACAGGGAACCGCATTCGAAAACGATGCGATCCTCAAGATATCCGTAACGCTCGATCTGAATCGTCGCGGCTTCGGATAAAAGTCCGTATTTACCTCTCATGTAAGCAGCGCTCGAGGTCTGTTTCCGTGCCGCATCGAAAACTTTCGAGATGACCGGTGCATCGACCTCGATCGCATAGGGATAGGGGATGAACAGCAATCCCAGCCAGCGATCTTTAAAAAACTTGATATAGATATTATTGCCGGCCGCCCTGGCGGGGCTGCCGTTGTTGCCATCCCGGGAATAGAATCCGGAAAGGTTTTCCCTGAGTTCCGCTTGTTGTGCCGACCAAACTGGGCCGGGGAGCGCAATGGCGGTGAGCAACAGGCTAAACAGAATGCTTTTAATACTGTTGAACCCGGCGTTGCAATAGTCTGTCTTTTGCATTTTGAATCAGGGTTTTCAGGGTTGATTGGCTGACCGGGTCATGCGACTTCATTCCGGCAAGATTGTGTAATCGGGAATCGTGGGTTTTGAAATGCAGCTGGAACCAGTCTGCCAGTTTCTGTTTGAATTTGGGTTCATCCATCCTGGCTGACTTCTCAAATTCCTCGGTAATGTCACGAATATCATCCAGCAGGCGCTCATGATCGGCCTTGTGCTCGAGATAGTGGTCGTAGTGATGCCTTTGCATCATTTGTTCTTCGAGTGCAAAGTGGGCCGAGATGCTGCCATAGATTTCACCCAGGCTGTCGATTACCAGGCTCTTGTCAGCCTGATCCGTGATTAACGCGTGCACGGCATTGATCTGACGAATGAGTTGTTCGTGCTCGTAGTCGACTCCTTTAATCCCGGTGCAATAATCTTCACGCCATTCAATCAATGCCATCAACAGGCTCCATAATGTTCATTCACTATTCAGATGCGTCAAGCTATCACGACCATTGTTATTGCTAATTGATGAAAGTCAAACCTCAAATCCCTGTTTGTCGAGCCGGGGTGGGGGATTGCCGGTTTTTCAATTTGACTTTTATCAAATCATTTTTGCCATCGCTTGAGTAATCTGACATTTGCCGAAACTGTCACTAATCGTGGGCTGGTTGTCAGTTCATTTCGTTACCTGGGCGGGTGCGAATGAGTGGCTGCGAGTAGTGATCTTCGAGGCTTAACTAAATAAACCGAGGTTAGCCATGTCAGAAGATGCCGATCTACCCAAACCCGAGCACATTCCCTTTTTCCAGCGAGTACTTGAAAACCCTTTCCTGTTGCTGTTCCTGGGGATTGTGATGCCGACCGTGTTTTACATCCTGTGGGGCATTATGGAAATCGCCACTATTCCAGTAGCACCGTAACAACCTTGAGGAGAACTTCATAATGAGCTCATTCTTACCCCCATCGGAACGTAACTGGTGGAGCACGCCGGTTGGTAAACAGGAAGTTATCTGGATTGGAATTGCGCTGGTCTGGTGCCTGATTATGTTCCTGATGATGCCCTACTGGCATATCTACGGAAAACAGAACCTTTCCAATGAAGCCTACCAGACTACCCCGCAACGATTTCAGTCGAGAGTCGATGAAATGGTCGCGCAATACAAGGTCGGCGAACAAGCCGGGATACCGATTGTAAAACCGCCGGCCGGTAGTGATGTTTACATGCTCGGCAGGCTGTGGCAATGGTATCCGATTCTCGAGCTCGAAAAAGACCAGAGTTATCGCCTGCACCTGTCATCGATGGACTGGAATCATGGATTTTCGCTGCAACCGGTCAATATCAACCTGCAGATTCTTCCCGGCTATGAAACGGTGATAACGGTAGCTCCTGACCAGGCAGGCGAGTTCACGGTGGTGTGCAACGAGTTCTGCGGCATCGGGCATCACCTGATGCTCGGTAAAATCTTTGTGAGGGAGAATTAAAATGGCACAGTTCAGAGTCTGCCCGGATTCGGGATTCTATTTTGACAAGTCCGCCGAGAGCCTGATGAAGGCAAACGCGGTTGCCGGTGCTGTTTCATTGCTCATCGCGGGCATCCTGGGGTTAGGAGTTGTTTTGACCCGCTGGCAGGAGGTTCATTTACTGCCGGCCGATGTGTTTTACCAGGCGCTGACGGGGCATGGCATCAACGCGCTGATTTTCTGGATTATCTTCTTTGAAATGGCGATTCTGTACTTTGCCTCGTCGACGCTGTTACGCACTCGCCTGGCAGCGCCGCGCTGGGCCTGGGCGGGATTTGCGCTGATGATCATCGGTATGGTCATGAATAACATCGCGGTGTTACAGGGTAATTCGAGCGTGATGATGACGTCCTACGCGCCGATGCAGGCTGAACCTCATTTTTATCTCGGCCTGATCCTGTTTGCGGTCGGCGCACTGATCGGCTGCTTCGTGTTTCTGGGTACGCTGGTGATCGCGAAAGATGATCGTACTTACGAGGGTTCGATTCCACTGGTAACATTCGGCGCCCTGACCGCCTGTATTATCGCGATTTTCACAATAGCCTCGGGTGCGATAATCCTGGTGCCTACCTTCTTATGGTCGATCGGTTACATCGGTCACATCGATGCGGCAATGTACCGTGTCATCTGGTGGGGCCTGGGACATTCATCGCAACAAATTAACGTCGCGGCACATGTCTCGGTGTGGTACCTGATTGTCGGTGTGTTGTTTAACGCCCGCCCGATGTCAGAGAAAGTCAGTCGCACCGCATTCCTGCTTTACATCCTGTTCCTGCAGTTGGCGAGCGCGCATCATATCCTGGTAGACCCGGGGATCAGTTCCGAATGGAAGGTTTTCAATACCAGCTACGCGATGTACCTGGCGGTGTTGGCGAGCATGATCCATGGCCTCACGGTTCCGGGATCGATGGAAGTTGCGCAACGGGCCAAGGGCCTCACCAAGGGCATGTTCGAATGGTTGCGCAAGGCACCTTGGGGTAACCCGGTGTTCTCAGGCTTTTTCTTTGCGCTGGTGATCTTTGGCTTTCTCGGTGGTATTACCGGTGTGGTTATGGGTACCGAGCAGATCAATATCATCATCCATAACACCATCTACGTGCCGGCACATTTCCATGCGACCGTTGCCGTGGGTACCACGCTGACCTTCATGGCATTGACCTACCTGCTGATTCCAGTGTTGTTCAGGCGCGCGCTATTCCTGCCCTGGGTTGCGAAGTGGCAACCCTACGTATTCTCGGCCGGCATGACCCTGATGATCCTGTTCATGCTGGGTGCTGGAACCCTGGGTGTTTCGAGACGTCACTGGGACATGGATTTTACCGGTGCCATGCTGGGCTTTGAGTATCCGGGAACTGCTTACACGATGATGGCGGTGGCCGGTATCGGCGGCGTGCTCGGCGTACTCGGTGGGGCGATGTACCTGGTGGTAACCGTTGGATCACTGCTGTTTGGTAAAAAGCTCGACGCGTCTGCCGGCCTGTTCCAGGGGTTTGGCGTACCGTTGGCGGCTTCGGTCTACAACGTCACCCAGCCTGAGCGTTTACCGATGGCGCCCAAACTCGCGGTAGAAGAACACGGTTCCGCCGGTTTCGAAGCGCCGGGTACCTTTGCGCTGGCAATGGCGCTGCTGGTTTGTTTCGTCGTCTATTACTTTATTAACTGGGATTACCTGGCCTCGGTCTGGCCGCTTAGCTAATGGCGATGCTGAACTCATTAGGGGCAAATGGAATCGCCCCGCGTGATAGTGAAACCGGTTCGCGGGAACAGCCAGGGCTGGCCTGGAATGTTTTTTTCAGCCAGGTTTCGAACCTTCTCAAGTTCAGGATTGGCGTGGTTATGGTGCTGACCGCGCTGGTGGCGATGGTGATAACGCCGGGTTCGCAACCCGGTGCGCTCGAGATGCTGGTACTCGCGTTTGCGATACTGGTCTCCGCCGGTAGCGCGGGCGCCTTCAACCAGTATTTCGAGGTCGATCTCGATCGCCGGGTACCACGTACCCGCAACCGGCCTTTCGTCACCGGGTACTTCCGTAGAGGCCCCATGTGGCTTGCGATTATCCTGCTATTGCTCGTCGTCGGTGTTGGCTCCGCTGCGCTGGTGTTGAACCTGACGGCAGCATTTTATATTTTTCTCGGCGCGTTTTTCTACGCAATCGTTTACACCGTCTGGCTGAAACGGCGTTCCTGGACCAACATCGTCATCGGGGGTGCATCGGGCAGCTTTGCAGTGCTCGCGGGCGCGGCCGCGGTAGATCCAAATATAGGGCCGGTGCCGATTATGCTCGCGCTGGTTTTGTTCTTGTGGACACCTTCGCATTTCTGGAGTCTCGCGATTGCGAAAAACAAGGATTACGCCCGCACCGGGGTACCCATGCTACCCGTCATAATCGGCAATCGTCGTTGCGCCGAAGTGGTGTTAGTCAATACGTTGATGCTGGTTGCCATTGCAGTCTTGCCGTTTTTCTATGGCATGAACTGGATTTACCTGCTGGCGGCGGCCGGTGGCGGCGGCTATTTCATTTACCACAACTGGCTCATGCTCAGGGATCCGTCCCCGCGCGTCGCGATGAAGAGTTTCTTCGCATCGCTGGTGCAGCTGGTAACGTTGCTTGTCGGCGCCGTGCTCGACGTCTGGATACTCGGTTAGGTTTCGGCCAGGCTGATTTGCATGCGATTCAAGTTGCTGATATGTAGTTTTCTGCTGCATATGATGCTGCCTTCTGACGCCTGGGCAATATCGCAATCTACAGCGCCCGGCGACAGCGTCGTGAAGACAGCCCCGGCCTTTGACTATGACCAGGCACTCGCCACCAGCCAGGCGGCGATCGGTTCCGAGGTTGGTGATCACCGGTTTATCGATACCGACGGCGAGGTCCTGACTCTCGGACAGTTACGTGGTAAACCTCTGGTGCTAAGCATGGTTTATACAAGCTGCTACCAGATTTGCCCGATGACAACGCGGCACCTGTCGAAGATTGTACAAAAGGCGCGGGCAGCGCTTGGCGATGACAGTTTCACGGTCGTGGCGATTGGTTTTGATACCGCTATCGATACCCCCGATGCGATGCGATACTTTGCTGCCAAACAGGGCGTCATTGACCAGGACTGGAAGCTGTTGAGTACCGACCCGCAAACGATCAAGAACCTGTCAAAGGAATTAGGGTTTCTCTATTATCCCTCTTCGAATGGCTTTGATCATTTGATCCAGGCGACCATTATCGATGCCGGGGGCCGGGTTTACCGGCAGGTCTACGGGCAGGTGTTCGATACGCCGATGCTGGTCGATCCGCTGATCGAACTTGTCCTCGGTCGCAAGGCTCCCGAGCAACCACTGCTAGCCAACCTGGTCAGCAAGATAAAACTCTTTTGTACGACCTATGATCCGGTGCGCGACGGCTACTACTTCGACTATTCATTGTTTCTGGGCATGTTGATCGGTGCTACGATCATTCTCGTTGCCGGTACGGTGGTCGTGCGCGGTTGGCCCAGAAACTAGCAGCTGCCCGAATTGACTTTAATCAGATCGGCTTCAATGCCATTCGGATAAGGTCTTAGATCTGGTTTTCTTTTTTGTGGGAATTCGATTAGGTGATAATCAATCCGCTAAAGCGAGTCTATCTCGCGCTCGAATCGTGGTTTAACATTTCCTTCGGCACCGAGTGGAATCCGCTGTACCACCTCGGCACCCTGTCGTTCTTCCTGTTCTGGGTCATCCTGGTTAGCGGAATTTACCTGTTCATCCCGTTTCATGGCAGCCTCGAAGGGGCACATGCCTCGGTGGAATACATGACCCATGACCAATGGTACGCGGCGGGCGTTATGCGCAGCCTGCATCGCTATGCCTCGGACGCGGTAATTGTTACGGTCCTGCTGCACCTGTTCAAGGAGTTTGCATCGGGACGTTACCGCGGATTTCGCTGGTTTTCGTGGGTGACCGGAATACCCAACCTGTGGATGGTAGTGACAATTGGTATCACGGGATACTGGCTGGTCTGGGATGAAATGGCGCAGTATATCGCGGTCGGTTCGGCGCAGCTAATGGATGCCCTGCCGATTTTTTCGGGGGCGATGACGCGAAATTTCGTCTCCGGTCAGATGACCGATCGATTCTTCATCCTGATCGAGTTTCTGCATCTCCTGGGTCAACCGATGCTATTAATTTTCATGTTATGGCTGCATGTCAAGCGCCTTTCCAACGTCAACATCAATCCGCCGCGTGGACTTGCCGCGGGGACCTTTCTCGCCCTGCTGGCATTGTCCCTGTATGCACCGGCAGTCAGCCATGCCCCCGCCAATCTGGGCATGGTACCCCGGGAAATTCACCTCGACTGGTTTTATCTGAATGTATACCCGTTACTCGAATACTGGCCTGCCGGACAGGTCTGGATGCTGACGATAAGTGTTACCCTGTTGTTGATGATGTTGCCGTGGCTGTTGCCGAAGAAAGACGGTCCGAAAGCGGTTGTCGATCTCGATCACTGTAACGGCTGTGGGCTCTGCTTCGATGATTGTCCCTTCGATGCGATATCAGTGCAGGCACGTACCGATGGTGCTCGCTACGAGCACGAGGTGGTGGTTAATCCCGCGCTTTGCGGTGCCTGCGGGATTTGTGCAGGCTCCTGCCCGGCTTCCAATCCGTTTCGGACGCCACGTGGCGAATTAAAGACGGGTATCGACATGCCGCAATTACCGGTCGACGAAATGCGTCGCCTGACCCGCGAAACCATCGACACGATGACGGCAGATCTAAAGATTATTGTCTTCGGCTGCGAGCATGGATTGAACGTTAAACGCCTGGATAGTGACGATACCCGCGGTATAAAGCTTATCTGCAGCGGCATGCTGCCACCAACACTGGTCGAGTATGCGCTAAAGCAAGGCGCCGATGGTGTCATGGTGACCGGCTGTCGGCACAATGACTGCTATTTCCGCTTCGGCAATCGCTGGACCAGGATGCGCTTTGACGGCGAGCGCAAACCAAGCCTGCGGGGCAGGGCCGAACGCGAACGAATTCGCATGCATGGTGCCGCCGAGCCTGACAAGCGTGATGTCGACCGGGATCTGGATGACTTTCGCAGGCATTTGCGGACGCTGAATCAGGTTAATCAAATTTCTGCAGTTGAGGCGGACTGAGAGCGAGACTTTATGGCCGAACTAAGCAACAAGCCACTGCGATTCCTGCTGCAGGCAATTAACTACAGCGTGTTCATGGCGTTGATCTGGTATTTTGCAAGTGCGCCATCGGTGCGTATCATCGAAAATGATGAAGCCATGATTACGATCGCGTTTGCCCACGCCGGTGAATTACGCGAACCCTGTCGCATGCTGAGCCAGGAGGAATTGAACCAGCTGGCGCCCAATATGCGCAAAATCGACGATTGTCCGCGCGAGCGTTCGCCGGTCACGATCGAAGCCATGCTCGACGGTGAACCGTTTTACAGTGCGTCGCTGCAACCCCCCGGCTTGTTCGAGGATGGCGGTGTTGATGTGTTTCACAGCGCTAAAATTCGGGCCGGAACTCATCGCTTACACCTGCAGATGAATGACAGCGTACGTATTGAGGGCTTCAATCACCGTTTCGAGCGTGAGGTTAGCATCGATCCCGCACAGATCCTGCTGGTGGGTTTCGAATCGGGACAGGGTTTTGTTATCCGGGGTGCTCAAAAATAACGCTGCCGCGGCCCTGTCGAACTAGTTAACTTGCCGACAATGCGTCTCGCGCAGAAATAATGCGGCAATGATGGCCGCCAGGTTCACCCCCAGTAAACTACTGAAGGCCAGCGTGTAAGCGCTCGATGAGTAAACGCGTGCACCCGCCAGCATTTCACCGTTCCAGTTGAGGTCGAGTAGCCCGCCGATCAGTGGTTGCATCACTGCGCCTGAGCCAACGATGCACATGTTCATCAAGCCAAGCGAGGTGCTGCTGTAGTTTTCGTCGTTCAACTCCTTGACCGAGCCGAAGCAGACCGTCATCGAACTACCTGCCGCGCCGACGATAAAGATCAGCGCCATCAGGACCGGGGTGTTACGCGGGGTATAAAAAACCAGAACTGCAAGCGCTGCCAGGGCAATTGTCGAACCCGCCACCAAAATCATATTGCGGCGTGCCATCCGGTCCGAGGTCCAGCCACAAACGGGCGAAAATATCGCCCAACCGACGAACAGCATCGAGGTTACCGCAGCGGCTTCGGTGGTGTTATAGCCATGCACGTTGTTTAGCCAGGGCACGCCCCACAAGCCGCCGAATGCGAGCATGGTCGCGGCCATACCGAAACCGATCAGCGAACAGAGCCAGGTTTGCGGGTTGGTCGTTACCGCTTTTAAACCTTTTAAAACACTGTGTTGCTTGCGATGTTGTTTTTGTTCACTCGAACGTAGCGGCACCAGCCAGAACAGCAATAACGCGATTACCAGTGCTACCAGCGCCAGCACCAGGATCGTACCGCGCCAGCCCAGGGATTCGACCACCTGGCGCAATGGCGCCTGCCCGAAAATAGCTCCGCTCATACCTACCGTCTGTAACAAACCCGCCAGCATCGCGTACTGCGCGGGCCTGAACCAGTATCCGGCAATGGCCAGGGTGCCGACAAAACCGAAGGCGACGGTGCCACCGATCAGTGCCCGCCCCACGGAAGCGGTTAGCAACGAATCGCTAAATGCAAATACGATCGAGGCGAGGGCGCATAACGCCGCCGCGAAACTCATCAACTTGCGTGGCCCGAAATGATCGGTCAGCATACCCACGGGTAGCTGAATCGAGGCATAGGCGTAAAAGTAGAATGCCGACAGCGAACCCAGTGCTGCACCCCCCACGGCGAAGTCTCGCATTAGCTCGCTGGTCATGACGCTGGGCGATACGCGCTGGACAAACGCGTAGCCGAAGAACAGTGTACCCAGCGCAAAGGCGACGATCGCCTGGCGACGACTGACGGGTGAGGCAGTTGGTTCGGGCATTTGGAAACCAGTAATTCAGCAGTTCGCTAAACTAACAGGTTTCTGGGTAAAGCCAAGCCGTGATTCACGCCACAGTTGCAAGATCCCGATACGTGAACCCGGTATGCGCTGGATTGACGTATCGGGATCCTGTAACGGATCACCATTAAAAGTTAGGGGTTTAGCAACATCTCGATCGCTTTAAACGAACCCACAGCGAGCACCATGATAATAATCAGGAAAACGAGCGAGCGTTGTTGCTCAAACTGCTTACCACGTTTCTGCTCGATCTGGACCAGTATCCAGTCGGATAAGAAATAAAGGATAATTGCCGCCAGGGTGTAGTAGACATATTGCATCGTTAGTCCCTGGTTAAATTTCGCCGGTGTAAACGTGGAACCCGAGAATATAGATCACGACACCGGAAACCGACACGTAGAACCACAGCGGAAGGGTCCAGCGGGCAATACGCGGATGTTGCCTAAAGTTGCCTTTAATGGCGAAAAATACCGTGATTAACACCATTGGCACGATAACCGCGGCAAGAATGACGTGGGAAGCCAGCAGTGTGAAATAAAACGGGCGAATGAGCCCTTGTCCCGCGAATGGCAGATATCCAACCTTGGCGTGATAGGTCAGGTAGGAGATCATGAATATACTTGAGATCACCAGCGCGGTCGCCATGCAGGTTCGATGCAGTCCGAGCCTTGCATTGCGGATGAAGTAATAGCCCGATGCCAGCAACAGTGTTGCCGCGGTGTTGAGCAAAGCCTGGAAATGCGGCAGAAAGGGGACAATGTCATCGAGGTTCATAACGCAGAGTAACCTTTGATGCCTGAAGAACGCATGGGATTAGTGACTGGTCCCTTCAGAGCGGGTGATCTTATTGTAAACGTTGTATTTACCGACCGGCTTGTTCATCGGAATACGTTTGACTTCGTCGAGCGTCTCGCCGTCGTAGACAATCACGGCCCCATCCCGGTCCCAGATGCTGAGCAACGCGTACCTGCCATCTCGGGTGAATTCGACATGGGCCGAGGTCTTGCCCGGCACCGGTCGCAGGGTCTTGACGATTTCCAGGCTTTGCTTGTCGATTATATGAATCGCGTCCCTGTCGGGACCGAAGAACACATCGACCCAGGCGTAGCGAGAATGCTCGTGGCTGCGCATGAAAAAGCCTGGTCCAAGAGTATCTATCTGCTTGATAACATCCCAGCTGTCCATGTCGATAATACTCACCGTACCGGTGCGCAGGTTGGGCGAGGCCATGACCTGTCGGCCCTGGTAGCGCCAGCTGATGCCCGAGCCGAGATGCGGCATGCCGGCCAGTTCAATACTGGCTATCTTGCGACCCACCAGCAGGTTTACAACCTGCCCCTTGCGATCACTGCGCGATGCACCGATCAGGTGCTGGTAACTCTGGTCGAAGAAGAAATCGTCCAGGTAATCGTCCAGCTGGATTCGCCGCACCGGAAATCGGCCCTGCTCGGCGATTCCCTCTCCCATTCGATAATCGTGCACGTAGCTGTTAAATACCGGTGGGGGGTCGTCGAGATAACTAATTTCCCAGACTTCGGTAAAATCCTTCAGCGCGACAATAAAACTGTCACGCGGTGCAGCGGTATAAACGGCGCTGACGCGTGACGTCAGTTCCTGGTTTCGATCCGTTACAGCGATAATTTTTACCAGGCTCAAATCATGTGCATCGAGCAAGACCAGCGTATGTGGTAAGTAATTACCGACCAGCACGTAGCGATCATCCGCGGAGACCGCGGCGTTTCTCGTATTGATACCGGCGCGTACTTCGGCAACTTTTTGCAGGCGGTACATATCAAACTTGGTAATCCAGCCATCCCGTGATGCGAAATAAACGTGGCGACCATCGGAGGAGTACTTGGGTCCACCGTGCAGTGCATGCCTCGATTTGAAACGATGCAGGCGCTCGAAGGTATCGCCGTCGAGCACCGATACATGGTGATCGCCAGCCTCCACCACGAGGAACAGGTTGAGACGGTCAGCCTGGTAGATCGGCGGCAGGCTCGCGGCTTCGGGTTTTAGCAGGTCGGGATTCAGAATTCGGTGACTCGCCTGAATCGCTGCGGAATTCCAGCTGGGTGTGCGAAGGGGTGGTGTATAAATGTACTCAACCAGTGCGTCAATATCGGTTGTGCTCAATTGCTGGCCGAAGGCGGGCATTTGTGTTGCCGGCAGTCCTTCGGTAATTGCCGCCCTGGCCTGTGGTTGCTTGAGTCTTTTGAGATTACCGGGTAATAGCGCCGGACCGCTTAAGCCAAGGCGTTCAGCGCCGTGGCATGCGGCACAATGCTGTTGATACAAGTTTGTGGCGGTCTGGGCGTTGGTACTGGAGCATACGGTTACGATGACCAATAGCAGCAACCCATAACAGGTTCCTTTCATTTTCTGGGACGGTAAAGCGGGGTGGGCACATCCTGATTGCCCACCCACCTTGAAACCGGTCTAGTAGATGTCGTTGACCGTATTGTACACGTTGAATTTGCCTGTCGGCGTGATCAGGCGATCGTTTTTAATCACCTTTTTCAGCTTCAGCGACTTGTCATCCACGATAACCAGCGCGGATTCCTGCTCCTTGCCACTCCATACCGAAAACCAGACCTCGTCACCAGCCTTGTTGTACTCGGGCTGTACCACGCGTTTGGGTCCTTCGCCCAGGTCGGCCCATTCGGCGATTGGTAACACCTTGTATCCCTTGTCCAGGTCATCGGTATTGAAAACCGCGATTGACTGGCTGATCTTTTCACCGGGATTGAGCGGCGTATCCACGTACAGGTGCTTGGACTTTGGATGGGTCTTGATAAACAGCGATCCACCACCCTGGCCCTTGAGTACCTCGACCACCTTCCACGCATTGTCCGGGTGACCCACAGGATCGGTGCCGATTAGCGTGATTTTGTCATTACCCAGCGCACTCGTTGCCCAGACCGGGCCGTACTTGGCATGCACAAAGTTAGCGCCCCGGCCTGGGTGCGGGATCTTGTCGACGTCAATCATAGCCGTAAGCTTGCGCTCTTTCGAATCGACGACGGCCACCTTGTCGGACTTGTTCGCTGCAGTGAGGAAGTAGCGATGGGTGCTATCCCAGCCGCCATCATGCAGGAAACGCGCGGCGGGAATGGTGGTCACAGTAAGACTCTCGATATCCTCGTAGTTGACCAGCAGGATCTTGCCGGTTTCCTTGACATTGACGATAAACTCGGGATGTTCATGCGAAGCCACGATCGCTGCAACGCGAGGTTCGGGATGAAACTCCTTGGTATCCGTTGTCATGCCGCGGGTGGAGACGATGGTCTTCGGTTCCAGCGTGTTACCGTCCATGATGACGTATTGCGGTGGCCAGTATGAACCTGCAATAGCATACTTATCTTCAAATCCCTTGTACTTCGAGGTCTCGACCGAACGTGCTTCCATTCCAACCTTGATTTCAGCCACGGTATCGGGTTTTTCCATCCACATGTCGATCAGGTTGATCCTGGCATCGCGACCGACCACGAACAGGTAACGACCGGAAGCCGACATGCGCGAAATGTGCACCGCGTAGCCGGTATCAACAACGTTAATGATTTCCTTGCTATTGCCATCGATCAGCGCCACCTGGCCAGCATCACGCAGGGTGACCGAAAACAGGTTATCGATGTCGTACTCGTTCATCTTTTTGCTGGGGCGATTTTCCGGCGTTACCACCAGTTTCCAGCTGCCGCGCATTTCCGCCATACCCCACTCAGGTGGTTGGGGCGGTTCGTGCTGCAGGTAACGTGCCATCAAGTCGACCTCGGCTTCACTCATTTCGCCAGAAGTACCCCAGTTAGGCATACCGGCAGGTGAGCCATAGGTAATAAAGGTTTTGAGATAAACACTGCCGCGGGCTCGCGTAATATCGGTGGTCAGCGGTTTTCCGGTAGCGCCTTTACGCAGTACCCCGTGACAACCCGCGCAGCGTTCGAAGTAAACTTGCTTGGCGGCTTTGAATTCATCGACCGTCATCGGCGGCCCCTCCGAGTCAATCAAGTCCTCGGTTAAGGATGGATCGATACCCGATGGAGCCCCTTCATATCGTGTTTCTGCTTCCTCCTCTGCTTTTGCAAAGGCATAAGAAGTCACGAATACCGACATTGCCAGCAGCAAGGACAGGCATATTTTCAGTTGTTTTGTTGACTGCGATATCACGGCGTTCACCCTGGTGATTAAAAGGTGAGGCCAGTATATCTGGACGTATTTCCGTCACTCCTTGATTATTGTCAAATCCCGAATTTCTATGTATGGATTTTCGATATAGAAGGACATGCATGAATGACGTGTCCCGTGTCGGAAGGTTTGATTTGAATGATACCCGTAACGACGAGATATCGATGAAAAAATTTAACCCGGTGTCAGGGCACTCCCATGAGTGCCCCGTCGGGAACTACTGATCGCTGGTTGTTACTGTCCCAGGCCGGCGTAATAGGCAGCGAGATCGTCGATATCAGCGTCAGAAAGCGGTGCCGCCATTGGCGCCATCATCGGATTGGCGCGTTGTCCGTCCCGAAATGCTTTCATCTGGGCCACCAGATAACCCACTTTCTGCCCTGCCAGGTTGGGCCACATATCGTTCGGGCTGATTCCATTCTGACCGTGACAGGCTCCGCAGGTTGCTGACTTGCTCTTGCCGGCCGCGGCATCTCCGGCCGTAACGCTGGCAGAACTGATACTGAGTAACGCAGCCGTAATTAGTAGGTAGGTCTTTGTCATTTTTACATCCTCTCTGGATTTTGTTTAAAACTTAAGATCAAGGCTATATTCTTATCTTCGGAAGCGCCTTGATTTATATCAGATCATCTCGTTATAGTCGATCGATTCGAATGTCTGCACCTTAAGTCTTTATGGAATATATTAACCAGGAATCTGGGAAACCTGGTAACAACCGAACGTGGAAATCAATTCTGCCAGAACGCAGACACGCACGCGGATCAATTCGAGGTTAAGCCTGCAGTTGAATGTCCCTCAAACGGGCTTTCACCCGCCAGGAAAAAGGGATTACTGCGGGATGGTCGAGCTAAATGAATCCTGCTTGTTTTCTGACTCCGTTTCGGGCGATGACAGTTGCTCTTTGACACGGGCGATGAAAGCGTTGGTGGAATCTTTTGCCGCTACGTTGCTGGAAGCGCCGGCATTGGGCGGAATAATCACTGTATTTTCAAATTCATCTTCTTCGGCCTGGACCTTGTCTTCCAGTGCCTCGGTCTCTGACCCGAGATTGAAATCGACCGGCGGTTTAGGGGGAATTACTTTGGCAATGTTGGGTTCGCTTGGCGGAATGGGTGCCGATCCTAACGGTGCCGCTGCAGGTGCATTTTCAGTGGCTGGTGCCGAACCTGACATCGGAATCGGTGCTGATCCCAATGGAGTTGCAGGCGGGGTACCAGAGGCCGGCGCCGAACCCGAAATTGGGATCGGTGCTGATCCCAGCGATGAGGCTCGAGCAGCAGGGCGCGGTGTCTCCGGTTTCGCTTCCTCAGCCGGTGGAACCGGCGCGGATGCGAAGGGTGAAGGTTTGTCAAAAACGCCTGACCCTGTGGCCGATTTAGGCTCTGTTGGAGCTTCTGTTTTATCCACAGACGGAGATGGCGCCGACGCGAAAGGCGATGGTTTGTCAAATACGGCTGCCTCGGCCGCCGGCGCTGGAGTGGAATCCTGTGGTTCGGGGGCTGGTGGTGCTTCGGCGGTTGGGGTCGGGGCTGGGGCCAGGGCAGGTGCAACAGGTGACGGTTTCTCAGTAACCGCTGCCAGTGTTGCCGCTGGCTTGATTTCCTTCACCGGAGCAGCGACTTCCTTTTCTATTACCGGAGGCTCTGGGATTTCCTGCTTCGCGACAACTTCCCTTTCCTTTACCGGAGGCTCTGAGATTTCCTGCTTCGCGAAAAATTCCTTTTCCTTTACCAGTGGTTCGGGAATTTCCTGCTTTGCGGCGGTTTCTATTGGAGCTACCGGTGGTTCGGATTTCTTGATTTGTGCTGCCGCTTCAAGCTTTGCCGCTATTAGTGTGTGGTCTCTTGCTGGCTCGAAACGCATCGTATCGCGTGCTGCCTTGAGCTTTTCCCTGGGGTCGACGGCGGTGCCAACACCGATTTCAAACTTTGGTGCCGAAAACTGGCTCAGGTAGGCATTCAGGTTGGGTTTTAATCCGTAACCGTCAGCGGTGACGTGCAAGCGTCGATTCAGCAGGTACAGCAGTTGCAGCACGATTAACCTGATCGGTGCATCATCGTTGCCAATGCCCATCATCTCGCGGTTACTCAGCGCCAGCGGTGCTGCGTTTCGCCAGGCAAAGCAGCCCTGGGTAGCAATAACGGCAGGCAGGCATTTCATCGATGTGTCGAGTCCTTCGTCCTCGCGATGGCTGAGCCAGAGTTCTATATTTTCCTTGAGTTGTCGGTGGCTATTCTTGATTCCACTGAAGCCGAAGACAAATCCCGGCGGTCTGCCGATGAGTTCAAAACGTGCGGTCCGCAACGGATCCGCGTGGAAAAACTTCTTGTTGGGACCGGGTTTTAAACCGTTTTTCTTGGCAAGCTTGATCAACAGGGTTTTATCAATGTTGGTTTCAAGCTGTGCCAACGAGGCGCAGGCATTGAGAGATTCGAAGAAGGTTTTGCGGATAAACTTGGCCCTGATCGAAAATGTTGCAAGCACCGATTCGTAAATGTATGCATTGTGGGTGCCCCGCATGCCGATGCGCGGGAAGTCGCGGTTGTAGACGACAACTTCCAGGTGATCCGAGTAGTTGCCGAAAGCATCGACAATTCGGCCTGAGCCAATGCCGTAATTTTCAGGCACGAACGGCTTTAAAACGGCTTGCACAAACGCTTCAGTCGCGGCCGTATCTTCCAGTTCATCTTTTTCGATTGCTGCAATTAAATCGGCTTCGCCTTTTAATTTTTTTGCAACAAGTAGTGCCCAGTCTTCGTAATTGTTCATAATCCCTACCGCCCGAAGCGCTTCTCACAGATTATTTTTAGCAGAATGAGAGGAAAATTCTACATTATTATCAGTGTCTTAATTTAAATTCATAGAATTACCCTAGCTTATAGTCCCGATATCGGGTTATCTCAACTGTGATTTGGGCAATGTTGCGGTATTATGAAATTTTTATCTTTACCGGATTAATGCGGCTAATCGACCCCACGGCAACCGATTTTGATGCCATTCGACGGGAGTTTCGTTGGTCGATTCCTGGAAAAATCAATGTCGCTTACCAGGTTTGTGATCGCCATCGACAGCGGGCACAGCAGGTTGCCGTCTATTATGAAAATGCCGCCGGCCAGCGCGCGAAATACAGTTTTGCTGATCTAAAACAGTTATCTGATCGATTCGCCAATGCCTTGCGTGCGGTCGGTGTCGGGCAGGGTGAGCGGGTTGCGATCCTGTTGCCGCAAACGATCGAGACCGTCATTGCGCACCTTGCAATCCACAAGCTCGGCGCGGTATCGCTACCGCTGGCGATTTTGTTCGGTCCCGAGGCGCTCGAATACAGGTTGCGCGACAGTGGTGCCAGCGCGGCCATTGTGCATGCCAGTCGCTACGACGATGTAAACACACTACAGCCTGATCTCGATGATTTACGGGCTGTAATAGGCTGTAGATGCGGTGATCCTCAAACTGAATTCTGGAGCCTGCTGGAAAGGGGTGCCGACCAGTTCGAATTGATCGAAACCCGCGCCGATGATCCCGCTTGCCTGATTTATACCTCCGGAACCACGGGACCGCCCAAGGGCGCGCTGATCGCGCATCGAGCGGTAATCGGTAATTTTACCGGCTTCGAAATGTCACAAAACTTTTTCCCAAAGGCGGGTGACGTGTTCTGGACACCGGCTGATTGGGCGTGGACGGGTGGTCTCTGGGATGCCTTGCTGCCTGCGCTGAACTATGGCATGCCGATCGTGGCCTACGAGGGTGGCGGTTTCGATGCCGAGCGGGCATGCAGGCTGATGCGCGACTACGCGGTCACCAATACCTTTATTCCCCCGACCGCACTGAAAATGCTGCGCGTGTTGCCTGACCTCAAGACGCGTTATAACTTGAAATTACGAGCGATTATGAGTGCCGGTGAACAGGTAGGCGAGGAACTGATTCACTGGGGCCGCGATGCTCTCGATTTGACGATAAACGAAATGTGGGGACAGACTGAATTTAACTACATCGTGGGAAATTGCTCGGCGATAATGCCACCCAGGCCTGGGTCGATGGGTAAGCCGTACCCCGGTCATCGCGTAGATGTGATCGATGAGAATGGTAATGTCGTGCCCGATGGCAAAGAGGGTGAGCTTGCTGCCTGGTGCGATGACCCGGTCATGTTTTTGGGATATTGGAAGAACCCGGAGGCAACACGGGCCAAAATATCTGCAAACTGGTTTCGCACCGGGGACGTCGGTTACCGTGATGAAGATGGATTCCTGTGGTTTGTCGGGCGCAAGGATGACGTTATCAACAGTGCAGGCTATCGCATCGGGCCCGGAGAAATCGAGGATTCGCTGTTGCGGCATCCGGCCGTGTTACAGGCTGCAGTGGTTGGCAAGCCGGACGAGTTACGGGGTGAAATTGTCAAGGCCTTCGTGGTCCTGGGCAAGGATTATGCGGCAAGCCCCGAGCTTGCGCGCGAGATCCAGCAATCGGTGCGCGAACGTCTATCTGCGCACGAGTATCCGCGCGAAGTCGAATTCATCGATAGTCTGCCCATGACCACCACCGGCAAGGTCCGTCGCATCGACCTGCGCGCCCGCGACCAAAGATAACCTGCAGTATTCACAGAACCTGCATCTGGCATTATCCAATGCTACCCCGGGGGAAAGCTCGCAAAAGACGCTCCCAACTGGCGCAAGCGCCAGTTGGCCCATCCATGGGATCGCTTGGAGCGCGGCATCTCTGCCGCGCTACACTTTTGCGAGCTCTCCCCCGGGGTAGCTTCATACTCGTCTGGCAGTCCCTAAGATCCAGTAGCATCAGGTTTGATTTTTTGGAGATTTTCGAACTTAAATAGTTATAACGTCCTTTTACTACCCTGATTGAAAGAGGCGCGGCCATTGGGTGTCTGTTGCGGGAACGCCGTAAATACGTCCATGTAGGCTCGCGCGCGACATCCCTGTCGCGCAGCGTCCCGCAACAGACACCCAATGGCCGCGCCGGTGGTTGTATCGGGATTAGGTTGGGGGGTTGAGGAGGTTGTGGTGGCCGAGATTTTGTACCAGGCGTTCGCCGCACAGGGCCATGGTGGTGTCGAGCTCACGGTAAATGATGTCGAGTACCTGGTCGACACCGGCTTCGCCCCTGGCACCAAGGCCATAAACAAAGGCACGTCCGATATAGGTGCTTTTCGCGCCCAGGCAAAGCGCTTTCAGTACGTCCTGCCCGGAGCGAATGCCGCCATCGAAATGGACCTCGATGTCGCCGCCGACCGCATCGACGATTTCGGGCAGCGCGCTGATCGAGGATCGAGCGCCGTCCAGCTGGCGCCCGCCGTGGTTGGAGACGATGATTGCATCTGCACCGGCTTTTGCCGCCATGCGTGCGTCTTCAGGGTCGAGGATACCCTTGATAATCAGTTTCCCGCCCCAGCGTTCCTTGATCCAGTCAATATCCTGCCAGGATAACTTCGGGTCAAACTGTTCCGCGGTCCAGGAGGAGAGTGAAGACAGGTCGCCGACACCCTTCGCGTGGCCGACGATGTTTCTGAACGAGTGACGCCTGGTGGTCAGCATATTCAGGCACCAGCGTGGTCGACTGATGATTTGCAGTGCCGCATTCAACGTGGGCTTGGGCGGTGCACTTAATCCATTGCGGACGTCGTTATGCCGTTGTCCCAATATTTGCAGGTCCAGTGTCAGCATCAGTGCGCTGCAACCGGCATCCTTTGCACGATCGATCAGGCGCCCGATAAAGTCGCGATCTTTCATGACGTAAAGTTGAAACCAGAAGGGTTTGCTGGTGTGTTCGGCAACATCCTCGATGGAACAGATGCTCATGGTTGACAGGGTAAACGGCACGCCGAAGCGCTCGGCAGCGCGAGCCGCCTTGATCTCGCCATCGGGATGCTGCATGCCGGTTAAACCGACCGGTGCCAGTGCCACAGGCATGGCGACCGCCTGCCCGATCATTTCAGTTTTTACCGAGCGATCCGTGATGTCCACGGCGACGCGTTGCCGCAGCTTGATTTCCTGAAAGTCGGTCTCGTTGGCGTGATAGGTTGACTGCGTCCACGAGCCGGAATCCGCGTACTCGTAGAACATTCGCGGTACGCGCCGCCGCGCCAGTTTCTGTAAATCCTTGATTTCACATATCGCGGTCATGAATACCCCCTGGATGCGGGACAAGTTTACTTGAATCCATTTGCAAATCCATTACCGGCCTGAAATCGTAATATTAGGTATTGTGTCCTGATAAATTCGGTTAGCATCAATGGCCATGCTTTCGATCAAGAACCTGTGCAAGTCCTACCATTACGCCGATGTCAGGCAAGACGTACTGCATCAGCTCCAGTTTGAAATGAGCACGTCTTCTTCGGTGGCCCTGCTCGGTGAGAGCGGCAGCGGCAAGTCAACCTTGCTACACCTGATCGCAGGTCTCGATCGGCCCGACAGCGGCGAGATCCACTTTGCCGGGTACCGGGTTCACTCGGATCCGGAATCAGTGCTGGCTGCGTTGCGGCGTTCACAAATGAGCCTGGTGTTCCAGCAGTTTCACCTGATATCGACGCTGTCGATCCTGGATAATATCCGTTTCCAGGCGGCCCTGTGCCAACGGTTCGATAACCGATATGAAGCGGAATTGATTGATCGCCTGGGGTTGGGTGACCAGGTTGACAAGTACCCGCACCAGTTGTCTCGAGGTCAGCAGCAGCGCGTAGCCATCGCGCGTTCACTGTTGCACAAGCCACAGCTGGTGTTGGCCGATGAGCCCACCGGTAACCTTGATGAGAATTCCAGTCTCGAAGTCATGGGACTATTCAGTGACCTGGTCAGGCAGGCCGGCAGCAGCCTGTTAATGGTGACCCACAGCCAGGCGATGGCCGAGTTTATGGATCGACAGGTTTGGCTGCATAACGGCAGGCTGACAGAGGTTGAATGAATTTCGGATTTTACTGGATACTGAAGGCGTTGCTGAGCCACTACTGGCGGCATCCCTGGCAAACGCTGTTCCTGACGATTGGCCTGGTTGCAGGCGTGGGGCTGTGGTCGGCGGTGCAAATTATCAACCAGCATGCTGAAACGAGTTACCAGCAGGCACAGAACCTGCTGGGCGCGCAAGCGAGCTACTGGATTCGCAATCGGCGGGACGAGGGTATCGACCAGGCAACCTATATCGAGCTGCGTCGTGCCGGTTTTCGCCAGGTCTTCCCGATTATCGAGCTCGAGGTCAGCACCGCTGCAGGCGTGTCGATCAGCTTGATAGCGACTGATTTGCTGGCGTTACCCGGCGATGTCTTCGATAGCGAGCAATCGACGCAGGATTTTTCGCGAAGCTGGCTCGAATTCGTACAACCTCCGTATCGTGCCTGGGTGCCGGCAGCACTGGCCGCCGAGCTTAATCTCGAACCGGGCGCGCGGCTCGAACTGCGCGATGGGAGGCAGTTACCGCCCGCATTGATCCAGGCACGCGAGCAGCAGGGTCGTCGCGTGCTGGTCGATATCGGAGCGGCGATGTCGCTGTCCGGCTCGGACCGTTTTAGCTATCTGAGCGTGGGCGAGATCACAGCAGCCGAATATGCGCGGCTTGCAGCCCGCCTGTCCGACCATCTCGAACTGGTTGAAAATCAGCAGCACCTGGATCTGCAGGAGCTGACCGCGAGCCTGCATACTCACCTGACCGCGATGAGCTTGCTGTCGTTTGCGGTCGGGCTCTTCATTGTCTTCAACGCGGTCCGTTTTTCGCTCTGGTACCGGCGTACGACCCTGCTGGATCTGCGCCTAATGGGCTGTGATCTGCGTCATTTAGCGACCGCGATCCTGTTCGAGACGCTACTGTGGAGCCTGCTCGGGACCGCGCTTGGATTTGTACTCGGGGTAGTGCTGGCGCATGCGCTGCTGCCCGGTCTTGGCGCCAGCCTGCAGAGTCTCTACGACGCAACCGTGGATGCGGACCTGGGATTGAGTACGTGGTCGCTGTTGCAGGCCTGGAGCATAACCCTGATCGGACTCGTCTGGGCGCTGGCCTGGCCGCTTTACCGCCAGTTACGCCGCTCCAGCCTCGAGGCAGGGAGTACCGACGCGATGCTCGCGGACGAGAAGACCGCTCGCGGCCGGCTTGCGATCAGTGCCCTGGTACTGGCCTGCCTTGCCTGGATTGTGTATGCGCAGATTGAGACCGTTACCCAGGGATTCGTGGTCCTCGGCATGATTTTATTTGCCGCGGCCTGGATTCTGCCGTTCCTGCTCGCCCGGGCGTTAAGCCTCGTCGCCCTACTGTTACCACAGCGTTATTTGCTGGCGCGCTGGATGGTGAGCGATGGCTGGTCCCAGCTACCGGCATTACGCAGCGCAATGATGGCGTTACTGCTGGCACTGACCGCAAATCTCGGTGTTGACAGCCTGGTTGACAGCTTTCGCGATGCCTTTGTTGGTTGGCTGGAAGTGCGTCAAAGCGCCGATATCTATCTGCGCACACCGGGTGTGAGTTACCAGATGCTCAAACCTTCGGCAACGAATGCTGACTGGCTCGTCGACAGCCACCATCGTATCGGGATCAGCACGCGCTGGCGCGATCGCCCGGCGCTGATTCGCGGCATCGACCCACGCGCCACGGACAGCCAGGAATTGCCACTGTCCCGGTGGCAGGGTGACTCGGCCGCATCGGCACGACAGACCTGGCGCGAACAACCGGGCAAGGTACTGATTAACGAACAGGTGCATTTCCTGGCCGGGGTAGAGATCGGTGAAAACGTCGTGCTGCCGACCGACAATGGGCCGCAGGAATACGAAGTGGTTGGTGTTTTCTATGACTACGGTAATCCTTATTTTCAGTTCTACCTGCCCTATAGCGTGGTTGCCGGTAACTGGAGTCACTACTACTCACGCGGTATCGCGTTGTGGTTGAACCCGCGCAACAGTAAAGCGATGCAGCAGGCGGAGGAGAGCCTGAGAGCGCTCGGCGCACAACCGGGCGACTGGATTTCGCAGGCTCAAATTCGCCTGCTGTCGATTGGTATCTTCGACCGCACCTTCGCCATCACCGCGGCTATGAATTTATTGACCATGATTGTTGCGGCGATTGCGTTGCTGGCATCCTTACTCGCAATTCTGCACGAACGACTACCGCAATTTGCGCAGTGGCGAGCACTTGGCCTGCACCAGTTTGAACAATTGTTGCTGGTAGCAACACCGCTGCTGGTTTTTTGTGCAGTCGTCTGGCTACTGTCGATTCCACTCGGTGCATTGCTGAGCTGGATCCTGATTCACAAGCTCAACATCATCAGTTTTGGCTGGAGCATGCCGCTGGTGTGGAAGATCGAACCGGCACTGCTGCTTGCCGTGGTTGTTTTCCTGATCTGTGCAGTGACCCTGCTGGTGGTTTCAATTCAATGGCGACGGCAGATGCCGCTCGCACTGGCGCAGCTTGGGGAAACGGTTTGATGCGTCTCATCATGCTGCTATGCCTGGTGCTGTTTGGCCACGCAGCCGGGGCCCAGGATGTGCTTGGCGACCTGCGCGAACAGGGACTCGGGTATGCCCAGGTGACGCCTGGCAGGACGCTGGAGTTTCCGCGGGATCATGGTGCGCACCCGGACTATCGAATTGAATGGTGGTATTTGACCGCGAACCTGGTGGATCGAGATGGTCGGCACTGGGGCCTGCAGTGGACCCTGTTTCGGCAGTCACTGAGCCCTGATAAAACCGGTAGCGGCTGGCACAGTAAGCAGATCTGGATGGCACATGCCGCCATAACTACACCTGAAGGCCATTTTCATGAGCAGCGTTTCGCGCGCGGCGGGATTGGTCAGGCCGGAGTTACGCGCATCAGTCATGACGGCTATTTTAATGCCTGGATGGATGATTGGCAGTGGCGATCGACCGGCGCAGCACTGTTTCCGGCGGAGCTCAATTTCACGATCGACGAACGCCAGGTCGTATTAGCTCTTGAAGCCACCGGGGAGCTGGCGCTGAACGGTATTGATGGCTATAGCCAGAAATCGGCCCAGGGACAGGCGAGTTATTACTACAGCCAACCGCATATTAAAGTGAGCGGCACGGTGACCGGGAGGGATGAGAAAATTGAGCTGGCAGGTCAGGGCTGGCTCGATCGTGAGTGGAGTTCGCAGGCGCTGGCCGAGAATCAGCAGGGCTGGGACTGGTTCTCGCTGCATTTGAACGATGGCCACAAGCTCATGGTTTACCAGTTGCGACACGACGATGGCGAGCACTGGATCAGTGGCAACTGGATCAGCCCGCACAGTGGTACCCAGCTACTGGGACGCAGCGCGATCGATCTGAGTTCAACCCGGATCGGCACTGTCGCCAGCGGCACCAACGAGTCGCTTGAGTTGCCGCTGGAGTGGCAGCTGTCCCTGCCCGATCTTCAGCGCAGATGGCAGATTCGGCCACTCTACGATCAGCAGTGGATGGGTACCAGTATTCCCTACTGGGAGGGCGTGGTGCTGGTCGAAGACGAACAGGGCAATCCCGCCGGCGTCGGTTACATGGAACTCACCGGCTACCAGTAGCTACCAAGCGATAAATTAAACCTTACATATCTTGGACGTCGCGATTCAACCAAAGGCAACCGATGAAGCCCGTTGAGACTGGCTGGGTGGCCTGCGGCTTCCCGAAAAAGGACTGATTATAAAGGGCAAGGCGAGACTCGACATCCATGTCTCGACTCGCCACAGGCCGCGTCCCTGCGGCCTGACCCTTTAAAATCAGTCCTTTTTCGGCACCCAGCCTTTACGTCTCAACGGGCTTCATCGGTTGCCTCCTGATTATCGAGACATTTCAAGGGATATGCATCGCAAAAGTGTAGCGCGGCAGGGACGCCGCGCTCCAAGCGATTCCATGGTTGGGAGCGCCTTTTGCGATGCATATCCCTTGAAATGGCGTTCGAAGGTTATCAGGGAGTTTTCTGAGGGTAGCGGGGAATGGTGTATTATCGCGGACATTTGACGGGAGATTTGTCGATGAATGTCATGATTGATATTTGCGTGGTGCCGATGGATGTCGGCGTTTCGGTATCGAAGTACGTGGTCGCGTGCCAGCGGATCTTCGAGGCGGCGGGACTGAATCATGAAATGCATGCCTGGGGCACCAATGTCGAGGGTGATTGGGACAAGGTCATGGCCGCGGTCAGGCAATGCCATGAGAAAATGCACGAGATGGGCGCACCTCGCTGTAACAGCACGCTGCGTGTCGGCACGCGCGTCGACCGCGAACAAAGCATGCGCGATAAGCTCAATAGCGTCTACCAGAAAATGGAAATCTAGGGTCTAGAGTGCGTGGTGCGAGGCGACCTGGATTAATGCAGCCTCGATATCGTCTGAAAAGCAGGCAAAGATCACGTGCTCGACGTGCTCACACTGGTGCAACGTTTTGAGAGTGGATTCGATTGCGATAATCGCGGCCTGATCGATCGGGTAACCGTATATTCCGCAAGAGATGGCCGGGAAAGCGATGCTTTTGAGGCCTTGCTGTTCGGCAAGCAGGATACTGTTGCGATAACAGTTCGCGAGTAATTCGGCCTCGTTGTTGCTGCCTTCCTGCCATACCGGTCCTACCGCGTGAATAACGTGTTTTGCCGGTAAATTGTAGCCCGCAGATATTTTTGCTTCGCCGGTTTCACAACCACCCAGCGTCTGGCACTCGGCGAGAAGCCCGGGTCCGGCTGCGCTGTGGATCGCGCCGCACACGCCGGCACCATCGGCGAGGCTGTTATTCGCGGCGTTAACGATTGCATCGACGTCAAGCCTGGTGATATCTGTTTTCTGAATTTCAATCTGGGGCATTGCAATCCTCCAGGTTATCCCAGAACCTCAGCAGGGATTGTTCCAGTGAAACCGGATCGTTGCAATAGGTTGGATGCCAGTGGGCTGGTAGATAGCGGGCATAACCGGGTTGCTGGAATCGTCGATCGAGCAATACCACAACCCCTCGATCCTGTTCATCGCGAATAACCCGGCCCGCACTTTGCTTGACCCGGATCAGGCCCGGGAATCGAAACGCATAGTCGAATCCATCGAGTTCCAGCGTCTCGAAATCCTGTTGTATCAACTGTTGCTCGCTGTTGGCCTGGGGTAAACCAACGCCCACAATAATCGCGCCGATCAGGGCATTGCCGCGGTAGTCGATACCCTCGGCAAAACGTCCACCCATGATGGCAAAGCCCAGCTGTTCGTCTGCACCGAAAAACCGGGACAGAAACTGTTGCTGTGCGTCGTCGTCGAATTCGCGCTGTTGCAACAGCGTGGTGGTATCGGGATAGAGCTGGCTAAATCGATCGTGAACCTGCTGCATGAAATGGTATGCCGAAAAGAAAACCAGATAGTTGCCGGGACGGGCGCAGCAACAGCGCTCGATTGATTCGCAGATGACGTCGATGTAGCGCTCGCGCTCACGGTAACGCGTGTCCACGTAAACGCCAACACAAACCGAGAGATTTTTTTCCGGGAACGATGATTCCAGCACCAGGCTCTTGCAGTTATCGTCGAGCCCGAGCGCCTGCTGAAAATAGCGGGTAGGTGTCAGGGTCGCGGAAAAACCGCAGACCGCGTGAAACAGAGGATAACATTGCTGCAGGTACTCGAATGCATTCAGGCAGAGCAGCTTCAGTTCGCGCGTCTTCAGGGGTTTGTAGCCAAGCGTTCGATGGTGCAGGTCATAGAGTTGACTAATACTTTGAAAGCGGAAAACCGCCTTGGCGATTTCCAGCGTCTCGCTGGCGATACGCTTGTTGGCGAAGACATCGAAACCCAGTTTTTCGCCGAAGCGTTGGCTGGCCCGCAGCAGATCCGCCGGCATCTGGCTGGATATGGATTCGTCCTCATCCAGACCGCGTAGTTCGCGATCGAGCGCCTGCTGCATCGATTTGAGAGCCTCTGAAATCTGGCAGCTATTGTCGGCCGCAATCGCTTTTTTGATTTGTGCGCGGGTCAGGCTTGCCGAGTACATTGAGCGCGCCCGATCAACCAGGTTGTGCAACTCGTCAATCAACAATAGCTTGCGTCGCTGGTTGGTCCTGAAGTATCCCAGCTGTACCAGCGGGTCGAAAACATAGTTAAAGTCACAGATAACGATATCGACCCAGGGTAACATTTGCAGTGCCAGCTCGAAGGGACATAGGCAGTATTCCTCGGCGGTCGCCTGGAGCTGGCTGACGCCGATTTTACGCATTCGAAACAGTTGCTCCCGGGCTGCGGGCAGACGTTCGAAAAATCCCAGGCAGCGTCGACAGCGGCCCTCGTCGTCAATTTCATTATCGTCAAAGTTACAGGGGCAACTGCGCGCCTTGGCCTGTATGACCAGGTAGGAAACGTCGGTACTGATCAATTTGAGTGCGGTTACCGCCTGCTGCTGTCCTGAAACCTTGGCTGACAGGTAAATGACCTGGTCGCATTGATTTTCACCAATCGCCTTGATTGCCGGAAACAGGGTGCTGATGGTCTTGCCGGAACCTGTCGGTGCCTCGACAACCAGACGTTGTTGATGCTGGATCGCGCGGTAGACCTCGGCCGCGAGCCCGCGTTGCTGGTTGCGAAACCTGGCAAATGGAAAAGCCAGTTGCTGTGCCTGTTTGCGTGTGTTTTCCCGTTGCGTCTCGACCAGGCGATACCATTGCAGGTAGCGCTTTAATGTATGCTCAACAAAGGTCTCCAGTTCGCTGTGCGAGAAAATTTTGCTGTGACGCTGTTCATGTCGCTTGAACAGGGTAACGAGGTTGAGACTGAGATTTACCTCGTCAAGCTGGTGTTCGCGTGCATAGCAGGCACCGTAGCATTTGAGCTGCGCCCAGTGCAGCGCGTCTTCTGAATCGACCGCAAGGTGCGCATAAACGGTTTTAATTTCTTCGATGCGCGGGGGTGACTCGTCGGCAAACAGCAGATCGACTCGACCGCCGAGTTCGATGTCACGGTTATCGATCCGGGTCAAAAGCCTGACCGAAACCTCGGATTCGGCATCAGCCCGGTAATGCCTCTGGATTTTCTGATGCGTCTGTAATCCATCCAGTGCCTTGATTGAAGGTGCGCTGTCATAACCAAGGTCGCCGTCGCGACAACAGAACTCAACCAGTTCACGCACCCCGATTTTCAGTGCGTCTGCCATGTGACCCGGGCTAACTGGTGTGGTATCCCATGTTCGTGAAAATACTGCATCCAGCGCCGCTGGTTCTTTTGCAGGCTGTCGCCCGGTCCTTTAACCTCGATCAGGCAATAACCACCCGCGGGCGGGAAACGCACCAGGTCCGGGAAACCGCTACGGTTGTTGCGCAGGTCGCGCAAGATGCGCTTGAATATGGCTGTCCAGTGCTGATAGTCAATTCGCTCGAGCGCAAGTTCGATCAGATCAAGATCGAGACTCTGCCAGTTGACGAGCGGATTCATTAAATCCTGTTTTTCTACCCATCGCTTCGAGACGATGCGCCAGATGTCGTCATTACTACTGATCGATGTCCAGGTTTGCGCCAGTAAATCCTGGCGCCTGGCACAGAAATCATGCTCGTAGAAATCGGCGGGACGATATTGAAACGGGTTATAAAAAGCACCCGGCAACGGCGCAAATACGGCCTCCCAGATCAGCAGGCCGAGAACGCCGTTAAAAATACTGTTTTCAACATAGTAGCAACTGTCGGCATCATCGAGGCTGACATAATACTCGGCCACCGCGATTTCGACCGAGTCATGCGGTGCCAGCGGGAGCTCGATAATTTCGGGCTGGTGAGTGATGGCCAGAGACTCGATGGATTCCTGCGTTTCGAAACCATGTCGTTTTATCAGTCGTCCGGCAAACATGCTTGCAAACTGCAGTTCCTCTTCATCGATCGGTTGCTCGATGATTTGCATACACTGATCCAACGCATCCTGAGGACGGCCCTGTTGATCGTGGATACGGGCGATGCGTTCGCGGGCCGGAGGCAACGAGCATTGACGGTATTGCTCAAGCGCCTCGGATAATGTGCCGATGCGTTCCAGTTGACGAGCAACCTGGTAACGCAGTTGCTGACATTTGCGATAGGCTGGTGACAGCGGTTCGATATCGGGTGGAATCATAGCGGTCAGTTCTGTCAAAACGGAGCGGTCTGTTTTATCACTCAGTTCGAACAGGGTCTCCAGCTGGTAGAGCATCCAGTGTTGCTGGATCTCAAGCGTACTGCGGTAAGGCCGGTGTTCAGTGTCGATGCTATAGCTTTCGAATTGATACATGCCGAGGTCGCGTAAAACGAAATCGGTCATCGACTGGTTCAGGTTACCGAAGAAAAGCATTTGGCAAAGCAGGTATTCGTCTGCACGCAGTACTTGCAGCAGGGTATCTCTTTTTCTCAGCTGCTCGAAAAACACATCGTCGTCACTTTCCAGCAGCGCCTGTTCAAGTTCGGCTCGTTTCAACTGTTTCAAGCTCGAATCGTCAGTCATGATTGCGCGCAGTTCCGGCATCGTGTAGAGCGATAACAGAGTTGGATGATCGATTTCACCATTGACCTCGAGAAAGCCCTGTTCGGCGAGTTCAGCGATTGCTGCATCGATTGAATCGATTTCGCGGTAGGCAAGCTTGTCCGCGCGATACCAGTTAGGGCTGCGATTCTGCAAACGGATAAAGAGCATTTTTGCGTCCCTGCCGAGGGCTGCGAAACCTTGCAGGAACTCGAGTTGCTGTTTTTCGAGCAGGTCCGCGTAGACACGGGTAACGTGGTCAAACAGGGTGAGTACGTTATCGAGGTAATAGGTTTCGGGTAAGTCGGGTTGCATTTATACGGCGTATTTTACACGATTATATAACGCTGTTGCATACAACGGTGTTATATATTATATTGATCAAATGGAATCGTTGACCGACATCCAGCAGGCCGTTTACGACTATACCCGCCAGGCGGTGAGGCAGGGGCAACCGTTTCCTTCATTACGTGATATTGCCGGTCATTTTGGCTTTCAACACACCACGGCGCGTTTTCACCTCAAGGCACTTGAAAAAAAGGGATTTATTCGACAGCGCTCGCAACGCGTTTCGGATTACCTGTTGCCGGATGAAATGAATACAGGTTCTCAAGACTTCGACCTGGTTGCAAGGATACCGGCTGGTGCACCAATGCCCGTGTTCGATGAAACCCGTGAATCGTTCTCGGTGAACCACGAATTTTTTGGCGGAGGCGATGTTATCGGCATTCGCGTCATCGGTGACAGTATGGCGGGTGATGCTATCGCCGATGGTGATATCGCAATGATAAAACGGCAACAGGAGGCCAACAAGGGTGAAATCCTGGCGTTGCGCATCGACGGTGAAATCACGCTGAAACGTATCCAGCTGGATGGTGACAGTGCCCAGTTAGTGCCTTCAAACCCTGATCACTCGATTCGCGTGGTACCTGCCTGGCAACTCGAGATTCTCGGCAAGCTGGTTGGCATCATTCGCAAGGTTTGACTGCAGCTAACTCCATGGCTTCACTCCCTTCACAATATAAGGACGCGTCACTACAGCAGCAGCTGCAAACGGCCCGCTTGCTGAAGGATAATCTTGCCGATCAGTCACAGGTACTACAATCGGGTATCGATGTCCTCGACGAATGTTTTGCACAGGTGAAGCCTGGTGATCTGGTTGAATGGGGAATCCCGCCCGGATTAAATGGCCGCCTGATTCCGCTGCAGTTGCTGAAGCAGCAGATACCCTTGAGTGTGTGGATTTATCACCACCATGGGCTCGGGGTATTTGCATCCAGCTGGATAAGTCACGGGGTAGACCTGCAGCGGCTTTTTTTTATATGTTCAGATAATCCAGTCAAGGAATTACGCCCGCTATTTCTCGAGGATACTTTTAAACGTATCATTATCGACGCACCGCGCAAACTTACGCGGGGCGATATCGCTTTTGTCAGCCAGCAGGCACGTCAGCAGGGCCAGATCGTGTTTTTGATCCGCCACTATTTTCTGATGGCTAAACGGGGTAATCCGCACGCAAGTTTGCGTCTCAATACCTGGCAAAGTTCCCGGCACTCGTTTTCACTTCAGTTCATCAAGGGGCCGCATAGCGGAAAAATTTCACTGCCCTATCGTAGCGTGGCCGAGGATCATGAACGTTACAACTAAGGTCATTGATCTGGCAGAACTGAGCAGGGATGACGAATTCCCGTTCTTTGCCGCGATCTACAGCCCGGTACCGGGCAGTCCTTTCGTATTGTCACCCACCGCAATGCGTTGGAGCGACAAGCTCTATTTAAGCAGGCTTAGCGACTGTAAACAGTTCTGGCTCGGTCAGAAAAAAAAACTGCGTTGTAAACTGACCGATCTTTTCACGCCATTGTTGGAGCACCATTACGGCGAAGAATATGTTGCAGTGTTCGGCAATCATCCCTGGCAATGCCTGTTATATCTTCACTATCAGCTGAAACACGAGGGCAGGGGGCTTTTTCTGCTGGAGAGCCGTCTCAACCGTAATATTTATAAAACACTGGACTGGGATTGCTGGTTTGCGCCACAGCAGGCGCTTGCTGATCATTTGATCTCGATGAATGCCAGGAACTTTCGTGCAGAATCATTTCATTCATACCAGGCCCGCATGCAGCGATTTATTCAACGTATCGGAATTGCAACGCCACATGACATGATCGCCGCAGATGCTAATTCGATAAAGCGTCGCTTTGGCAAGTGGTTGGGGCTGATATGGCACTGGAGTTTCAGTGATTCGAGTGATCTGGAATGGTTTCCCTGGATTAAGCTCGAGCATGAACAATTACCCTGGGTCAAGCGGGATCTCGAGTACCCGGTTAACCAGTGGTCCTATATTGAAGTATTGTTGCGGGAAGATTTATCCCGCTTGTGCGAACATTCAGTTCGCAACGATTGCGAGCATATCAATCGCATGCACTGGAAAATTACGCTGTTCAACTACCAGCAAGTCACGGTCGAACTTTCATTCAGGCATCCCTATTCCTTACATCGCGACATGCCTGGATTTGATACCGCGCTTTACCAGGCACGATACATTTATGATGATTTAGTGCGTAATATGCTGGCTCGTGACGACGATCTTGATCTACCGGAGAATATGCCGTTTATTTGCTGGCAGCTTGAGGTTTGCGAACGCATTATACTGGCACCACAGCTTTGGGAATTATTTGCGCGAGAATTCGATCAAATCGATTACCAGCGAATCATGGCATTGCAGAACAAGCTGCCTTTTGCATTCGAATGCTACCAGTCTGATGCCAGCTTTTTTCCAGAACAGTCCTTCACACGTATCCCCGTCGGTACCCATTCGGTCAATGAAGCTGATCATTCTCCATGGTCGTCAAGCGCTCTTAACAAACCCCTGTTTTTTTATCAACATGCCGAGACCATCGAAAATCCAACTGCGGCAGAAAAAATTTTTCTTGAGCGTAACTCGAACCAATGGTGGTTAGGTGAAGACGCGTTACAGACAATCCGTGATTATTACATTTTAAAAGATCATAACGGTCGCTCCAGCTGGGCATACCGGACGCAGCGGGGTGAGTGGTACAAGCAGGGCGAATTTTACTAGTGGTCGACCACTAGTTATGGAAATCCGCGGATGTTCAACAATTTTAACGAATGGCTGTGTAAAACCAATTTCAGTTTTCTACACGGGGCATCGCATCCACGGGATTTAATCGAGACTGCCAATGCGCTGGGGTACCAGTCACTATGCATCAATGATTTTGATGGTGCTTACGGGCTTGCAAGATGCTATCGCGAACTTGACTATCTCAGGAATAACCAATTACACCAGGGTTTAAAGCTTAACTATGGTGCTGAAATACATTTACAGGCAGATCACGATTTACCGGTGTTATTACAGGATACGCTGGTACTGGTTGCCCAGAATCATCAGGGGTATACCAATCTTAATCGTCTACTGAGCTACGCGCACCGGGAGGGGAAGGATTATGCCAACATCCCACTCGAGTACCTGCTAGGCAGCGATGTCGATGGAATATTTGCGATTCAGCCGATGCGGGGCAGAGTACGCACACAAAACAGCCCCGGTCACCACGTTGAGCTCAAGCAATGCTTCGAAGGACGATACTTCCTGGCCATTAGTCGCCACCTGCACCCGGCTGAGGACCGCTGGATAAATACAACGCTTGCATGCGCAAGGCGTCATAAGCTCGATTACATCCTGACCCAGGATGTGTTTTTCCATAACCGGCAACAAAAATGCGTTAGCGATTTACTTCAGGCGATTCGTACCAACCGGGTACTTGATCAATGCCGTGAACATTTTTTCCCGAATGCCGAACGTTGTCTGCATCGTGTTAATGAATTACAGCGCCTGTTTGCAGTTGTTCCCGGTTATCGCAAGGCCCTGGGTCTGTCACGGTCATTGAACCGGTGCTGCCAGTTTGATCTCGACCAGCTCGGTTATCACTATCCTGGGGAAATGATTCCCGCCGGGCATGATGCCCTGTCCTACTTGCGATTTCTGGTTGACGAGGGTTTGCAGGAGAAATTCGAGCACAAGCCGCCCGACAAGATTCTGCAACAAATCGAGCACGAACTGGTTTTAATCGAGAAACTCAACTTCGCCGATTATTTTCTCACGGTCTGGGACATTGTCAGTTGGGCAAGGCGTCAACATATCCTGTGCCAGGGGCGGGGGTCTGCCGCCAACTCCAGCGTCTGTTTCGTACTTGGAATTACCTCGGTCAATCCGGACCAATTTGATTTACTGTTCGAGCGTTTTGTCAGCATGGAACGGGGTGATCCACCTGATATCGATGTCGATTTCGAGCACGAGCGTCGTGAAGAGGTGATCCAGTATATTTACCAGCGTTATGGCCGTGATCGTGCAGCAATGGTCGCGAATGTCATCACCTTCAGAGGCAAGGGATCATTGCGCGCAGTCGGCAAGGCACTCGGGGTTGATGATGGATTACTCCAGCAAATGTCAAAGATTGCCTCGAGTCGCTATTTTCGCGGCACCGGTACCGAAAACATTGTCATGGCACTTAAAAATGATCATGAACAAGAAAATCCTCTGGCCACGAAAATCAGCTGGGAACTGTGGATGCAGCTCACCGAAAAGTTATGCGGATTTCCTCGTCATCTCGGTATTCATTCGGGTGGCTTTATGCTGGCCGATAAACCATTAAACTGCCTGTTGCCACAGGAACCGGCAACCATGGTGGGGCGAAGCGTTATTCAATGGAGTAAAGAAGATATCGAGGCACTCGGTTTTTTTAAAATCGATGTCCTCAGTCTTGGCATGCTGTCGGCAATTCGAAAGTGTTTCGACTATATCGAAAACTATTATGGCAAGTATTTAAGCCTGGATTCGATACCAGATGATGACCAACCTACCTACGCCATGATCCAGAAAGCCGATACCGTCGGTGTATTCCAGATTGAATCACGTGCACAAATGTCGATGCTACCGCGCCTGAAGCCGGCGTGTTTCTATGACCTGGTGATCGAGGTTGCCATTATCCGGCCTGGCCCGATCCAGGGTAATGTTATCCATCCTTATCTGGCGCGGCGAAATGGCCTGGAGCCGATAACTTACCCGGATGAACGCCTGCACCCGATCCTGCAACGCACACTCGGGATTGCCATTTTCCAGGAGCAGGCAATGCGTATTGCGATAGCGGTTGGTAATTTCACGCCCGGTGAAGCCAATGAGCTGCGCAAGAAAATAGGATCCTGGGGGATAAAGGACTTTAACCGGGATTTAAATCCTCTACTGGTCAAGCTCGAACAGGGAATGCGCGACAATCAGATCAAGCCAGAGTTTGCCGAACAAATTCTCGGCCAGATGAAAGGTTTTGCCGAGTATGGATTTCCGGAGTCTCACGCGGTTTCATTTTCATTGATTGCCTATGCTTCCTGCTACCTGAAATGTCACTTCCCGGCCGCGTTTTATATTTCTGTTTTAAACTCGCAACCGATGGGTTTTTATTCACCGCATGCCTTGTTGCAATCGGCACAACGTGAAGGCGTCCGGCTGTTACCGATCTCAATGAACCATTCACAATGGGATCATCTGCTCGAAAAAACTGCGTCACATCAGCCATACGCGATTCGTCTCGGATTTCGCCTCGTTAATGGTCTTGCGAAGTCGACGGCTGCCAGGATAGTTCAGCAACGAAATGATTCGCAAGCCTGGAAAAGTTTCGAAGACTTTGTCCATGACTGTGGTATATCACGGGACCAGGTAACGGCTTTAGCTGCATCCGATTTGTTTTTTGATACTGGTGATTCGCGCTCACAGGCCCTGTGGAAATCGGAAGCAGCACCCTACCTGCCCATGCTTGACGATGTCGACGATAATATCGACTGGAAACCGGAAACAAAACTGGAATCGATTCAAAAAGACTTCAGGGCGTTTAAAACCAGCCTCAAGGAACATCCCGTAGCGGTCCTTAAAAAGGAGCAATGGCCCTATCGAGTCGCGGTAGAAAAATTTACAGTTGCCAATCGCCTGATCGAGTTACCGGCGGATAAAGATGTTTTCGCATTCGGCCTGGTGCTGGTGAAACAATCTCCGGGATCAGCAAAGGGGATGGTATTCGTCACGCTCGAGGATGAAACCGGATTTTTCAACCTCGCTTTTACACCCCAGGTTTATTCCCGCTTTTATCGGTTGGTAGACCAGCGACCTTTTCTCTGTGTGGTTGGCCGTCTGCAAAGGGTTAACGAATCACATTCGATACTGGTGAAACGTGTTTTTGATCTTGAATCAGGTGCGAACCTGTTGTCACTGCGCAGAGATGATCATGTAATCAAGCATGGCGCTGAAGTCGAGTTAATCAAGCCCAGGGCTTTTTACTAGGTCACTAAACCAGCAGGATGATGCCCAGCATGAACTCGCCAATCTTCCAGATAGTTTGAAATACCGGTACGCCCAGAAAATTGAGTGCAATGAGGCCCAACAGGGCATAGGTACCATAACGTTGATTGACCTGAAGGTATTTAAGCGCCATTTCCCGTGGCAATGCATAAGGCAGGATGTAACTGCCATCCAGTGGTCCTATGGGCAACAAATTAAACAACATGAGTAACATGTTTATCAACGCCAGGTAGGTAAAGAAGAAATAAGCGACCTCGGTCTGAAACAGTCCCCACCCCGCTTTTATGCCGAGCGCATACAAATTAATCGTAATAATTGCCAGCAACAGGTTCATGCCGGGTCCGGCAGCGGCAACCAGCAAGGTTCCCCAGCGGGTACGAAACTTGCGGGGGTCCGTGGGCACCGGTTTGGCGTATCCGATACCAATCGCCAGTACCATTAACAATCCAAGCGGATCGATATGAGGAATGGGATTTAAAGTCAGTCGTCCGGCCCGTTTGGCGGTATCGTCACCGATAAGCGAAGCCACTTTGCCGTGTCCAAACTCGTGAAACGTCAACGAGAATATCAATGCAACCGCAATCAAAACGAACAACAGATATTGTTGTTGTAACAGTAACTGGATCATTGTATTTCTGCGGGTTCCGAAAGCGTATCGGCCACCAGTATAGCCAGTGCCAGTGCCTGCGTACCAGAAAAATTACGGCGTGCGGAATTTGCTTAAGTTGAATATGAACAAAATCACATAAGCCTTTGAAAATAATATAAATACACTATACTCAAGTACGCTGTCTCGTGTTTTCAGGGAATTTCTCTGTATGCAGGTCAGCCTGGTCCGCAGGACGAGAGATTGTACTGCAAACCGGGGAATCAAAAATGGTCTATACATATTCCGTACTAATGAAGACGATGACCACAGATTCCAGCTTGGGAAATACTAGATATCTGGGCCTGAAACTATTGCCGCTCAATTTAGAAGGTAACACAGCGTGTCGCAAGACCTGATCGACAGGTACAAAAAATCATTCGGGATTCGGTTCGAGAACACGGAAACCGAAGCCCGTTATCGGGATTCGCAGGAAACGCGAGGTCGAAGCTCGAGCGTTTTCGCATTCGGCGCTCTGTTTCTAATATGCCTGTCTTTCGCCTATCTCGAATTTCGTGCCTTCGGTCATGAAGTCCAGTTGCCGATGTATGGATACCTGCTGGCGGCGATTCTGGCACTTGCCAATTTATTATTAAGCCGCTTTTCGGCCGAGCTTTATTATCCCAAGATACGTCTGACGGGTAACGGGGTGTTGGCGATGGTAATCGTTATCGCTGCGATATTTGTGCAGAAGTATAGTGCCTACCACGCACTGGAGTTCGTGTTACTCACGCTCTGGCTGGGCAGCCTGAAATCGGTGCGCCTGGTGTTCACGCTGTCGTTGAATGTACTGCTCGTGCTCCTGTTTATCGGGGCGATGTTTGCCACGGATGTTTCCGGATTCTGGATTTCCCTGGTATCGCTGCTGTTGGCAACGGCGGTATTCCTTGCTACCTGTATTGGTTACCTGACCGAACGAGATCGCCGTATGCTGTTCCTGCAAACCGATCTCACCACTAGTATGGTAAATCGCCAGGAGTTGTGGGCATTCACGCTAATCGATCTGGACATGGCTTTGAGCGGGATACTCGATTTCAAGGAACTGATCGCGCTGCTGAAGAAACATCTTGAACCGGTGATCGAGTTTGATTCCTATATTCTGACTTCACTCGAAGGGCAGGGGCCGAAGCCGGTTGCTGACAAAATTGAAGGCGAACTGTTTGAGAACGAAGATAAGACGCTCTGGTCGCCGGATTTACTCGGCAAGTTAACGCAGACCCGCCAGGCGACGACCAGCGCAGAGTATGAAACCGAAAAAGGTTTCATGGGAATGGAAAAGAAACGCTTTACTTCGTATCGCCTCGATGTACCGGTCTTCAATGATTCCCGCTTGCTAGGTGTTATCAGCCTGCGGCGTGAATCTGAACCTTTTGATGAGCTGGATAAGATTGCCAGCGTCAGTATTGCTGCGCAGGCGATGCTGATTTTCAAGCGGTCGACGCGTAACGCAGAGAAGCCAGTACAAAGGGCAGCGCCTGAACCGGCTAAAAGTCCGAGGCAGTCGGAACCCGAGAACAAACCGAGGCAGCCCGAACCCGAGAAGAAACCGAGGCAGCCCGAACCCGAAATCAAATCGACGCAAGCAGACAAGGATTCCAAAACCGCGGCAAAGGTTTCGTACTCCGAGAGCAAGGATATGGAGATGACCGACCATAGCTATTACGAGTCTGACCAGACTCTGGTACCCAGGGAGGTTGTAGAAGAGTTCAGGCAGAAGGAAGTGTCAGCCAAGAAGACCATCACGCTGATGAGTCGCGAGAATGCGGACAAAATTGCGGTCGATCGCTATCGCACCGCCGCGGTTGAGGGTGATCCCCTCTCGATCCTGATTATTGAAGTCGATGGATTGTCCAAGCTGCGTGAAGACGATGGCGACCAGGTTGCCTACAAGGTATTTGCCGCGATCGTCAAGTACATATTTTCCAGGGTTGATAAAGAGAAAGATATCCTCGGGCGCTACGGACAGAATGGTCTTAGTATATTATTGCCCGGGGTCGATATGAACAAGGCTGAAAAGTTCGCCGAAACGATGCGCGAGTTTGTCGCTAACGCGCACTACAAAACCGCTTACGGAGAGAAGCATGCGACCCTGAGCATCGGCATTGCCGCAATTACGGATGACACCGGTGATTATGCTTCAATGGTGAAGCGGGCCGACATGGCATTGTTCGTGGCCAAGAAGAACGGTCGAAACTGCGTAAAAGTCCGACTCTAGTCAACAAGCCTTAACCGGGCTCACAGGTTATTTTTCATGGTCGATAATCAGCACTGGTTAGATCGCTGGAAGGAAAACCGTATCGGTTTTCACGAGACCGCTGTCAATCAATACCTGAAAAACTATTTGCCACAGTTAGCGCTGCCGAAGGGGGCGACTGTTTTCATGCCGCTATGCGGCAAGGCGCTGGATATCAACTGGCTTGCGCAACAGGGCTACGAGGTGATCGGAATCGAATTATCGCAACTCGCGGTAGAGGCATTCTTCGAGGAGAACTCGCTTGACTACGAACGCGTTGTTTCGGAACGGTTCGTGATATATACATCGGGCAAGATCAGGTTGTTACAGGGCGATTTTTTTGATTTACGGAATGATGATTTGAGTTCCTGTCACTTCATTTATGACCGTGCCGCGTTGATTGCAATGGAGCTTGCCGACCGCCCGCGCTACTATACGCACATGATATCCATTATACCCCGGATAAGCAGCATGCTACTGATTACACTTGAATACGATCAGTCGGAAATGCTGGGACCACCGTTTTCGGTGCCGACGGATGAAGTGTATCGTTACTATAGTACCGCGTTTTCAGTGAATCTGCTCGAATCCAACGAGATTGTCGATGAGCGTCCCCGTTGGCGCAAGGTTGGACTAAGCGCATTGCGTGAATCAGTTTTTCACCTGGAAAGCTACCGTTGAAATACCAGGGTAACCTGCACAAAATGCAAACCGAGGCGACAAGCCCGGTCAGTTATCATCTTGAGCTGGGTGGCCAACGGCTGACCTTGAACGAATGGCTGGGTCAGCCAATCAGAATTGAGTACCTGCAGCAAATTCAATGCATGCATTGTGGCCGCATGACCCGCAAGAGCTTTAGTCAGGGTTACTGCTACCCCTGTTTTAGCAGTCTTGCACAGTGTGATCTCTGCATCATGTCACCCGAGAAATGTCATTTTCACCTGGGCACCTGTCGGGAACCGGACTGGGCCCAGTCACACTGTATGCGGCCGCACATTATTTATCTTGCCAATACTTCCGGGGTGAAGATCGGCATAACCCGCGAAAACCAGATACCGACAAGATGGATCGATCAGGGTGCTATCCAGGCACTGCCGATCCTGCGGGTATCGAAGCGATACCATGCCGGGTTAATCGAACATGCATTCAAACAACATGTCAGTGACCGGACCAACTGGCGAAATATGCTCAAGAACCTGGTCGACGAAATTGACCTGTACCAGATATTCGAGACGATTTGGCCGCTGGTGAAAGCAGAGCTTGGTTCCGATTTGATCGCAGATGCCGAGGAGTTAGCGAAGCCCGATGAAATGACAAATCTCGATTACCCGGCGCTCAAATACCCGGTCAAAGTCAATAGTTTCAATCTTGACAAACAGGCGCAGATTGAAGGTAAACTCGAGGCAATCAAGGGTCAGTACCTGATTCTTGACAATGGCGTGATCAATATCCGAAAGTACGGCGGCTATCTGGTCAGTCTGGAATCTGCATCACGGTGAAACCGTGCCGTGATGGCTAGTGGATCCGTACCGAAGGCGTTTGATTGAAGTAGGACTCCATGACCTTGCGTACGTGTGGCGGGTAATCCAGTGCATCCATCTCTTTCATCCCTTCCGCAAAAAAGCCTGTAGCTTCCTGCGGCAGGTAAATCAAAAACTCGTCGAAGGCCTTTTTCATAACCCCCAGGTCATGGGTTCGAGTCGCCACGATCCCCCGATTAATATGCAGCAGGCGCCAGGGTCTCAGTTCTTCGCCGTCGCCGCGGTCCATTTTAAGATCCTGTGAGCAATGATCGACGATGTCTGCAATTAGATCGGACAGCGCCAGTAATGCCTGCTTTTCCTGCATCAGATTGGCGAGCTGCGCGATCGCGTTCACGACTGGCTCGAGATGATTTATGGTGCCATCGTAACTGATTGTCCAACGGGCGACGACCAGCGAAATCTGTTCAACTTCCTTACGCTTGTGGGGCAGGTCCAGGCGCTCCATCAAATCGATCAACTTGAGCAGCAATACAAATCCATAATCACTGACTTCGGTCGCTTCAGATGCCTCGATTATTCTGTCTTCGCTGGCGCGCAGGTTTATACTGGCAACAATATTGAAAAACTCGACGAATCTATCGAGCAGATTATTCAACCCCCTGCGGTAGTCATCGTCGAGATAATCATCGAGTTGGTCGGGCAGATTCAGCAAATAGTCTCTGGCATCTTTTAACGAAACCATCGAATCCATCGTCTTAGCCTTTCTCCGTACTTGAGGGCCTGGCTTACAGCGATCGGGCGATTGTTTTGACCAGTCCCGGGCCGCGATAAATTAAACCGGTATATAACTGGACAAGTTTAGCACCAAGTTCGAATCGTAGCCGGGCTTCTTCCACCGAGTCGATACCGCCCACGGATATAATCGGAATATCGTCACCCAGTTCCCCGTAAAATGCCCTTAGTAGTTGGCGCGATTTATCGCGTAATGCGGTACCACTCAAGCCACCGGATTGGTCAGATAGCCGGTGCCCCTGCACGCCATCGCGCGATACTGTGGTGTTGGTTGCAATCAAGCCGTCCACGTTATACCGACGTAACAGATCGGAAATTACCGGGATTGCCCCGTGATCCAGGTCAGGGGAAAGTTTGAACACCAGCGGTCGACGGAACTGATGTCTGTCTTCGAGCCGGGTGCGTAAATCTGTGATACCGGTCAGCAATGCCTGAAGCGCTGCCTCGTTTTGCAGATCGCGTAATCCGGGCGTGTTGGGAGAGGAGATATTTATCGCGATGTAGTCGGCCTTGACGTAGACCTTTTCGTAACCCAGGCAGTAATCCGACAACGCTTCTTCGACCGGGGTGTCCAGATTCTTGCCGATATTGATACCCAGTATGAAATCCCGAGGCCTGTCACCAACCTGCGCCAGCAAGTGATCGACGCCGCAGTTATTAAAACCCATGCGGTTGATCAGGCTCTGGTGGCGTGACAACCGGAAGACCCGGGGCTTCGGATTGCCCGGTTGTGCCCTGGGTGTAACGCTGCCGACTTCGATAAAACCAAAGCCCAGTTTACCAAGACCATCCAGGTAGTCTGCGTTTTTATCCAGGCCGGCCGCAAGGCCAACCGGGTTGGCGAAATCGAGCCCCATTACCCGGGTCGGCTTCTCGATCCGGGTCGCCGGTAGCAGGCGATGAAACTGTTGCAACATTTTAAGACTTATATCATGTGCCAGTTCCGGTTCCAGGGCGAATAATATTGGTTTTACCAACGAGTAAAGCATCAACTTGAAGCGATCAATGCGAACAGCTCGGGGTATTTTTCAAGATCCTGCAGCGTATCAATATCCCGCACTGGATCAAATAGACGGACGCGGTAATCCATGCTTCTGGCATTGGCAACAGTTTGCTTGAGTACACGGTCAGAGCTCCAGTGAACATTTCGAAATAACGCCGGATTAATGCTTGTACAACCGATCAGGGCGTAGCCGCCGTCGAACGTCGGCAACAGTACCAGTTCGTGGTCGGCCAGGGCCTGTGCCGCCTGGTGAAGATGTCTGGCCGTGATATCCAGGCAGTCCGATCCGATTATGATCGCGCCGTCAGTTCCTGTCGCAAGCAAGTCTTGCATTGCATTGAACATGCGGATGCCGAGATCATGACCTTTTTGCAAGGTGTACTCTTCGTCCTGTAATAGCGCATCGTCGCTGATTTCACTGACGTAGAGCCGATAATCCAGGCCGGATTGTCGCGCTACCTCGAGCGTATATTCAAGGCAATAACGGTAAACACTGGCAGCTTTGGAGGCACCAATATCGGGTATCAAACGGGTTTTTACAAAACCTGGAGTGGGTGGTTTGGCAAAGATACCTAGCGCAATCATCGTCTCATGATCCGCGTTGCGGGTAGTATATTTTGTACAATCGGTCCGGATCGACACCCAGCCAGAAAGCGAGACGCAACGACCACATCAGGAACACGGTGTTAGCAACTCCGTTATCCTGCCAGCGCCGGGCTGAACTCGTAACTGCCGCGTCGATGATGACAGGTTTGGTGTTGCGACGTGCCTTTTTACAGATCGCGATATCCTCCATCAATGGTATCTCCGGATAGCCGCCCAGTGACTGGAAGAAATGCCGGTTAAAATAAAGGCACTGGTCTCCACCGGCAACCCTGCTTAAGCGGGTGCGCAGATTTATGGCCCATTCGATAACCCGGTAAACGACAGAATGTCCACTCAGGTGCAGGCGAAAAAATCCCCACTCGGAACGCGTGTCGAATAACTCGAAAAAGTTTGCCGGCAAAGTGCTGTCGGCATGCAGGAATAACAGGAATTGTCCGCGCGCCGACCTGCTGGCAGTGTTCATCTGCACGGCTCGACCTGCACTGCTGTGAACGATGTGACAGGCATATCGGCCCGCGATTTCCAGGCTTTCATCCTCGCTGCCGCCGTCGCAGATAATTACTTCGCAGCCGTTTGCCACTCCGTCGAGCATGAATAGCCTGGCGAGGCTTTGATCGAGATAAGCGGCTTCGTTCAGAACCGGGATTATGATGCTGAACTGTGGATGATCAGGCAAGGGCCCCGCCACAACTGCTTCCCTGGCCCGCGGTACAGCCGTAACAATGATCGGCTATGCTGACGGGTATGCTTTCAAGGCTGGTCTTCAGGACATCGCTGATATGGAGCTTCTGTTGATTGTCAGGGTGGCGAATGTTGAGGTTCAGCATCTGGTTGAAATCACAGTCGTAAGCAAAACCCTGCCAGTCGATACTCAGTTGATTAATACACATTAAGCCTTTCATGTTTGCGACACTGAATGAATCCTTGAGGAGATTCATGTAGCCCTCAAACTCGCCCTTCGAAATCAGGGTGCTGCCGAAACGAGCAATGGGCATATTGGTAATGGTAAAAAGCTGGTTAAACTGGATCTGGTATTGTTCGGCGAGAAATTTTTTGTAATCCTGCTCGAGCGTTTCCTGCGGTGGCGGCAGATAAGGTCCGGTCGGATTATAAACCAGGGTCAGAGTAAGGTTACTCCCGTCCTGCCCGTATCCTAGCTGGTTGAGTCGTTTCAATGCCCGCATACTTTTCTGGTAGACCCCCTTTCCGCGTTGGCCATCGACATTGTCCTCGATGTAACACGGCAGAGATGCAACAATCTGAACCTCGTTCTCGGCAAGAAACTCTGCGGTATCCTCGAACCCGGGTTCCAGTAAAATCGTTAGATTGCAGCGATCGATAACCGTAATGTCGAGTTCGCGCGCCGCGACGACCAGTTCCCTGAACATGGGATTCATTTCAGGTGCGCCGCCGGTAAGATCAAGCGTGTTCACCGATGGTTTAGACAAAACCTCGAGGATATGCCGAATATTTTCCCGCTCCATCAATTCCTTGCGCGTGGGTCCAGCAGCGACGTGGCAATGCAAACAGGACTGGTTACAGAGGTAACCGAGATTAACCTGAAGAATTTCGAGCCTGTCCCGGGTTACGATCGGAAAATCGGTCGTTTTCAATAAGGGCCAGGTGTCACGCATTTGTTTTTAGTCAAGAGATTGATCCAGGATAGACTCGCAATATAACATAGAGTTCAAATGCCAGGCGATATCTTGAGCGAGACTAATATCGACACCAGAGATAACCGGGTCGCATGTGGCGTTGCGGTTATCGTAACCCATCAGCACAAGGTCCTGTTTGGCCAGCGCAAGTCCGGGCAATCCGGGTTTGAATGGCAGTTACCGGGCGGCTGGATTGACGCCGGTGAATCACCCGAACAGGCAGCGCGGCGGGAGGTGCACGAAGAGACCGGACTGCAGCTTAAGGAACTTCGATTTGTCGGTATAACCAGCAATGTTTTCTCGGCGCATAAACATACAATCTCGTTGTATTTTGAGGCAGAATGCGCTGATGCACGATCGCTGCTGGCAGGGGGAAACAGCAAATGTTATGGCTGGCAATGGAAGGATTGGGCTGATCTAACCGGAAATCTCTTTTTAGCCTTGCAGCTGTTGAAACAAACGGATTACCAGCCGTTCGTAAATGGTCACCGAAAGACCCATGTTTCTTTTTAGAAAATATAGTGTTTTTATGGAGTTATCATCGATAAACTAGAATTAAATTTAACTATACTGCTATATTCCTAATTGCGATTGCGCGATACACGATAACCATAATCACAATATGAAAGTTGAATTCGATATTGCCAGCGATCAGATCGATGGTGCACGCGACTATCAGGAAGACGCTTACATGGTCAATCAGCTGGGCGAAGCTGATAATGGCGATATATGTTCACTCATAATCATGGCCGACGGCATGGGCGGCCATGCGGCGGGTAATGTCGCCAGCAATATGGTGGTTGCAACTTTCAACAAGACATTTCAAGGAAGTTTTCCCACCACCGAGGTTGCCGAGGTTCTCACCGACGCGCTCAATCGCTCCAACGATCAGATCCGGGCTTCGGTAAAGGAAACCCCGGCATTACGTGGCATGGGCTGCACCATGGTTACCGCCTACGTGCAGGATAGTAATCTTTACTGGGTCAGCGTCGGCGATAGTCATCTCTACCTGATTCGTGACCGCGAGTTGATCAAGCAAAATGCCGATCACAGTTACGGTGCCTACCTCGACATGATGAAAGAGCAGGGCATGGAAATCGACGAGCAGGCGGGTATGTCGCGCAACATGTTGATGAGCGCAATGACCGGAGAAGAAATCAGCAGCATCGATGTCTCTGAAACCCCGATCAAACTTCGACCCGGTGATCGCGTTATCGTGGCAAGTGATGGGCTAGATACCCTGGGAGCCGGAGCCATTATCCAGTACTCCTCCTGGTCCTCGACTGCAAAGGAATGTGTTTACGCGCTGTTGAAAGCGGTAGAGGATGCCAACAAGATTAACCAGGATAATACGACCCTGATAGTTATCGATGTCAAGGAACGTGAAGCCAGGTATGAACGGAATGCGGAGCAAGCAGAACCAGCGCCGGCTCAGGAACCGGTAGCGCGTGTTGCCGAAGTTCGGTTTCCCGGGGAACCGAGAGAACCACGATCTTACAAATGGCTGGTCTGGTTGATCGTTTTGGGATTATTGGGGGGCGGCGGTTATTTTGCATGGGAGAAAGGTTTCGTCGATGAGGCCGTGGAAAAAGGCACGGAAATTGTAGAGACGACCACGCAGAAGATAGAGGCTGAACTAGAAGCCAAGCTGGAACCGGTTTTCGAACCAGAACCAGAACCCGAGCCCGTCGCCGAGCCCGAGCCCGCCGTTGAACCCGAACCCAAACCGGTGTACGTGGACAAGGCTGACGTATTCAGAGACCGACTTAAATCGGGTGGCCATGGTCCAACTATGATTAAGATACCGGCGGGAAGATTCCGCATGGGCGGCGCGTCATCCCTTGTTGCGCAAGACGAGGTGCCACGACACCAGGTTAATGTTGCGTCATTCATGGTTTCGGTTTACGAGATAACTTTCGCCGAGTACTATCGTTTCGCCAGTGCAACCGGTCGTAAAAAACCAAAAAGTAACGGCTGGGACATCAAGACGCATCCGGTAATCAACGTTTCCTGGGATGACGCGAATGCCTATACGCGTTGGTTGGCTAAGGAAACCGGTAAGAAGTATCGCCTGCTATCCGAGGCAGAATGGGAATATGCCGGACGAGCCGGCACGACGAGTTCGTTCTGGTGGGGATTAAAGCCAGGAGCCGGTAACGCACATTGTTTCGATTGCAAGAGCGATTTCAGTACCAGTAAGCCGGCCAAGGTCGGCACCTACAAGTCGAATGCATTCGGATTGTACGATACGGCTGGCAATGTGTTTGAGTGGGTGCATGATTGTTACCATTCTAATTATAATGATGCCCCTGCTGACGGTAGCGTTTGGGAAGGCGGTGACTGCAATGTCCGAGTGGTACGAGGTGGTGCTTACGGTAGCCCTGCCAGCTCAATGCGCGTGGAAAATCGTGAAAAGTTCAAGAGCGAAAAAGGCCACTACAATGTTGGAATACGCGTCGCGCGCGATCTCTAGGTCTGGATGAACCCGGGGTGCCCGACCGACCGGATTATTAAAAGTGATTGATTGGCGGGTCATTGAAACAGTGCTGCTCGATATGGATGGCACCCTGCTGGACCTGCATTTTGATAATTATTTCTGGCAGGAATATCTGCCGCTGCGGTACGCGGAGATCAAGGGTGTTGAACCCAGCGCCGCAAAGCAGCACATCGTCAGGCTAACCCGGAAGATTGAAGGCAGCCTGAACTGGTATTGCACCGATTACTGGAGTGAAATGCTCGAAATCGATGTAGTTGAGTTGAAGCACGAGGTCAGCCACAAGGTTGCAATTCGACCATTTTGCATCGATTTCCTTGACGCTTTACGCGCCGCCAACAAGGATGTCGTTATGGTTACCAATGCCCATCACGATAGCCTGGCGTTGAAGATGGATAAAACGCAGCTGGCACATAAATTTGATCGTCTCATAACAGTACATGAATTTTCTCTGCCCAAGGAAGATCCACAGTGTTGGCACGAAGTTCACAAACGCCACCCGTTTACAGCACAGCGCACCCTGTTGATAGATGATAATTTGCATGCCTTGCAGTCGGCTCGCGAGTATGGAATTGACAACCTGCTCGCAATTTACCAACCCGATTCACAGGCCCCGCGACGTGAGATAAGCGACTTCGATGCAATACATTCTTTTAACGAGATCATGCCGATAGACGAAATATTCGATGAATAACGGCAAGCTAGAAATCCTGTCGGGAGGATGCCTCTGTGGGGGGGTTCGCTATCAAATTACAGGACCCTGTCGGGATATCATTAACTGTCACTGTATCAACTGTCGCCGAACTCACGGCCATATTGCGGCCTATACTTCAGTAAAGCGATCTGACCTGGTGTTTGATAGTCAGCATAGCCTGCAGTGGTACCATGACGAATCGCCAGATACATATCGCGGGTTCTGCAACCGTTGTGGTGCAAGCCTGTTTTGGGATGCCCGCAACGGCAGTGACAAGTTATCCGTGTCGGCAGGCTCGCTGGACGACAGTGGCAAACTCAAAACAATCGGGCACGTTTTCGTGGCCGAGGCGGCCAAGTACTATCAAATCGATGATGGATTACCCTGCTTCGAAAACAGTAACTGCGGTGCGCTCGAATCCGATGGGAGCAGTTGACCTGTGCCCGGGAATCGGTTAAAAGTTTTAAAGTAAAACTGATGATGCTAAGGCGGTATGAAGAAAGCAGCAAGGATGCCCGCGACATCGGAACCTGTGTTAATCAACCGAGCAATTTTGGTCAATGTTAAAGCCTGAGAAATATGATCCGCTTAAACGATCGGTAGGCCATGTGCTCGATATTATCGGGGAAGGATGGTCGATCCTGATTATACGCGAGGCTTTTCTCGGAACGCGGCGCTTCGAAGAATTTCAGGGACGCCTGGGAATTGCAAGAAACATCCTCACCGCCCGGTTGAAAAAGCTTTGTGCCAACGAGATCCTCGACCGGGTACCCGTCAAGGAAGGTGCCAAGCGCCACGAATACATACTGACCAGGAAGGGAAAAGAGATGATGCCCTTGCTGGTCGCACTAACCCAATGGGGTGATAAGTGGGTATTCGGTGAAGATAATAAACCGGTCATTTTCCTTGATCGGGAGCAGGGCCAGCCGATACCTCAAGTGCAGGTTTACTCTGCCCGGGGTGAAGCATTAAAACCACGCGACGTTATGATAAAAGCGGGCCCGGGCGCAACACCTGAAGCAAGGGAGCGCATCGAAGAACTGAATAAAGATGAGTGATTCCGATCCCAAGCCACTCGAGTGCCCTGTCGGCGAAGCCAGCTGCGAATGGCTGGATGAAATCGAAAGGCTGCGTAACCAGATAGAGGAACTATCCGAACTGGTGTCTACCGATGCCTTGACCGGGTTGTTTAACTTTCGCCACTTCAAAACCATATTGCAGGCCGAAATGGATCGCTCCAAGCGCAGCGGGATTCCAACCAGCCTGGTGTTAGTCGATCTTGATCACTTCAAGGCGGTTAACGATACCTATGGCCATGAAATTGGAAACCGCGCGCTGAAGCATGTTGCATCAATTCTCACCGGCGATGTGCGCACCACGGACATCGTTTGCCGTTATGGCGGTGAAGAGTTTGCAGTGATTTTCCCCGAGACACATCTCAATCTCGCGGTAAAGGTTGCCGACCGCATTCGCCAACATGTTAGCGAGAGTCCGCTACCAATTGATGATGGCGAAATCAGGCTGACCGCCAGCATGGGTGCAAGTGTATACATGAAAACCAGCATTCTTGATCTCGTTGATTTTGTCGATTCGGTGGACAAGTATCTCTATGAAGCAAAGCAATCGGGTCGAAATTGTATCTGCCATATCGACTACACCGAATTGCGCAAGGTCACCGAGGTCGGCTATGACGAGCGCGCCATGCTCTTCGGCAAAGACTAACTGCACCAACATCCTTGAATCCCCTGAAAACAGCCTTCTTACGGCGCGGTCACCGGTATTGTCTCGCGGGATCGCCGTAAATACGTCCGTGTAGGCTCGCGTGCGACATCTCTGTCGCACAGCGTCCCGCGAGACAATACCGGCGCCCACGCCTCAAGATCTCTGCCAATCCGGGGATAAAGCCTGCAAAAGTGTAGCGCGGCAGGGATGCCGTGGTCCGACACATCGGGCGACAAGCGATTCCATGGATGGACCAACTGGCGCTTGCGCCAGTTGGGAGCGCCTTTTGCAGGCTTTATCCCCGGATTGGCATGGGCGGTATTGCAAACGTTTGCGCTGATTGAAGTTTGCTCTTGAAAGCCCTCGATCAGAGTTGAGGCGACTAGGGGGACTCGGTGTTGTAGCGCTCGATGGAGTCGAGGATTTCGCGCCTGGCTTCGTCGGTATCGACCCAGCCGTCGATTTCAACCCACTTACCGGATTCGAGGTCCTTGTAGTGGTCGAAGAAATGCGCGATCGAATCAAGCAACGACCTTGGCAGGTCATGCACGCTGCTCATATTCGAATACAGGTTCGACAGCTTGTCGATGGGTACCGCAATGATTTTAGAGTCCTTGCCGGCTTCGTCGGTCATGCAGAGCATGCCCAACGGCCTGACGCGAATAACCGAACCACTGATGACCGGGATCGGGGTTACCACGAGAACGTCGACCGGGTCGCCGTCCTCGGATAGCGTTTGCGGAATGTACCCGTAATTGCAGGGATAGTGCATCGACGTACCCATGAAACGATCAACAAACATGGCACCGGTATCTTTATCGACTTCATACTTGACCGGATCGCTATGCGACGGTATTTCGATGATGACGTTGACGTCATCGGGCACGTTGCTGCCGCTGCTAACCCGGTCCAGTATCATGTTTTTGTTATCTGGTGATAAGGCATGAAATTATAACCAACCGTGCATGTTATGACATCCGGGTCTGCCATCTATTGCAATAACCTGCGCATTTTACTGAAGATCGAAAGCACCGAGTTTTTTATCGACCAGCTGGTTTTGCAATACGACGTAGCGTGGCATCCCGCGTTCGTCGTAATCGGGGTATGCTTCACCCTGAATCAGGGGATAGAGATAGTCGCGACATTTCCGGGTTATTCCAAAACCGTCCTCGGTGATGAAATCGAGGGGCATTGTTTTTTCAACATTAGCTACATCGGCCAGTGCCGCGCTGCCGACCTGCCATTGGTACGGGTCGTTCGAAATCCGTTCGATCGTCGGCATGATCGCATTTTTGCCCGCCAGCGCCATTTCCACACCAGCCTGACCTAATGCATAAGCCTGTTCCAGATCGCTGGTCGAAGCGATATGGCGCGCGGCGCGCTGCAGGTAATCGGCCACCGCCCAATGGAACTTGTAACCCAGTGCCTCCTTGACAATATTGGCAACGACCGGGGCCACGCCGCCAAGCTGCGCATGTCCGAAAGCGTCGCGGGTACCCTGTTCGGCGAGAAAACTGCCGTCGGCATTACGCGCACCTTCCGAGACCACGACCGTGCAATAACCATGGGTTTCTACTTTTTCCTGTACCGCCTGAACAAACCTGTCGTGATCGAAATCCACCTCGGGAAACAGCACCAGTACCGGTATATCGTAATCTTCGATCAATCCGCCTGCGGCCGCGATCCAACCGGCGTGACGTCCCATGACCTCCAGGATAAATACCTTGGTTGATGTTTTAGCCATCGATCTCACGTCAAATGAAGCCTCCAGGGCCGAAATCGCGATGTACTTGGCGACGGAGCCAAATCCCGGGCAATTGTCGGTGATCGGCAGATCGTTATCCACGGTTTTGGGTATATGGATTGCCTGTACCGGAAAGCCCATGGTTTCGGATAGCTGCGACACCTTGAAACAGGTGTCAGCCGAGTCACCGCCGCCATTGTAAAAGAAATAGCCGATATCGTGCGCCCTGAACACTTCGATCAGGCGTTCGTATTCGCGTCTATTTTCTTCGAGGCTTTTGAGCTTGAAACGGCAAGAACCGAACGCGCCCGAGGGTGTTTTTTTGAGCGCTGCTATATCGGCATCGGATTCGCGCGAGGTGTCGATGAGTTCTTCACTCAACGCGCCAATGATTCCGTTACGGCCGGCAAATACGGTACCGATTTTATCGTTGTGCTGGCGACAGGTTTCGATGACGCCACAGGCACTGGCGTTGATTACCGACGTAACACCGCCGGACTGTGCGTAAAATGCGTTCTTGGCACTCATGTTATTATTTCCACCTGATTCTGGTTTTGCTCTCTTTCCGCGCGGGAGTTCGATGAATCCAACACCGCGGATCAATTACGATAACTGCAGAATACTGCAAAAATCCTTAAAAAACATTTATCCTGAGGGGATATAAAAAGGGTAGTGCGAGCACTACCCTTTAATCCGGTAACTGTGTGATATCGGGTCAGCCCAGAAGCGGTGCAATAACCAGGCTGACGATTGCCATGACGTTGATGAGGATGTTCATTGAAGGTCCTGACGTGTCTTTGAAGGGGTCTCCAACGGTGTCCCCGACCACAGCCGCGGCGTGGGTATCGGTACCCTTGCCACCCAGATTACCCTTTTCGATAAACTTCTTGGCGTTGTCCCAGGCACCGCCGGCATTCGCCATCATCAGCGCCATCAAGACGCAGCTCAACAAGCCACCCGCAAGCATGCCACCCAACGCTTCGGCGCCAATGGTGAAACCTACCAGCGGCGGGGCGCTCACCGCGATAACACCGGGAACAATCATCTTTTTAAGTGCCGCAGTAGTCGCGATATCGACACATTGCGCGGTGTCGGGCTCGGCCTTGCCTTCGAGCAAGCCATCGATCTCTTTGAATTGACGGCGGATCTCCTTGATCATTTCGAAGGCTGCGTCACCGACTGCGGTCATCGTCAGTGAGGCAATGATGAAAGGAATGACCCCACCGATAAACAGACCGATCAAGACTTCCGGATTATTCAGCACGAGCTCGAAATTCTCGACATTGACCGACACGGTTTCGATGTAAGCGGTGATAATTGCAAGCGCCGCCAGCGCCGCTGCCCCGATCGCGAATCCCTTGCCGATCGCGGCCGTAGTATTACCCAGTTCATCTAACGAATCGGTTATCTTGCGCGTGTCTTCACCAAGACCCGCCATCTCGGCAATGCCGCCTGCGTTGTCGGCGACCGGACCATAAGCATCAATTGCCATAGTGATCCCGACCGTGGCGAGCATACCGACCGCCGCGATCCCGACGCCGTAAAGACCTGAAAACTCGCTGGCGACCCAGATAATGCCGCAAATCGTCAGTATCGGAACCGCTACCGACTGCATGCCTACTGCAAGGCCACTGATCATTACGGTCGCGGCTCCGGTTTCCCCGGACTTTGCGATATGTTCTACCGGTTTGCCGGCGGTATAGTACTCGGTGACCAGGCCGATGATAATGCCGCCCACCGCACCGGCCAGCACGGCAACCCAGATTCCACTGCTGAGGTCCAGCATTAATATCAGAAAGTAGGCCAGGACGATAAACAGTATCGAAGATCCCATGGTACCCATGCGCAAGGCTTTCTCGGGCGACTTTCCGGAATTGATCTTGACGATCATTATGCCGCCGATTGAGCACAACAGTCCCAGCGAAGCCAACGCCAGCGGTAAATTCATCATCGCTGCCTGGCCACCCAATTTTGCGGCTACGCTAACCGTCAAGGTTGACGCAATCGCGATGGACGCGATCATCGAATTGCAGTAAGACTCGAAGATATCGGAACCCATGCCGGCGACATCGCCAACGTTATCGCCGACGTTGTCGGCTATAACACCCGGATTACGCGGATCGTCTTCCGGGATTCCGGCTTCGATCTTGCCCACCAGGTCGGCACCGACATCGGCGCTCTTGGTGAAAATACCGCCACCAACACGTGAGAACAGTGCGACCACGGATGCGCCCATGGCAAAACCATGGATGGCGTGGATTGATTCGAGATCACCCGAAAACATAAAGAATACGATGCCAAGGCCAAGTAAGCCCAGCGATGCGACGGCAAGACCCATGATCGAGCCGCCGAAGAAGGCGACGGTCAGAGCCGCGGCGGCGCCCTCGTTGTGCGCTGCCGTGGTGGTTCTCACATTAGCGCGGGTTGCGGTGTTCATGCCGATGAAACCAGCCGTACCCGAAGCCAGTGCACCGAGCAGAAAACAAAATGCCGTTTTCCAGCCGAGGAAGATCCACAACAGGACGATTAATACTGCGGCAAATATCACCAGCATCTTGTATTCACGTTTCATGAATACCATGGCGCCGAGGTGGATTTGATTGCCGATATCTACGACCTTGCCTTCGCCTTCAGGATGTTTCTTGACGGCGGCATAGATCATCGCGGCCGCGACCAGACCAAAGGCGCCGAAAAGCGGCGGCAACAGGTTAGCTAACTCCATACGGTTTCCCCAAATTTCGTATTTATTTTTAGAGATTACCGCCCCGATATATAACGGTACGGTAAAAAAACGCGTGAATGATATCGGTTTTTATCCACATAATGAAACTTCTTTACATATTTCCGCCGCTTTTTTTGTTATTTTTCTGCTATTGTCGACACATCCACCAATGATCCGCAGTCCCAAAGGTTAAATCCGTTTCAATGTCGAAGCGAGAGCAGTTAAAAGACGATTACCTTGAAAGCCGTTTGATTCGACGCCGCCTGGTGTTGTCGGCGATTTTTATCGTGATTTTACTAAGCCTGGTACTGGGAAGGTTATACGTACTGCAGATCGTCGAGCATGAGCACTTTTCGACCCTTTCAGACAGTAATCGCGTTCGCATCAAGGCATTGCCGCCGACGCGAGGCTTGATTTTTGATCGCCATGGCGTGGTCATGGCCAATAACCTGCCTGCCTATCGGCTCGAGATCATCCGTGAGCAGGTAGAAGACCTGGATAGCACGTTACAGCAGTTGAAACAGTATGTTGAGTACAGCGACCAGGACCTGAAACGATTCAAACAGTCTTTAAAACGCCGCCGACCCTTCGAGAGTATCCCACTACGCTTGAATCTTAAAGACGAAGAGGTGGCCAGGTTGGCGGTTAATCTGCACCGCTTCGAAGGGGTTGAGATCAATGCCCGCCTGACCCGTCATTACCCGCAAGGTGAACATGCCGTGCATGCGCTTGGATATGTTGGTCGTATCGACGAAAGAGATCTGGCCGAAGTTGATGGAATCGATTATGCCGGTACCACGCATATCGGCAAGCTTGGCTTGGAAAAATTCTACGAACATGAGCTGCACGGTTCAGTCGGAGTGCAACATGTCGAGGTTAATGCCAATGGCCGCACCCTGCGCGTGTTGGACGAAACTCCGCCGCTCCAGGGTAACAACCTGCACCTGACCATTGACTCCGGCTTGCAGAAGGTCGCCGAGGAGGCTTTCGGGGACCAAACGGGTGCGGTGGTTGCAATCGACCCGAACAATGGCGAGATTCTCGCGCTGGTGTCGATGCCGGTTTTCGATCCCAATCTGTTCGTCAACGGTATCAGTTTCAGCAAGTACAATGAATTGCGCGATTCACATCGACGCCCCCTGTTTAACCGTGCGCTTTCGGGGCAATACCCTCCGGGATCCACGACCAAGCCTTTCTATGGATTAGCAGGGCTTGAATCGGCGCTCGCGAAAAAGGAAGAAGAAACCTATTGCATTGGATTCTATAAGCTTCCCAACGAAGAGCGCAGGTATCGTGACTGGAAAAAGCAGGGGCACGGTCTTATGAATCTGACCGATGCGATTACCCAGTCCTGCGATGTCTATTTCTATGATCTCGCCTTTCGGCTCGGAATAGATCGCATGTCTTCATTCCTGGGCGAGTTCGGATTCGGGATTAAAACGGGCGTGGACAGTACCGGGGAACGTAATGGCATATTACCGTCAAGAGAATGGAAAAGGGGCCATGACGGTATGCCCTGGTTTCCGGGTGAGACCCTGATTACCGGCATTGGCCAGGGGTATCTGCTGGTGACGCCGCTTCAGCTCGCTAATTCCATCGCCGCTTTTTCTGTCAGGGGAACCCGGTATCAACCTCACCTGGTCAGGTCGGTTGAAAAGGTTCCAGAATACAATCGCGTCGAAATTGCGAACCGCGTGGTGGGTCAATACGAGCTAAAAAGGGGGCACAACTGGGAGCATATTCACAAGGCCATGATCAACGTTGTGCATGGATTGCGCGGAACAGCCCACGGCATCGGCCAGGGCATTGAGTACAAGGTGGCCGGGAAAACCGGTACCGCACAGGTGTTTGAAGTGGCGCAGGACGAAGAATACGACGAGGAAACCGTGCTTGAAAAACTGCGTGATCATGCGCTGTTCATCAGTTATGCACCCGCGGATAATCCACAGATTGCCGTCGCCGTGATTGTCGAGAATGGCGGTCACGGCAGCTCGGTGGCTGCCCCGATAGCGCGACGTATCATGGACGCCTACCTGTTGGAGAAGTTATGAACCAGGCACTGGATTCCGACACGACTTCGATAACGCGGCGTGTGCTGGACGCGCTGAGGCTGGATCCTATATTGCTGTCGTTGCTGGTTATTCTGGCCCTGTTCGGCAGCATGGTGTTGTATAGCGCCAGTGGATCCGACCATGCCGTCGTGATTCGTCAAATGACCCGGATCGTGGTCGCACTTTTACTACTGCTGGCTGTTGCGAATATACCGCTGCGAATGATTCGAAAGATTTCGATCTGGTTATACGTCGCGGGTGTTGCGATGTTGCTCGCCGTCATGTTCTATGGCGAAGTAGGCAAGGGCGCGCAGCGCTGGCTGGACCTCGGTTTAATTCGCTTTCAACCCTCGGAGATCCTGAAGCTTGCGGTACCCATGATCGTTGCGACCTATCTGGCCAATCGAGTCCTGCCGGTTGGTTTGAAGGAGCTCGTGGTTTCGTCGATACTGGTATTAATTCCGGTGATACTGATAGCGAGGCAACCCGATCTCGGAACTGCTATCCTGGTTGCCAGCGCCGGTTTTTTCGTACTGTTTCTTGCCGGCGTTCGTTGGAAGGTCATGATCAGCCTGGGCGTATTGTTTTCATTGATGGCGCCCCTGCTGTGGAAGTTTGCATTACGCGACTACCAGCGGGATCGGATTGTTACCCTGCTGGATCCCGAGAGCGATCCCCTCGGATCGGGTTATCATATTATTCAGTCAAAGATTGCGATTGGCTCGGGTGGTGTTTATGGTAAGGGTTGGTTAAATGGCACACAGTCACAACTGGACTTCATTCCAGAGCGTTCCACCGACTTTATTTTTTCGGTATTTGGTGAAGAGTTTGGATTCTTTGGCAGCATTGTCCTGATATTGATCTATGTGGCAATTATCTTCCGTGGGCTTTATATTGCGGCGAATTCCACGGAGAATTTCGGACGACTGCTCGCTGGTGCACTGAGCCTGACATTTTTTGTTTACCTGTTCGTAAATACAGGTATGGTAGCCGGCATGCTGCCCGTGGTGGGGGTGCCGTTACCGTTGATCAGCTACGGTGGTACTTCGATGGTGACTCTGATGATGGGCTTTGGTTTAATTATGTCAATTCGATCGGCAAAGCGATTCCTGGTTTGATGAAAAAAATACTAATTATCATCGTTTTATTTGTGACTCCCGCGGTGTCAGCGCTCGAAATACCGGGTGGTGATTACCGCGATCGGGACGACGTAGTTGCCTTTGTCAAACGTATCGCCGCGGAAACCAGCTATAGCGAACAGGAACTTGTGGATTTGTTTGCCCAGGTAAAGAAGCAGTCCCATTTGTTTGAAAAACTGGATCGGCCCGCAGAAAAGGAACTCGAGTGGTATCAGTACCGCGGTATTTTCGTCAAGGACAAACGTATCGAACAGGGTGCCAAATTCTGGCTCGAGCATCGCGAACTTCTTGCCGAGGTCAGTGAAAAAACCGGGGTACCCGCAGAGATAATCGTTGCGATTATTGGTGTGGAAACTTTTTATGGTACCTATAAGGGAAAAGATCCCGTGTTCGACAGCCTGGTTACGCTGGCATTTGACTATCCTCGGCGGGCCTCGTTTTTCATTCGCGAACTGGAGGAGTTTCTGTTGCTTTCCAAGGAGCAGGGGTTTAACGCGCGCGCGCTGCGAGGATCCTATGCCGGTGCGATGGGTGTGCCGCAATTCATTGCTTCGAGCTATCGTAACTACGCGATCGATTTTGACGAGGATGGACAGACCAATTTGTTTGACAGCATTCCTGATATAGCTGGCAGTATTGCAAACTATTTTGTCAGACACGGATGGCAGCGTGATGGACGCGTCGCACGGCCGCTTGTAGTCAGCGCAAACAATACCGTAGATAGCCTCGAGCCCGGTGTGAAAACTGACTACAAGTGGGCACAGTTAAAACAGAGCGGCCTGACGTCTACATTCGATATCACCGAGGAGACACCGGTAGCCCTGGTCAGGCTGCAACAAAAAGATCGCCCGGAATACTGGGCAGGATTCCAGAATTTTTATGTCATAACGCGTTACAATCATAGCGAACTATACGCGATGGCCGTATACCAACTCGCCAAACTTATCAGTCGGGAGTTTAAAAAGTTGATATGACGCGATTTCTCGTTTTTCTGTTACCGGTAATTTTTACGCTTGGCGCCTGTACCTTCGGGGTGCCGATCAGCAATCAGGCGGGCGTGCAGGACTCCGGGGTTCCGAAAACAACCCGGTCGGAGCAGGGAAACCCGTCATCCTACGTTGTTTTTGGCAAACGCTACCGTGTGCTCGATAGCGCCGATGGCTTCAGGCAGCGTGGTGTCGCCTCCTGGTATGGGACCAAGTTTCATGGTCGTCCGACCTCCAGCGGCGAAGTCTATAACATGCATGCCATGACGGCGGCACACAAGACGCTGCCAATACCGGTTTATGTGCATGTCAAAAACCTGGATAACGGTCGCTCGATTGTCGTTCGGGTTAATGACAGGGGCCCGTTTATCGATGGTCGAATAATCGACCTGTCCTACGCGGCGGCGAAAAAGCTGGGTGTCGACGGACCCGGTACCGCCCATGTCGAGATAAGCGCGCTGGCTCCCGGCGAAAGTAAACCCACCAGCATAGTACGCAGTATCCCGTTGACCGATGAAGCGGATACGAATATCCCCTTATACGTTCAAATGGGTTCTTTCGCTAATCCCGTGAACGCAAATAACCTGGTTCGGAATCTGATAGATGCTAACGAATCCACGGCGCAAGTGTCACGCCAGCAGACCAATAGCGGGCTCTTTTATCGGGTCCGGGTTGGACCCCTGTACGACATCGACGAGGCAAATGCAATCGTCAGACGTCTCAAGATAAAGGGTTTTCAAACCGCTCGCATCGTAGTGGCGGACGCTTCCGAATAAACCTTGTGAGCAATGTCAGCGATCGATACAATCGCGTCTCGTTACAAGCCTGTTGTAAATACTAAGCTAATATGAAAATCGTCACGCTCTTGTTATCTGTTATTGCGTCGCTCTATTCCGCGTCAGGCTGGGCCGTCGCAAAACCCATACCGGATCCCCCGGCAATCAATGCGACAAGCTATATCCTGATCGATTTTGAATCGGGTAGAGTGCTGGCGGAGAATAATCCGGACGAACATATTGAGCCGGCCAGCATTACCAAGTTGATGACGGCTTACCTGGTAGACAAGGCTATCGCCGATGGCGACATCTCCCTGGACGACATGGTTACCATCAGCGAGAAGGCCTGGCGTATGAAAGGGTCCAAAATGTTTGTAGAGGTGGGCAAGCAGGTATCGGTTGAAGACTTGCTTAAAGGATTGATCATACAGTCAGGCAATGATGCCAGCGTGGCACTGGCCGAACATGTTGCCGGCTCGGAATCGGCCTTCGCAGGTTACATGAATCACCAGGCACAGTTACTTGGAATGACCAACAGCAATTTTGTTAACTCGACCGGATGGCCGCATAAAGATCATTACAGCAGTGCGCGCGATATCGCGGTATTAACCCAGACGGTTATCCGGGAGTTTCCGGAATCTTACCGGTTTTATAAAGAACGCGAGTTCACCTTCAATGAAATAAGGCAGTTTAATCGAAATCGACTGCTGTGGCGTGATGAAACGATAGACGGGGTGAAGACCGGCCATACCGAGGCAGCCGGGTTTTGCCTGGTGGCTTCGGCCGAGCGTGAAGAAATGCGGCTGATCTCCGTGGTGCTGGGTGCCGAATCGGACAAGGCGCGGACACAAAGCAGCCAGTCGCTTTTGAATTACGGCTTCCGGTATTTCGAAACGCATCAACTATATCGTGCCGAAGAGGTGCTTAAGACAGCGAGAGTCTGGTACGGGGAGCAGGAGCAGGTCAGCATGGGCGTGGGTAGGGATATCCATATAACGATTCCGCGGGGACGTTACGGGGATCTCGATGCTGCGATGGAAATCGACCGCGAAATTTCAGCACCTATTGCTCAAGGACAGCAACTCGGCCAGGTCAGCATAAAACTCGATGATGAACTGGTTCTGTCGGAGAACATCGTCGCGATGCAGAATGTGGCAGCAGGCAGTTTCTTTGTCAGGGCGCTGGACAGCATCAAGTTAATGTTCCGCTGATGAGCCGAGACCCGGGCGCCGGCGAATCTGCGCTGGCACTAATCGATTACCCCAGTCGGTTTCCACTCAAGGTGTTTGGCAAGCAAACCGATGATTTTGAAACTATTGTGCTGGCGTTGATCAGGTCAAAATGCCCCCAGGCAGAGCATATCGAAGTTCGTCGACGTGTCAGCAAAGGCGGGAAGTACCAGGCATTGACGCTCACTTTCACCGTTTATAGCCAACAACAGTTGGAACAGATATACCAGGACCTGTATGACTGCGAAGCGGTCGTAATGTCACTTTAGGATACAGCGCGGCGGTTGTATTTGCAGCGCCATGACTCGATTTCTTTCAAAATGCTGAATGACTCTCGTGTACACTCAAGGGTGTGGATTCTTGTCAAACTTGTTCGCTGCAGGTGACGATCTTGCCAAAGCCTATCGCAGTCAAGTACCTGGGCAGGTCTGATTACCAGAGGACCTGGGATTCGATGAGGGAGTTCACCAATCGGCGAAATCCGGAAACCCCTGATGAACTCTGGATCGTCGAGCATGCCCCGGTTTTCACCCAGGGTTTGAACGGGCGTGCCGAACACCTGCTGAATCCCGGTGATATTCCGGTTGTGCAGGTTGATCGGGGTGGCCAGATTACCTACCACGGACCGGGACAGTTGGTGCTTTACTGCCTGCTCGATATCACGCGGCTCGGCCTCGGCGTTAAAGGGCTGGTCGCCAGGATCGAAAAATCTGTCATTGATTTACTCGAGCATTACCAGTTAGCGTCACACACTCGCAAAGGAGCGCCGGGTGTTTATGTTGGTAAAGCCAAGATTGCCGCGCTTGGATTGCGCATACGAAAAGGATGTTGTTATCATGGCCTGAGTTTAAACGTGGATATGGATCTCGAGCCGTTTGCACGGATCAATCCCTGTGGATACTCGGGCCTTGCGGTCACGCAATTGAGTGACCTGGGTGTCACCGATGGGGTCGAGCAGGTGGGCCAAACACTGGCCGGCATACTTATTGGGAATTTAAGTGAAAAAGAACCAGGTTATTCAGGGCGTTAAGCTCAAGGGTGCCGACAAGGTGGCTCGTATACCGATCAAGGTTGTACCGTCCAGAACGGTGCAGCGTAAGCCGCCGTGGATACGTGCCAAGGCACCCACCGGGGACCGGGTCAGGCAGCTTAAAGCGCGCTTGCGCGAGAACAGCCTGTTTACGGTGTGCGAAGAGGCATCCTGTCCCAATCTCGGCGAGTGTTTTTCCAAGGGTACCGCCACTTTTATGATCATGGGTGATATCTGTACCCGGCGTTGCCCGTTCTGCGATGTCGGTCATGGCCGGCCGAATCCGCTGGATCGGGATGAACCGGCAAACCTGGCTCGGACGATTTGCGACATGGGACTGCGCTATGTCGTCATCACGTCGGTCGACCGGGATGATTTACGCGATGGGGGTGCGCAGCATTTCGTCGATTGCATTCATGAAACGCGCAAGCTGAATCCCGAAATCAAGATTGAGATTTTAACCCCGGACTTCCGTGGCCGCATGGATGTTGCCCTCGAAATTATGACTCAGGCGCCGCCAGACGTGTTCAATCACAACCTCGAATCGGTGCCCTCGCTGTATCGCAAAATTCGTCCGGGATCCGATTACGAGTGGTCGCTGGACCTGCTGCAAAAGTTCAAGCAACTGCACGCGCAGGTACCAACCAAGTCCGGGTTGATGCTTGGCCTCGGTGAAGAGATTGACGAGGTCAAGCAGGTCTTGCGCGATCTGCGCGCACATGACGTGAACATGCTGACCCTGGGTCAGTATCTGCAGCCCAGCCTGGATCATCTCGCCGTGGAACGCTTCGTCACACCGCAAGAGTTCGACGAGCTTGGTGCCTATGCCGAATCGATCGGCTTCGAGCAGGTCGCCAGCGGCCCGATGGTGCGCTCCTCCTACCACGCCGACCTGCAGGCCGAATCCGTCCTCAACGCTTAATTCTTTAGCTTCGAAACGCCACCTCGGGGAGAAGCTCACAAAAGACGCTGCCAACCGGCGCAAGCGCCGGTTGGTCCATCCATGGAATCGCTTGGAGCGCGGCGTCCCTGCCGCGCTACACTTTTGTGAGCTTCTCCCCGGGGTGGCCTGCAAATTTATAGACCCGTAATATTAGTCGTCCGATGTCCAAGAAAATTACTAAGTGATAGAAACAATGCGGAAGGCAACCGCAGAAGCCCCTCGCAACGTAAAGGCTGGGTGCCGAAAACGCATCGAATTTAAAGGGTCAGGCCGCATGGATGCGGCCTGTGGCGAGTCGAGACACGGATGTCGAGTCTCGCCTTGCCGTTTAAATTCGATGCGTTTTCGGGAAGCCGTAGGCCACCCAGCCAGTTGCGAGGGGCTTCTGCGGTTGCCGTTTATTGGAAAGCTCGTGCGCGGGACGATCGTTGATTATTGGTCGTAGATGGTGGCGATGGGCTGGCGCTTGTGGGCGGTGGTCAGGAAGATGTGGATGAGGCGATGCTCGGCGACGGGATCGATTTTTTTACCCTCGAGGAAATCGTCGATCTGGTCGTAGCTCAAGCCGAGAGCCTCCTCATCGGGCTTGGACGGTGCAAGTGACTCGAGATCCGCGGTCGGGATCTTGGTGATGATTTGTTCGGGTGCGCCGAGTTCCGCAGCCAGCTGTCGCACCTGGCGCTTGTTGAGCCCAAACAATGGCACCATGTCGCAGGCACCATCACCGTACTTGGTATAGAAACCAGTTACGTTTTCGGCGGAGTGATCTGTACCGAGCACCAGTCCTTCGAGCAGGCCGGCGATTTCATATTGCGCGATCATGCGCATGCGCGCCTTGACGTTACCCTTGACGAAGTCCTGCTTGGCAGATGTTTGGTCCGCCAATCCTTGTTCGGCCAGGGCCTCCAGGATTGACGCGTGGATAGCGTCGGTGCCGGGCTGGATGTTGACCGTTACGCTATGACTGGGCTTAAGGAAGTCAAGTGCCAGCTGTGCGTCGGTTTCGTCGGCCTGGGTTGCATAAGGCAGGCGAACCGCGATGAATCGATATTGGGCGTTATCCTGGTTGAGTTCGTCAATCGCAATTTGTGCCAGGCGGCCACAGGTGCAGGAATCGACACCGCCACTGATTCCCAGCACCAGTGTTTTATGGCCACTGAGTTCTAGTTGGTATTTGATAAAATCGACCCGTCGTCGGATTTCAAATTGGACATCGATTTCAGGCAGTACCTGCATTTCAGCAACAATGTCAGCTTGGTTCATCGTTTTTGCTAAAAAGGTATTGGATGGAGACGGTATACAGACTGGATATCTTCCAGCACTTCTTCACCGAGTTCAAGCTCGGCAGCCCCCAGATTTACACCCAGTTGGTCGATACTGGTAGCGCCGATAATACTTGATGTCACGAAAGGTCGCTGGTTGCAGAAGGCAATTGCCATCTGCGCGGGATCGATGCCGTGTTTTCGGGCAATCGAAACATAGACATCGACGACTGTCCAGGTATTGTCATTAACGCGACCATACATATCGGGAGTGATTGTCATGCGCGAGCCTTTCGGCCTGATGCCTTTTTGGTATTTTCCAGTCAGCATGCCACAGGCCAGCGGTGAATAGGGTAAAAGTCCGACTTTTTCGTGATGTGAAAGCTCCGCCAGATCGAGGTCATGGGTGCGATACATCAGGCTATATTCGTTTTGCAGCGAAACAACGCGCGGGAAACCATTGGCATCTGCGATTTTTAGAAATTGACAGGTTCCCCAGCAGGTCTCGTTGGAAAGACCTATGGTACGCACCTTACCTGTGGCGACCAGCTCCCCCAGGTATTCCAGGGTCGTAAAAATGTGATCCAGGGTTTCCTGACTATCCTGCTTGGTTGGATCAAAGCGCCAATTCTGGCGGAAGTGATAGTGACCTCGATTTGGCCAGTGTAATTGATACAGGTCGATGTAGTCGGTTTGCAATCGTCTCAGGCTGCCCTCGATGCTGACGCGTATTTTCTGCGGGCTTATTGCAATACCATCCTGGACGTCGGCGTTCCCTTTTCCCGCTACCTTGCTCGCCAGAATGACCCGGTCGCGTTTTCCCGAGGCCTGCAACCAGTTTCCGATTATTTCTTCGGTTTTGCCCGTCGTTTTCGCAGTCATGGGAATCGCCGGGTACAGTTCCGCGGTATCAATGAAATTAACGCCGTGATCGAGCGCGTAATCAATCTGGGCATGCCCGTCGGCTTCAGTATTTTGTGTGCCCCAGGTCATCGAGCCCAGGCAAATCTCGCTGACGTGGATATCGCTGTGACCGAGTTGCCGGTACTCCATCAGGAATCCTGGTTGTAGTTTAAATCGATTATTCTCTGGGTATCACGTGCGAGTTCGTCGAGTTCAAGTGCCTGGTAAGCCTTGAGCTGTAGCTCGAGGGTTGATTTGATCACGCTTGCGCCCTGGTAGTTTTGCAGAATAAATCTGGTTCGGTTGGCAACAGCAACCCATGCATCTCGCGTCGCGTAGTAGCTGGCAACCCGAAAATCGGCTCTGGCTAGCTCGTTGCGCAGAAAAATCATGCGCCGACCCGAATCTTCCGCGTATATGCTATCGGGAAAGCGTTGCACCAGGAGCCTGAAATCATTGTATGCAGTCAGCAAGAGGCTCTTGTCGAATTCCGACAGGTCACGCTCGGACAGTACATCGAGGATCGTGCCACCGCGTTCGAAATTGACGAGTCCTTTAAGATAATAGGCATAATCAACGGCCGGGTTACGCGGATGCAGCTTGATAAAGCGATCAATCGCGGTGATCGCGGAATCTGGCTCATTGAATTTATAGTAGGCGTAAGCGACGTCGATTTGCGCCTGGGTTGCGTGCTTACCAAATGGATATCTCGATTCCAGGGTCTCGTAGTACTCGATCGAGGTCAGGTAGTTGCCTTTGTTGAGTTCCGCGCGGGCTTCAAGATAAAACCTTTCCGCGTTCCATTCCGCGGTGGGGTCTATTTCCTCTTTGGCTGTGCCACAGGCAACCAAGGATAGTGCGAGAAGGGTGTAAGTAATGAAACGCATTGAGTTAGTTTGTTAAGATCCGGGGGGCTTGTCGAGCGAAAAACGGGTAGTATAACCAGCGCATGAAATTAATTCAGCAAAGTTTCCAGATTGGAAAGCAACAGGCTGGGAACCGCCTGGACAACGCCCTGCACCGACTACTTCCCGAATACTCGCGCGCCCGGATTCAGTCCTGGATCCAGCAGGGATTTGTCTCTGTTAATGATGAACTCTGTAAATCCAGGCAAAAGGTTGTCGACGGTGACCTGGTAGACCTCGATGTTCCCGAGCAGATCAGAATCTCCGATCGGCCGCAGGCCGTCGACTTCGAAATTCTGTACCAGGATGAAGATATTATCGTGGTCAATAAACCGGCCAACCTGGTCGTGCATCCTGCTGCCGGTCATCTGGATGGGACCCTGGTTAACGGGCTACTCGCGCATGAGTCGAGGCTTGGACAATTGCCGCGTGCCGGTATTGTGCATCGACTGGATAAGGATACCACGGGGGTCATGGTGGTTGCCCGCAACCTGACGGCGCATAGTTGGCTGATCGAGCAACTGCAACAGCGCCTGATAAAGCGTGAATACGTGGCCATTGCCCAGGGCGTTGTAACTGCAGGTCGAAGTATCGACGCCAGCATCGGTCGCCACCCTCAGAACCGCAAAAAAATGTCGGTACAGGCGGGCGGCAAGCCAGCGATCACGCATTTTCAGGTTGCGCGCAAGTTTAATCACTACAGCTTGATAAAAATACAGCTCGAAACCGGACGTACTCACCAGATTCGGGTCCATATGGCATATATCAACTATCCGTTACTCGGAGACCGCGTGTATGGAGGTCGGCAGCGCATCCCGGCCGGTATCCACGAGGCCTTGCGGCCCGTGATCCGGGACTTTAGCCGACAGGCCCTGCACGCTGAACGGCTGAGTTTCGAGCATCCGCGCAGCCACGAGCCGGTCAGCTTCGAGGCGCCCTTGCCGGGGGATTTCGAAAACTTGCTGGAGTCACTGATTCAGTATGATTAAATTGATAGAGCCGGGCTGGAGTGCACCTGCCACTGTCCGCGCCGTTACCACGACGCGTGCCGGTGGTTTCAGTCTGACTCCTTTTGACAGTCTCAACCTGGCACTGCATGTGGGTGACAATCCCGATCATGTTGCGCAAAATCGCGTGTTGCTGCAGCAGGTGCTGGACCTTCCGGCCGAACCCTGCTGGATTAACCAGACCCATGGCATTCATGCCGTTACACTGGAGCAGGGCGGCAGCCGAGACGCCGATGCCGCGATCACGCGCCAGCCTGGAACCGTCGCAGTAGTGATGACGGCAGATTGCCTGCCGATCCTGGTTTGTAATCGTGATGGCACCGAGGTTGCCGCGATACATGCCGGTTGGCGTGGCCTGCGGGCAGGAGTGATTCAGGCGACGCTTGCGAGCATGGCGTCCGTGAATGAGCAGCTGTTGGCCTGGATAGGACCGGGTATTTCGCAGGACAATTTTGAAGTGGGTGAAGAAGTTCGCACGGCGTTTGTCGATTCGATAGCTCGTGCGGAAGGCTTTTTTCACGCAAATCGTGCGGGGCACTGGCTATGTGACCTCGCAGGTCTCGCCGAGTCTGTATTGCTGGCTCAGGGTGTCAGCGAGGTTTGTCGTGATCCCGGTTGCACCTACCGTGACGCCGATCGATTTTTTTCGTACCGTCGAAATACGACTACCGGCCGCCTCGCATCTTTGATATGGATCACATAATCAGTGCGGCGCCGGGGTTGAAAAACAGGTTGTTAATCTTATTTAACCCCAATGTTTATAATGTTTAGAGGACTGAATCAATGCGTATGGATCGCTTGACCAGTAAATTTCAGGAAGCCCTGTCTGATGCACAGTCGATCGCTGTCGGTCGCGACCACCAGTTTATAGAGCCAGTGCACCTGATGATCGCTTTGCTCGATCAGCAGGGTGGATCGGTGCGTCCGATGTTCACGCATGCAGGGATTAATATTAATCTGCTGCGCTCACAACTGGGCGAGCTGCTGGAAAAGTTGCCAAGCGTTGAAGGGGCTGGTGGTGAGCTGCATATTTCAAATGCACTCGGTAAGTTGCTGAATGTCACCGACAAGCTCGCACAGGAGCGTAAAGACCAGTTTATCTCCAGCGAACTGTTCGTGCTGGCGGCGATGGAGGACAAAGGACCATTAAGCGACCTGTTAAAATCTGCGGGCGCCAGCAAGCAGGCGCTGGCCGCGGCAGTGGATGCGATTCGGGGAGGCCAGTCGGTAAACGACGCCAATGCCGAGGATCAGCGCATGGCCCTCGAAAAATACACCATCGATCTAACCGAGCGCGCCGAGCAGGGTAAGCTCGACCCGGTTATCGGGCGTGACGAGGAAATTAGACGTGCGATCCAGGTTTTACAGCGTCGCACCAAGAATAACCCGGTCCTGATTGGTGAGCCTGGCGTAGGCAAAACCGCAATCGTCGAGGGACTCGCGCAGCGCATTATTAACGGCGAAGTCCCCGAGGGGCTCAAGCACAAGCGCGTGCTTTCGCTGGACATGGGGTCCCTGATAGCGGGCGCCAAGTTTCGCGGTGAGTTTGAAGAACGCCTTAAAGCGGTACTCCATGACCTTGCCAAGCAAGAAGGCCAGATCATTCTGTTTATCGATGAGCTGCACACCATGGTTGGTGCCGGTAAGGCGGAGGGCGCGATGGATGCCGGTAACATGCTTAAACCTGCCTTGGCGCGCGGTGAATTGCATTGTATTGGCGCTACCACGCTGGATGAATACCGTCAGTACCTTGAGAAAGATGCGGCGCTTGAGCGGCGCTTCCAGAAAGTGCTGGTGCTGGAGCCGAGCGTCGAGGATACGATTGCCATACTGCGGGGGCTCAAAGAGCGCTACGAAGTTCACCATGGTGTCGATATCACCGATCCGGCGATCGTTGCGGCGGCGACACTTTCCTATCGCTATATCGCGGATCGGCAGTTACCGGACAAGGCGATTGACCTGATCGACGAGGCGGCCAGCCGAATTCGCATGGAAATAGACTCCAAGCCGGAAGACATGGATCGCCTTGAAAGACGTTTAATCCAGCTCAAGATCGAGCAGGAAGCACTGAAAAAGGAAAGTGACGCGGCGAGTGTGAAACGTCGTACGATCCTCGAGGACGAGATCGGAAAACTCGAGCGTGAATATTCCGATCTGGACGAAGTCTGGAAGGCTGAAAAGGCAGCACTGCAGGGCGCTACCCATATCAAGGAGTCGCTTGAGCGAGCCCGGCTTGATCTCGAAACCGCACAGCGGGCGGGGGATCTTGCACGCATGTCCGAGTTACAGTATGGACGTATTCCCGAGCTCGAAAAACAGCTCGATCAAGCCGTTAATGCGGAAGCGCAGGACATGAAACTGTTGATCAATAAAGTCGGTGAAGAGGAAATCGCATCGATCGTGTCGCGCTGGACCGGGATCCCGGTGGCGAAGATGCTCGGATCTGAGCGCGAGAAACTGCTTAACATGGAAACCATGTTGAGTGAACGCGTGATCGGTCAGGGAGAAGCGGTAAAGGCCGTATCGGATGCAATCAGACGATCACGCGCGGGACTGTCAGACCCGGCGCGACCGAATGGTTCGTTTCTGTTTCTCGGGCCAACCGGGGTCGGTAAAACAGAATTAACCAAGGCCCTGACCAGTTTCCTGTTCGATACCGAGGACGCCATGATCCGTATCGATATGTCGGAGTTCATGGAAAAACATAGCGTTGCACGCCTGGTGGGTGCTCCCCCCGGGTATGTCGGGTACGAAGAAGGCGGATACCTGACCGAGGCAGTGCGGCGTCGACCCTACTCGGTAATCCTGCTGGACGAGATCGAGAAAGCGCATCCGGATGTTTTCAATATTCTGTTGCAGGTACTGGATGACGGCCGGCTCACGGATGGCCAGGGACGCACGGTTGACTTTCGCAATTGCGTCATCGTCATGACCTCGAATCTCGGCTCGACCGAGATCCAGGCCATGGCGGGTGAACAGAACTATGAACAAATCAAGCAGGCCGTGATGGCGCAGGTGTCAAATCATTTCAGGCCCGAATTCATCAATCGTATCGATGAATCGGTCGTTTTCCACTCTTTAACCCGGGAGCAGATCAGGGCTATCGCGCAGATTCAGTTGCAGGCATTAGCCGAGCGTCTGAAAGAGAAGGACATGGATATTTCATTTAGCGATGCGGCACTGGATATGCTTGGTGAGCTCGGTTTCGACCCGGTATATGGTGCACGACCATTGAAGCGCGAAATTCAGCAGGCGATTGAAAACCCGATTGCGATGTCGATCCTGGCCGGAGATTTTGTGGCTGGTGAACAGATTTCGGTCGACATCGGCGACGGGCAGCAGTTCAGCTTTAGCAAACAGCGCCTGCATTAAAAACTGGTGCGTGATAAATAAGATTAAGCTAGCCTCTTTAGGCAATTTTACAGCTATAATCCTGTCGTAAAGTTAGTATTTGCGCAGATCTAAGACGAAATTATAAAAACATGGCGGTGTTAGGCTCAATTCTTTTCAAAAGAACGCTGAAACAATTTCTGGATTGTGATGATCTGGAGAGTGATAAAGGCGTTGCGCTGGTTGAAAAGCTGCGTCAATCCTCGAAGGATTCGCTGGAGCATTTGATTCAGGTGATCCCGGAAACCTCTGGCGTACACCAGGCCATGTTGACCGAGATTTGCCTGGAGAATGCCGAGGGCAGTAACGAAGAGCTGTTTCTGCGAAGCCTCGATAGCGACGCCACCAAGATTCGGTCAACCGCGGCCTCGATACTCTCAAAGTCAGAACAGGTCAATCCCAGCAAACTGTTCAAGAAACTGCATGAATCCGATGCTTCGAAAACCGAAGTGATCGATATTCTTGCCTTTCAGCGCGAGCGGATCAAACCCGAGCAGATTATATCCAACGCCCTCAAGCTGGATAAAACTCACGCCGAGCAATTACTCAAGCTGGCGCCCGATTCTCTGATCCCTCTGGACCTGGAGGTGCTGCACATTGAACCCGAGTCGATCGGCAGCCCGTCGGTTAAAATAATGTTGTTGCGTTATTTTGCGCAGGTAGACCAGGCACCCGTGGCGCAACAGATTGCAAAGTTTTTAACGGATGAAAACAAGACGGTCGTGATCGAAGCGCTGAAAGCGCTGAAAAACCTGCCGGTCAAGTTTGATGCGTCGGTATTGTTGCCTTTTGTCGAATCCATGTCAGACGTCGAGCGCGAAATGGCAATCGAGGTATTACAGGTACAGGCCGATGCTGAACTGGTGCCAAAGCTGGCGCCCTGGACCTGCGGCAAATCAGACAGTATTCGCGAGCTTTTCATCAAGCTTTTCGTCAAGTATGTCACGCCCGAAGGCCTCGAAAATTTTTTAAAACTGCTCGAGCAGCAGGAATGGTGGGGCAAGGAGCAATCTCTGAAATGTTTGCAAAAGTTAGGCAATGAACAGCTTTATAACGCGGCCGACGGTCTAACCAGTCACGAAAACGAATTTATTCGCGAACAGGCGCAGCGATTTGCGGCACAAAATATCGACTCATCGGATCTCGAGCAGCTGTGGGAAAACGCGTTGCATGAAAACTGGCAGGTACGCGATGGCGCGATAGCGTCCATTGGCAGAACAAACAAACGCGAATCGGTTGATATCCTGAGAAAAGTCATTAAAAAATGGCCCGAATCGGCGCCCGCGGTGTTAAAAGCGATCGGTGATCTCGGATTTAGCAAAGGACTTGAAATTGCTTTTGCCTGCCTGCGGATGCCCGAGGCGCTGGTACAGCGGGAAGCGCTCGAAGCGATCGGCAAACTCACGTCCAAGCGACATGCAAAGACCGTGCGCGACAAGTTGATGCAAAAAGTTCCAACTTTACAGGCTACGGTACGCGATACTGCTGGAGAAGTTGTCAATCGATTAACTGATGAATTCGGATTACCCCGGCTCAATGTTGACCAGGCAACTTATTTCGATACCCGCCTGATCAAGTTTGAAGATACCCAGTCAGTCGATCAGGGCGGCCAGAAGACCAATGCTGCGCAGGTAGCAGAAGTAGCGCCACCGCAGGTTCTAAACATCGAGGACTTCAAGAAGGGGGACCTGTGGCTGGATCGATATCTTATCGACAAGGAAATCGGGCGTGGCGCGATGGGGCGGGTCATGCTGGCCATGGACGAAATGGTCGGTGAACCCCTGATTTTGAAATTTATGCATCCTGAGCTGACCGCGGAGGAATCATCCCGTGAACGATTCCTGCGGGAAGTAAAATATTCGCGCAGGGTAAGTCATCCCAACGTCATTCGTATCCATGACATGTTGTCCAAGGACAACCTGAGTGCAATATCAATGGAGTATTTTGATAGCAAGGGAATCGATGACTATCTCAAGGAAAAAAAGTATTTTGAACCCGATGAGGGTCTCGATATTCTGTTGCAGGTTGCCAACGGCATGGCCGCAGCACATAATCAGGAAGTTATCCATCGTGATTTAAAACCAAGTAACATACTCATGAATGACGAAGGCCTGGTCAAGGTCGTCGATTTCGGTATTGCCTCCGCGTCATCCAATACCGACTCGACCCTGACCAAGACCGGGTCAATTATCGGAACGCCGGCCTACCTGTCACCGGAGCGTGCCAAGGGGCAGGAAGCCGATCATCGCAGCGATATTTACGCGCTGGGCATCATTGCCTACGGTATGTTTACCGGGCAGCTTCCCTATACCGGCGAGCCCATGTCGCTGCTGTTCCAACACCTCGAGGGTAAAGCCATTCCGGTGTATGAGCTCAGGCAGGAAGTGGGTAAGCCTATCAGCCAGCTGGTTCAGAAACTGATGGCTGTTGAGCTCGAAGATCGATTTCAGACGATGGAAGAGGTCGCTGAAGCGATCAAAAATGTACAGCAGAAAATGAAATAAGCTACGGGTTTAAAGCATATGTCAATCCAGGCCACTATCGAGCGCAAACTAGCCAGTGAATTTGATGCCGATTTTCTGCAGGTCGAGAATGAAAGCCACAGGCATAATGTCGCCCCGGGCTCGGAATCGCACTTCAAGGTTACGATCGTCAGCGATGTGTTCAACGATCAAATTCTGATCAAGCGTCACCGTATGGTCAACCAGGCCCTGCAGCAGGAAATGCAGCAGATCCATGCACTGGCACTGCATACGCTGACCCCGGATGAATGGAAGTCACGCGCGGGTAAAGTGGTTGACTCTCCAAAATGCCGCGGCGGCGGAAAAAACCAGTAGCTTTGAATTCTAGATAACTCCCCGGCCCACCGGATTAGTGTTGTAAATCACGGATAGCACGCCCACCAGATTAAATCCAAGGCGTTGTGACAGACTGGTCGCATGTTCTATATTCTGCGTCATATCGCGGCCGGGTTGGGGAGAGCAAATTCCATAAGCGATTGTATTTTCAAGTCCTTTAACCGGCAGACACAAGGTTTGACCGTCAAACACCAGTCGCAGGTCCCGGTAGAAGCGCTTGAAGTCATGTTCGCTATCGATGATCAGGTTGTAAGCGAGGGCACCTCGCCACGTAAGCAGTCGGTAGAGCTTGTCGATGCTCTCTTTCTCAAGCAGCCAGGCAGGTGATTGCGAGCCGTTAAAGATATCCACGAGAACCAGGTCATAGCTTTGCTCGCAATCTGTAATGAAGCGGGCTGCATCATCATAAACATAGTCGAGCCCTGTCCGTACAGGCGGCAGGATTTCCTTTTTCAATAGCTGCTCGATCAACTCGGCATCGATGTCGACCGTGGTAATTTCGGAATGGGGGTAATGATGGTTAAGGAAATACAGCAATGATCCGGCCGCGGTACCAAGCATCAGGATTCGTTCGGGTTCGGGGATGAAGAGCAGTACTGCCATCAGGTGTTCGAGATTCTTGAGTTCGAGGCGGTGGGGGTTTTCCAGGTTAACCATGCTTTGTAGTGCATTGTCTCTGCTGCGCAGTTCTACACGTCCCTGGTGGTAACACACGTCGATAGAATTTTGGGCCGTTACGATCTTGAAATTTTCAAATTTCTCTACCATATTCTATCCATCACACTGATTACTGCCGGGTCTCGTGCCTTGTTACGATTTACCAAACCATTACTGATTACCAAGCTAAAAGCAACCGCGATTCACATGAGTTTAAGTCTCGTGGTTTTTGTTTACCTGGTTTACCAGATTTATTACAACTGGTATCCAGAACCCTATTTTTCAGTCGACGGCGGTTGGCAGGGAATTCGCCTGGTGGCGGCGGTTGATCTGGTTTTAGGACCCTTCATTACTTTCCTGATATTTGATCTGAGCAAGAGTCGCAAAGAAATTGTATTTGACCTGGTGACGATCATGGTGATCCAGTTTGGCGCACTTGCCTACGGTGTCTATGCGACCTATAGCCAGCGACCGGTGGCAATTGTCCTTATCGATGAATACGTCATCACAGCGATAATGGAGCATTATGGTGGCAGCTTGAGTTCTGAAAACATACTGAAACAGTATAGTGACGAAAAACCACCAATTGTTTACGCTCATCTCGAGCAAAATGCTGAGGTGATCGCCGAGATAAATCGAATCAAGATCGAGGAAAAGATACTTGAGCACGCCCAGCTCAATCTCTACCGATCGCAACCGCAACTGAAAGAGGCTTTAAAAGAGCGGCAGGAACTGTTTTACGAGCGCATGGAATTCTACGAGGCCACGGATAAATACGATACCTGGTTACAGCAGAATCAAAAAACCAGGGAAGAAGTTCTGGTTGCGCGGTTTGATGGCCGCTATGGGGCAGTCTGGCTGGTATTTGATCTGGAAGGCAAGTATTTGTCTTATTTTTGATCAATTGACGTCTTAGCCGTGCCCGGGCAGGGTATAGGTTGGTTCTCATGTTGGAAATTACTCCAGACTATTATAAAATCCCGTGCCTTTTCGAAAGATTTGGGTTGCTGCTATAACCGACTCGCGGGATAGTATTTCGGAGATATCGATGCCAATTTACGAATATGTTTGTAATGCGTGCGGCCATGAACTTGACGCACTGCAGAAAATGAGCGATCCGCCGCTTAGTAACTGTCCTGCCTGCGAAAAAGAAGCGCTGAAAAAGAAAATCTCTGCGCCAGGTTTCCGGTTGAGCGGTTCAGGTTGGTACGAGACCGACTTTAAATCCGACAAGCAGAAGAATTTATCGAAAGCGGACAGCACGGACAAGGATTCATCGGGCAAATCGTCGGATAAAACATCGGCGAAACCAGATGGCAAGGAAAAGGCATCCAGTAAAGAGGCCACAGCCTGAAAAATGGTTCGGCGACCACGCCGGGCGTTGCCTAATTTAATCTATTCGGATAAGTCAATATGCGCACGCATTATTGTGGTGAGCTCAATCAGCAATCTATCGATCAGGTGATCAGCGTATGCGGCTGGGTCAATCGCCGCCGTGACCACGGCGGGGTAATCTTTGTTGATTTACGCGACAAAAAGGGGATTTTGCAGGTTGTTTTTGATCCTGATGACGCGGCCATGTTTACGCAGGCCGAAACACTACGCAACGAATTTGTACTCAGGGTTGAGGGAAAGCTTCGCATCCGGCCCGAAGGCACCAACAATCCAGAGATGGCTACCGGCGAAGTCGAATTACTGGCGCATAAACTGGAAATCCTGAATGCATCCGAAACCCCGCCTTTCCAGCTCGACGACGAGGACGTTCACGACGACAACCGTTTAAAGTATCGTTATGTTGACCTGCGTAGGCCGGAAATGCAGTACCGTATGCAGTTGCGCGCGCAGGTGACGCGCTTTTTACGCGGCTGGCTGGAAGACAACGAATACCTCGACATTGAAACCCCGATGTTGACCCGGGCAACACCGGAAGGTGCGCGTGACTACCTGGTGCCAAGTCGCACGCATCCCGGTGCGTTTTTTGCACTACCGCAATCGCCACAACTGTTCAAGCAGCTACTTATGATGTCGGGTATGGATCGCTATTACCAGATTGTTCGCTGCTTCCGCGACGAGGATTTACGCGCTGATCGACAGCCCGAATTTACACAACTGGATCTAGAGACCTCTTTCATGGATGAAGATCAGATCATGGCGCAGATGGAGACCATGATGCGCGGCCTGTTCACCGAGGTGCTCTCGGCCGAGGTCGAGGGCGAATTTCCGCGTATGTCCTGGGCAGAGGCAATGGAACGCTTTGGCTCGGATAAGCCCGATTTGCGCATCAAGCTGGAGCTGCGAACCATTTCCGATGTACTCGAAAAAGTTGAGTTCAAGGTATTTTCTGGTCCGGCAAATGATCCCGAGGGCAGGGTAGCGGCGTTACGCGTGCCGGCAGGTAACGAGTTGACGCGTAAAGAAATCGATGACTACACCAGTTATGTGGGTCAGTACGGCGCTAAAGGGCTGGCTTACATAAAATGTAACGATGTTTCCCAGGGGCGGGAAGGCCTGCAATCGCCGATCCTCAAATTCCTGCCCGATGATGCAATACAGGTTATTCTCGAGCGTACCGGTGCCCAGTCGGGTGATCTGATTTTCTTTGGCGCCGACAAGGCGAGCGTGGTGAATGAGTCACTGGGCGCTTTGCGCCTGAAGGTCGGGCAGGACCGTGACCTGGTCGAAGCTGGCTGGCGCTTCCTGTGGGTGGTTGATTTCCCGATGTTCGAACATGACGGGAGCGAAAACCGCTGGAGTGCTCTCCATCACCCGTTTACAGCACCGGCCACCGATAACCCCGACGAGCTCGAGGCGGATCCGGGTGGGATGTTGTCGCGCGCCTACGATATGGTATTGAACGGAACCGAACTCGGTGGCGGTTCGATACGTATACATAACCTTGACATGCAGCATCGAGTCTTCAAGTTACTTGGAATAGAAAAACAGGAGGCAGAAGAGAAGTTCGGCTTTCTACTCACCGCGCTGAAATACGGCTGCCCGCCGCATGGCGGGATTGCTTTCGGGCTTGATCGCCTGGTCATGCTAATGGCAGGCGCGAACTCGATTCGCGACGTCATGGCATTTCCCAAGACGCAAACGGCTGCCTGCCTGCTGACCCGGGCGCCTGCCGAGGTGAGCGAACGGCAGCTACGCGAGCTATCGATTCGGTTGCGCAAGCCCCAGGGCGAGCAATAGCGTCGTTGGCAGCAGATGCTGCAGGTGATAGACTTTTTGATTCGTCTGACAAATAGTATCAATAATGGCCGCTGCCGCAATCGATCTGCAACCCTACGCGTCCCTGAACGACAAGGATTGTGATAAGCGCATCATCCGTGCCAAGGAGGCGCTGGGTGATCGTGTGGTTATTCTCGGTCATCATTACCAGCGTGATGAGATATTCAAGCACGCAGATTTCTCAGGCGATTCGCTAAAACTATCGCGCCAGGCGGCTGACTCGAAGGCTGAGTACATCGTCTTTTGCGGCGTGCACTTCATGGCGGAAGTGGCAGATATCATCTCGCGTCCCGAACAGGTTTCCATTCTGCCGGATTTGTCAGCCGGCTGCTCAATGGCCGATATGGCCGATCTGGAACAGGTTCAGCGTGCCTGGGACGAATTGAACACGGTACTGGACGCGGATGAATGCATTACCCCGGTGACTTATATCAATTCAGCGGCAAACCTGAAATCTTTTTGTGGTCAGCATAGGGGTATTGTCTGCACCTCCACCAACGCGCAGAAAATTCTCGACTGGTCGTTCGAGCGCCGCGAGAAGGTATTATTTTTCCCGGATCAGCATCTCGGCAGAAACACGGGTTACAGGATGGGGATCCCGCTCGAAGAAATGGTGGTCTGGGATTATGGCCTGCCGATGGGGGGTTTGACCGCGGAGCAGATCAAGGGGGCCAGGATGATACTCTGGAAGGGATTTTGCTCGGTGCACCAGATGTTCAAACCCGAGCAGATCGAAAGCTTTCGCCGCGAGTTTCCGGATGGCTTCGTCATATCTCATCCCGAGGCCAGTTTCGAGGTCTGCCAGATGTCGGATTATGTCGGATCGACCGAATACATTATCAGGACGATCACCGAGGCCGAGCCGGGTACGCAATGGCTGGTTGGAACAGAGCTGAATCTGGTCAATCGATTGCACCAGACGCTGGCCAGCGAAAACAAGACGGTACAATTCATGTCGCCCATTGTGTGCATGTGCTCGACCATGTTTCGTATCGATCCCCAGCACTTGGCGTGGGTGCTCGAGAACCTGGTCGAAGGGAATATTGTTAATCAAATCTCGGTACCAGAAGACGTTGCGAACAATGCACGCATTGCGCTGCAACGAATGTTGGATATCTAAAACACCCCTGCCCACAGGATAATAAGATACAGGGCCGCGCTTATGGCAGACGAAGAAAACGCGTATAGCTTTGCGACCAAGGCCACCCGGCAGCAAACACTGAAACTGGACGAAACCGGTTTCAGCATGTGGCGTGGCGGTAACCTGCCCGAGGTAACGCTGGCCTTCGAATCCTGGGGAACCCTTTCAGCAGCAGCAGATAACGCAATACTGATATTTACCGGCCTGTCGCCGAGCGCGCATGCCGCATCGTCCGACGAGGATTCGTCACCGGGATGGTGGGAATACATGATAGGGCCGGGCAAGGCGATCGATACCAATCGATTTTACGTGGTTTGTGCCAATACCCTCGGCGGATGTTACGGCAGTACCGGGCCGGGATCGATCAATCCTGAAACCGATGAAAACTACGGCGCCGATTTCCCGGATGTGACCGTAGAGGATATTGCGAGCTCCGGGTACTACCTGATGCGCGAGCTCGGTGTCGAAAAACTGCATGCCGCGGTAGGCTCGTCAATGGGCGGCATGTCTTCAATCGCATATGCGATGCAGTATCCAGGCAATATCGGGTACCTGGTATCGATCTCGGCAGCTACGCAGGCGCTGCCATTGACGATTGCACTGCGCTCCCTGCAACGTGAAATTATTCGCAGCGATCCCGCCTGGAACGGGGGGCAGTATACCCTGGACAGCAAGCCGCTGGTGGGCATGTCACTGGCACGCAAGTTGGGTCTGGTGTCTTACCGGGCCGCGGACGAATGGAATTCCAAGTTTGATCGCAGTCGCCTGCCGGCTGAAAAGCTTACCGGCGAGCGTTTCGAACGCGAATTCGAGATCGAGAACTACCTCGAGTACAACGCACAAAAATTCATCAATAGTTTTGATCCCAATAGTTACCTGTACTTGTCGCGCGCGATGGACTGGTTCGATATTGCCGAACATGGCGACTCGATTAGTGACGGGATGTCAAAAATCAAGGTTAACAAGGCGCTCGTAGTAGGAGTGACTACGGATATCCTGTTTCCTTCCAGGCAGCAAAAGGAGATCGCTGACATTATGCGGGAGACCGGAACAGATGTTGACTATGTGGAAATCGATTCGGCCAACGGTCACGATGCATTCCTGATTGACGACGAACAGTTTTCCCCCGTGGTCAAAAAATTCCTCGACGAATCTGTCGCGTAATTATCACCCCCGCGCAAGCCGGGGATCTTGCCGCAATTCGCAATTTCAAACGGGGGCGTCCATTCAATCTCAGCCAAGATAAGTTGCTGCAAGGGTGGGTGGAAAACATTTTTGACGGGCAAAAATGTATTCCACCCGCAACAACTGGCGTCGGTGTGTTAATCGGGTCGGGAAAACTGGTCAGGTTATGGGAGGGCGTTTCCTAGAAGAGTTCGACGCTGGGGGAGCTGGGTGCCTTTACAGCCGGTATCAATTCTTTTTCGAGCAACTCCTGGTAGCTATGCACCGCGTTGCGCGTGCTTGTCTTGCAGTAATAGAGTGCATTATCGGCCTGGCCAATTAGCTCATCTATCGAAAGGTGTTTGTCGAACTCGGTAAATCCGATACTGACTGTTACCTGTTCGACATTCGGGAAATCATGACTGGCGATTTTTTCTCTGAAGCGCTCCAGCGATTGTTGCGCCTGTTCGGTTGTGATATCCATGAGCACCATCGCGAACTCTTCACCACCATAGCGAAACAGCAGATCATTTTCGCGGAACGAATCGGTCATCAGTTGCGCCAGTATCAACAATACCTCGTCACCGAACAGGTGTCCCAGGCTGTCATTAATCGATTTGAAACGATCTATGTCCAGCATGACGAATACCGAGGGTGATAAATTTATCGCGCGCCGTCTGTGATTGCTGGAACGGTCCAGCAGTTGCAGTATCTTCTCGTTGAATGCACGCCGGTTATAGAGACCAGTCAGCGCGTCACGGTAGGTGCCCTGAAGCATTTGCAACTGGTGGCAATAAAAATGAAACAGGAACTGCAGGTATTCCTCTTCGATCAGCTTGTCAGGCTCGCTGGATTTGACGAGCAGCACGAAATGCTTGGTGGACAGGGGTTTGTAGCTGCAAAACCAGCCCCCGGTTTTGCTGTCGTAGTACCAGCTCCCGTGATCTGATGCCCCGAATTCGCGCTCCAGGGTGGCAACAATGGGCTCGGAAATATTCTGGTCGAGACCGCCACTTGGGGTCAGACGGTTCCAGCGGTTATCGCTGTGCTCAAAAACCTCGATTTCTATTTCATTTGCATGGCCCGGCGCAATCTGTTGCCGAAATGCCTCGTATAAAAGTTCAGGATCGTTAATCTTCGCAAGTGCGTAAAAAGAATAGTAATTGCATTCTGCCATGATGCCCTTCCGCCCGAACTCGGAGGTTTGAGAAAAACTTGCGAGAAAGTTTCTGGATCAGTCGTTAGCCGATTTTAGAGACGGGTCTGATCAAAGTCAAAACCTAGCCCCGGCTCGCAGGCGGGAGAAGTGGTTAGCGTTCCAGGTACTGAAGTTTATCGGGCACACCTTCCCATTCAGCGGCATCGTCAGGTGGCGGTTTACTGGCGGTAATGACCGGCCATTGCTGGGACAGTTCTTCGTTCAGTTCAAGAAATTGTTCCTGGCCCTCGGGGATATCATCTTCGGAAACGATCGCTTCAATCGGACATTCCGGTTCGCACAGGGTGCAGTCAATGCACTCTTCAGGATCGATGACGAGGAAGTTGGGTCCTTCGTGAAAGCAATCGACCGGGCATACATCGACACAGTCCATGTATTTACATCTGATGCAGTTTTCAAGAACAATGAATGTCATTGTTTACCCCTTGGGTTACCCGTTTTAGCGAAAGTGCAGTTTAAATTGGCGCCCGCAAAAATCAAGCGGGTTAGCGTATTTATGGTTTATGATCCGGTCAGGCTTTTCAGGCGGTAAATCAGTTCCAGCGCCTGTTTGGGACTCAACTCATCAGGATCGATGGACTCGAGCTCGGCAATCAAAGCATGCGATGACGTTTCCTCGGTCGGAACAGCCGCGGTAAATAAATCTCCCTGCGCCTGTGTCGATTGCTGCTCGAGCAAGTGGAGTTTATGGCGTGCCAGCTTTATCGCCTGCACGGGGATGCCGGCGAGGCGTGCAACCTGCAGTCCGTAACTCTGGTTTGCCGGGCCTGGTTTTACGCTGTGCATGAAAATAATATCGTCACCATGCTCGACCGCATCCAGGTGAACGTTTTTAATGTTCTGATAGTGCTCGGGTAGCTGGGTTAACTCGAAGTAATGAGTGGCAAACAGGGTCAACGCGTTTGATTTCTGTGCCAGGTGATCAGCACAGGCCCAGGCCAGAGCCAGGCCGTCAAAGGTACTGGTGCCGCGCCCGATCTCATCCATCAGAACCAGGCTGTTGGCACTGGCATTGTTCAGAATGTTTGCCGCCTCGGTCATTTCCACCATGAATGTCGAGCGTCCACTGGAAAGGTCATCGCTGGCACCGATACGGGTAAATACCTGGTCGATCGGGCCGAGCAGCGCCTTGCGGGCGGGCACGTAGCTACCCATGTAGGCAAGGATTACGATCAGGGCGGTTTGTCGCATATAGGTTGATTTGCCACCCATGTTGGGGCCGGTAATCAGAAGCATGCTGGTATCTTCATCGAGATGCAGATCATTGGCGATAAATGGCTGTTCGAGCACCTGTTCCACCACCGGGTGTCTACCGGCTTCGATTTCGAGCAGCCGGGCATCGGTTAGTTCGGGTGCACTCCAGTCGTGCGCGTTCGCACCGACCGAAAAGCAGTTCAGCACATCCAGTTGCGCCAGTGCCAGTGCGCATTGCTGCAGTTCGGGCAGGTTTTCCACGAGCTGTTTCAACAATGCCTCGTAGAGATACTTTTCCCGTGCCAGGGCGCGTTCGCGCGCGCTCAGCACCTTGTCCTCGAATGCCTTGAGCTCGGGCGTGATGTAGCGTTCAACGGCTTTCAGGGTTTGTCGTCGGACGTAGTCGTCCGGTACTCCGTCACTCTGCGATTTGCTGACTTCAATGTAAAATCCATGGACGCGGTTATAAGCGACCTTGAGCGAGTTGATACCCGTCTTTTGCTGCTCCTGCGACTCCAGATCGAGCAGGAACTGATCAGCATTGGCGCTGAGCGCTCGCAATTCATCGAGCTCGGGATCAAATCCTGTTTTGATAACACCGCCATCTCGAATCAACAGGGGCGGCTCATCGATAATCGCGGCATCGAGCAGTGCCACGACCTCGGGATGAGTGCTGATGCCTGTTGACAGTTGCTGTAGTAAGGGGCTGTCGAGTCTCCCCAGCTGTTGCTGCAATGCTGGTAATGCCTGCAGGGTCGATGCCAGGGTCGACAGGTCGCGAGGTCGGGCCGATAGCAGCGCAATCCGGGCCAGGACCCGTTCGATATCGCCGATTTCGACGAGAGTCTCGCGCAGGATTTCAAATTCCTGGTTATCGAGCAGGGTCGCGACGGCGTGATGGCGTTGACGCACCTGGTTCTGATCGCGCAGGGGTTTCTGTATCCAGCGTGTCAGTTCGCGATGCCCCATCGTGGTACTGCAGAAATTGATCACGTTGAACAGGCTGTTTTGCGGCGATTGTTCGCTGAATGAACGGATCAGCTCGAGGTTGCGGCGGCTGTTGGCGTCGATCAGCAGCAAATCGCTGACGGCTTCGTAACGCAACGGCTGCAGATGATTGATCTCGGTTCTAAGCGTGTCGTTGACATACTGCAACAGGCAACCGGCTGCACTGATGGCGATGCTAGATTCGACAATGCCGAACCCTTGCAGGCTGGCGGTACGGTATTGCTCGCACAGTAACCGCGTCGCGGTATCCAGCTCGAAATGCCAGGGTGGCATCGCGTGGGCCTGTTGCATGTAGATCGAATCGAGTGGCAGCAGCTGATCTTCGCAGTAAATGATTTCGGCGGGATTGAGTCGCGCAACTTCACTGCTCAGCAATTCGTCGCTATCAAGTTCGCTCAAACTGAAACGGCCCGAGCTGATTTCGAGGGCCGCCAGTCCCCAACCCGAAGGCTGTCGATAAATACAGCACAGCAGGTTTTCAATACGATCCTGCAACAGCGCTTCGTCGGTCAAAGTGCCGGGCGTCACCACGCGCACGACCTTGCGCTCGACCGGGCCTTTGCTGGCGGCTGGATCACCGATTTGTTCACAAATGGCGACAGATTCCCCTTTTCTCACCAGTTTGCCGAGGTAGCTGTCGACGGCGTGATAAGGTACCCCGCACATCGGTATCGGCTCACCGCTGGATTGGCCGCGCCGGGTCAGGGTAATATCCAGCAGACCTGCGGCCTTGCGTGCATCCTCGTAAAACAGCTCGTAGAAATCGCCCATACGATAAAACAGCAGTGTTTCGGGATGATCGGCCTTGATGCGCAGGTATTGCTGCATCATGGGGGTGTGTGGCTTCAGGCTTGATTCTAGTTGACCCATATAGGGGAGGTTACATTTCTCAGCTTAAAAAACTGGTCAATTATATAAGCCCGATGGTGTGTGACAAACTAAGATTTCTTTTTCGAGCGCCGTTGCTTCGGATGCAGGCTCTTGCCGAGAATGTGTTCGCTTTTGGCGATGGCATGATCACTGGATGTGACGATAAAAGGATCGGGCTCTCCCACCGTTTCCAAATCCTTGTCATCGTAATTTAATGACGCCAGGAAATGTCGCATGCAATTAAGGCGAGCGCGTTTTTTATCGTCGGATTTGATGATCGTCCAGGGCGCATCGGCGGTATCCGTGTAAAAGAACATCGCTTCCTTGGCTTCGGTGTAGTCATCCCACTTGTCAATCGAGGCCTGGTCGATCGGGGATAGTTTCCATTGCTTGAGCGGATCGCTCTTGCGGGATTCAAATCGACTGCGTTGTTCGTCCTGCGTAACCGAGAACCAGTACTTGAACAACAGGATGCCGGAACGAACCAGCATGCGTTCGATTTCCGGACATTGGCGCATGAATTCAAGATAAGCCCCCGGGTCACAAAATCCCATAACGCGTTCGACCCCGGCACGGTTGTACCAGGAACGGTCGAGCAGAACGATTTCCCCGGCCGAAGGCAGATGCTTGATATAGCGTTGAAAATACCATTGCGTCTGTTCGGCTACCGTGGGTTTCTCCAACGCAACCACACGTGCACCCCGCGGATTGAGGTGTTCCATGAAGCGCTTTATCGCGCCGCCCTTGCCGGCCGCATCGCGGCCTTCAAATAAAATTACAATCTTTTTGCCGGAATCCTTCACCCATCGTTGTACCTTGAGTAACTCGACCTGCAACAGGGCTTTTTCTTTTTCGTATTCAGACTTTTTAATCCTGTCCTCGTACGGATACATGCCATTTTCAAACCTGCGAATAACGTCCATGCGCTCCATTTCGTGCTGCGCAATGCTGTTGTCTTGAATCGAGGGGGTTTCAAATTGTAAGCTGTCGGCAGCTTCCAGTGCGGAGGCCGGGCCAGGTTTCAGGGATTCATTCATGTCGTTAGTCGTCTTATTGTGTTTGGCGGCATTATATCACTGCCCAATTGATAAACCATATCGGGCAGCGGACAGTTGATGCAGGTCACGAGTTTCACGTTACGATATAATGCCGGCATGAGTGGAGATAAGGTAGCGCTGGTTCAGCAGCTGGCAGAGCAGCTATTGAAGCGTCAACAGAAAGTTTGTACCGCTGAATCCTGTACCGGTGGACTGATTGCCAAAACCTTGACCGACCTGGCGGGCAGTTCGGACTGGTTCGAGCGTGGTTTCGTGACCTACAGCAACGCGGCAAAAAATGAAATGTTAGGGGTGCCGGCGTCGATTATCGAGGACTATGGTGCCGTCAGCGAACCGGTTGCAACCGCGATGGCGCGCGGTGCGCTGGACCACAGTCGTGCCAGCCTCGCGGTTGCGGTTACCGGGATAGCGGGTCCTGGGGGCGGTAGCGATGAAAAACCGGTGGGTACAGTCTGGATAGCGGTAGCTTCGGACGACGAACTTATTGCCAATCGGTACCAGTTCGGCGGTAACCGCGAGGCGGTCCGTGCGGCGACCCTGGTCGCGGCACTCGAGGGTTTGATCGACCTGGTTGACTCGGACTAGTTACGTATCAGCGGCTATCCTCGACCGAGTGCCGGATGGCGAGGCGTGTGAACACCGGGCCGATAACCTCGAACACTACCGTTGATGCGATCACGACCGGCAGCATGATCTGTCGATACTCGGGGAATTGATTCGATGCCACCAGCGCCATGCCGATTGCAACACCGGCCTGGGGCAGTAGTGCAACGCCCATCCACAACTGATGATCCTGCCCTGATTTGCCCAGGTAGCCGCCGATCCAGGCGCCCAGGTACTTGCCCATTGTACGGCATAGAATATAAACCCCGCCGGTGAGCCCGAGCACGGCAAGCGCACCGAGTTCGAGTGATGCCCCGGCGAGCACGAAAAAAATAATCATGAACAACGATTCGATATCTTCAATTGCATGAAACGGATATTCGTGATGACGAGCCAGGTTGGCGATTACTGCGCCCATAACGATTGCCGCGATCAGGAAAGAAACGTTCAACCACAGGGCGATGCCGCCGCACAGGAAAACAATACCCAGTGCCTCGACCAGCATCGGTCTGCCATCCTTGATGCGACCGGTCAGGTAAGCAGCAGGCAGACCGACTGCGATACCCACCAGTACAGCCCCACCCAGTTCCCAGGTCACGAGCCCGATGAAAGTGGACTCGCCGGCAACACCATTTAAAGAGGTTACAACAGCCATACCGACACCGAACAGTAATAGTGCCCAGACATCGTCGAGTACAACGATCAACAATAGCAATTCGCTGAACCTGTTTTTTACACCTGATTCCTGCACCACGTCGAGGACGGCCGCTGGTGCCGTGGCCGCGGCGAAACAGCCAAGCAGCATCGCGATCTCGATGGCCACGCCCATCGCGATCATACCCAGGCAGACCACGAGCGCCGGTAAAAGCGCGGCACAGATTGAAATCGAGAACGAGATACCGGTGTGGCCTTTTAACGCGGAGCGGGTTAGTTTCCCTCCTAACAGGAAACCCACCATCAGCAGGGTCATTTCGGCGATGAGACCGAAGCGGTCTACCAGCAGCCCGGGAACCAGGTCCAGAAGATCTTCGCCGATAATCGCGCCAAACAGCAGCAGCAGGGTGGCGCGAGGTAGAAACGACCTTTGCGCGACGGTTGACAACAGCAGGCCGACCAGAAAGATTCCGCCCAGGGCCAGCAGGAACTGTGACGATATATCGAGATGTGTCGAATCCATGGAATTAGTGCGTTGCCTTTTCCACCCGGCACAGGTGGGTTTTCAGGTTGGCCTGCTGTGAAACCGGATCAAGCCGGATCCCGGTTAAGTGGTTGACGCTCGCGCCGGGGTGATAGGGTTGTTGCTCATCCCAGCCGATCGGGATGAAAATACAGTTGGGGCGGATCCCACGATGGATCCAGGCTCGCAGGGTAATCTTGCCGTTCTCGGTGATCACTGAAACCGGGTCCCCGTCCCTAATATCCAGCGTTGCGGCCTTATGGGGGTGGATCTGGCAGTACAGCTCGGGCCACATTTCCTGGGCCTGCCAGTAATAATGTGTCCAGGAGTGAAAGTGGGGTGCGGCCGGACGCCCGGTTACGAGCTCGGTATCAAAGGCTGCGTCATGGGTGACAGGCTCGTCAACGATATGACCTGGATATACCAGGGTCTCCTCGCTGAAAAAACTCGAAACTTTTGCAGTCGTATCGTATTTTATGTGCGGCAGGCTGACCAGCTGTTCGGCCTCGGTGTAGAACTCGGGTAAAGCTGATAGTCCCATGGCCGAAAATTTCTGTTCCAGCTGAGGGGTCCAGAATTCAAGCTTACCGCTCGTGGTCGGGTAACTCAGATTTGCCCCTGGATCGCGGCGCATCGCCTCGGTCACGTAAACCGGATCGATCTCACCCGGCCCGCCCTCGAAGCGGGGTAATCGTACCGTCCGATTGGGTCGGCTGGTCAGCTCCGCGGTGGTTGCGGCAGCAAGGTCCGCGGTGGCAGTTACGAGTACTTCGTCCCAGAGTTTACGGGGATCTTTGTAGTCATCTTTTAATACATCATCGAAGCCGAATTTCTTACCCAGTTCGATCCAGAACCAGTGATCGGAGCGGGCCTCGCCGGGCGGGTCGATAAACTTGTCGTTCCAGACAATGCGTCGATCCTCGGCAAATCGCGTCGTGCCGCCTTTTTCGATTCCGCTTGCCATCGGTAACACGTAGTCGGCGAAACGCGAAGTCGCATTCTTGAACAATTCGAGGTGCACCACCAGGTCGAGTGCCTGTATCGACTGGCGGGCACGATTTTGATTCGGCCATTGCGCCAGTGGATTATTACTCGTGATCAGCGCCTTGATCGGGTAGGGCGTGCCGTTGAGCATCGCCTCCATCCAGGCGGAGGGATTCTTGCTTATCGCTGCGCGCACATCGGCCTTGCGGTGAGCGGGAATCTGTGGTGGCTGCCAGTTCATTTCGGAGGATACATTGAAATAACCACCGCCACGACGCCCCCAATTGCCGGTCATTGCCGCGAGGAACATGAAGACGCGGTTGGTCTGTGCCGAATTGGTATGCTGGTTAACGCCACGACTCAGGAAAATCATGCAGCCGTCGGCTTGTGCGATGGTGCGGGCCAGCATTTCGAGCTGGCCGACTTCGAGGTCGGTAACCTGAGCCGCCCATTCAAGGTCATAATATTTATCTTTTACGTAATCACGCCACTCGTGCCAGCCGACGATCCAGCGTTCGCAGAATGCCTGGTCGTGGAGATCGTGCTCGAACAGGTAATGGATGATGCCGAGGCCAAGCGCCATATCGGTCCCCGAGCGAATCGGTAACCAGGCATCGGCCTTGCTGGCGGTCGGGGTCAGACGGGGATCGACGACAATCATTTTCGCACGATGCTTTATGCGCCAGTCGTTTAGCATGCCGAAGTTTACCGGACGGGTTTCGGCCTGGTTGTCGCCGATGTAAACATAGGCCTCGGCGCTGCCGATATCTTGCTCGGTATAAACGCTTGCCATGACGCCGGTGCCCTGCGTCAGGCTCAGCGCGAGTCCCTTGCCCAGGTCGCAATAGGGCTCGGTAGCGGCCACGTTTGCGGTACCCCAGAGCCCGGCGAATAGTGGCAGCGCGCCGATTATATTGAGCACGCCGGTGCGTGAACCCGACTGGATCGCGAGCGCATCGCTCCCGTACTGATCGCGTACCGCGGATAGTTTGTGCGCAATCTCGCTCAGGGCCTGGTCCCAGCTGATCGGCCGAAACGAATCGCTGCCGCGCACGCCGACACGTTTCAGCGGCGTCACCAGCCGGTGGGGATTATTGTAAAGCTGCAGCGACATCTGCGATTTTGGGCAAACGCGACCCTGGAATACCGGGTCTTCTTCGTTGCCGTAGATATTGAGCACCTCGTTACCGCGCAGGTGATACTTTACCGGACAGCCGTTGAAACAGATGTTGCAGCCTCCCGGGACAATGCGCTCCTCCTGTTGCAGCAGCAGGTTTTTCTGCGAACGGCGATACGAGCCCCGTGCGACCTGAGTCTGCAGACTTGCCCGGCTTTGATGGTCATGCATCAGGGCCGGGGTGCTTTGTTCATTTGCGTCGGCATCGCTCTGCGCCCCGTCAACCAGGCGTTTGAGATAAATCGTTGCCGGTTGTTGCAGGAAGTGGTCGGTATCGAGAATCTCTCGTTGTTCTTGCTGTACACTGATAAGCAGCGCTGCGCGCGTGCCGAAACTGATGGCGCGCGTTGGGCATACGAAGGCGCAGGCAGGTCCCAGTTCCTGATCTCTGCGTTCGGCGCATAGATCACACTTTACCGCATGGTGTTGCTCGGCATTATAGCCAATCGCACCGTAAGGGCAGGACAATGCGCACTCGCCGCAACCGGTGCAGCGGTTTTCGTCAATCGCGACCACACCCGTGACCGGATCCTTGGAGATTGCCTTCGGGTAGACCGGGCAGGCGCGCAGGCAGGCCGGACGTTCGCACTGCTGACAGGTGACGGTCAGAAAATCCAGCCTGGCCTGGGATGTTTGAGCGCTATCGCTGTGCTGTTCATCAAACCACATCACCCGGTTACGATAACTGTTGGGACCGAGCGCATTGGTTTGCTTGCAGGCAGCTTCGCAGCTCTTGCAGCCGGTGCAGCGTTCGAGATCGATCATCAGCGCTAACTGGGTTGAAACGTCGGTCATCGGTTAACCGCCCCAGTCGGTGATATACCACCAGTCGATGGGTCCACCTTCGGCAGCATACCCGGCAAAAAACAGGACCACGACGATGTGCGAGATCAGGCCGAGGTAAAAACCGAGCGCTGCCAGCATGTGAATGCGCCGCGACCAGCTGAGCCCTATCCCGGCGCTGGCGCGTGTGCCCACCATGCGGGCCTCGCGCTCGGCCAGCACCAGGTACCTGGTGCTTTTCCACGGTTTACGCAACCAGTGCTTCAGGGCGGGTGAGAACAGTGCTTCGTCGGCAGCGGGATCGATGCTTTCCAGCAACCGGATCTTGGTGTCGATGATATTCTGCAACGCGGTTTTATCGAGGTTAACGGGCGCACTGAATCCCGAGGCGACACTGCTGCGGGCAAACAGCAGGCTGAACCCACGTGAGAAGAAGGCCCGCAGTAAACTCCCCTGCAGGACGAGAAACGCCATCAGCAACAGGATAAGCCCGGGTGGCGTCAACCAGTTGCCCGCGGCGACATGGATGAAAATCAGGCAGCTTCCGAGTGACGTGGCGAGGATGTGACCGATAAACCAGGCGGGCGGGTTGTTGGCAAATCCGGAACGCTTCATGATAACAAAAGCGAGTGGTGCCAGTAACAGCAGTGCGCCCAGCGCGCCGCACAGCTGCGCCAGCGGAGATCCCGGGGTGGGCGCACCGGACCACAGCAGCGTGAGCGCCGCCACAACGGTTACGAGCGCGGCCAGTATCACGATACTGCGAGCGGAAATATCGGGGCGGTTAGTGTTTTCCACGCGAATTCCAGTCGGGTTTGCTAAAGACTATCGTTGCATTCCGCCCGGTTCAACCTATTGCGGTAAATTCCTGTTTTATCTTTTATTTCATAGTGGCTCACGCTATGAGCCACTATGAAATTATAATGCGCATTATGTTTTCGCACGGCATGATTGGAAATTGACGATAAATTGAAAAGTTCTCTTTATGTTCTCGTTGGACTGTGTGATAATCCGGCAACTCAAATCCAAAGGTAGGTAGCAAATGGACGACAATAAGCAAAAAGCACTCACCGCAGCACTGGGTCAAATTGAAAAGCAATTTGGCAAGGGATCCGTCATGCGACTGGGTGATGCCGGGGTCGATACGACCATGGGTGTGATATCAACCGGGTCCCTGTCACTGGATGTTGCCCTGGGTATCGGCGGTTTGCCGCGTGGCCGGGTCGTCGAGGTCTATGGGCCCGAATCTTCCGGTAAAACTACATTGGCTTTGCAGGTCATTGCCGAGTGTCAGAAAAACGGTGGCACCGCTGCATTTGTCGATGCAGAGCACGCGCTGGATCCGACTTATGCCGATAAACTGGGCGTCAATATTGATGACTTGCTGGTATCACAGCCGGACACCGGTGAACAGGCACTCGAAATAACCGATATGTTGGTGCGCTCGGGTGCGGTCGAAGTTGTTGTCGTTGACTCGGTCGCTGCATTGACACCAAAGGCGGAAATCGAGGGCGATATGGGCGATTCGCACATGGGACTGCAGGCTCGTTTGATGTCCCAGGCACTGCGCAAGCTTACCGCGAATATCAAGCGCTCCAATACCATGGTTATTTTTATCAATCAAATTCGTATGAAGATCGGTGTCATGTTTGGTAACCCGGAAACCACAACCGGTGGCAATGCGCTAAAGTTTTATGCCTCAGTGCGCCTCGACATACGACGCATTGGGGCGATCAAGCGGGGAGACGAGGTGATTGGTAACGAAACCCGCGTTAAAGTCGTCAAGAACAAGGTAGCACCACCATTCAAGCAATGTGAATTCGAGATTCTCTATGGCGAAGGTTCATCCCGTGAAGGTGAACTTATCGACCTCGGCGTGAAGCACGGCATGATTGAAAAAGCCGGTGCCTGGTACAGCTATAATGACGAGCGTATCGGCCAGGGTAAAGACAACGTACGTATTTTCCTCAAGGAACACACCGAAATGGCGGATGAAATCGATCAGCGTTTGCGCACCGAGTTGTTACCCAAACCCAAAACTGTCGACCCAATTGACAGCGAAGCAACAGACTCTAACCCAGAAGTCGAACCCGAAATGGTGGAAATTTCCTAGCCTACCTATCCCCTCCACCCTTATGTTGCAAGCTGGCAGTGCCCTCGGAGAGTATTTTCTCCGAGGGTTTTTTTTATTTGATGTCTTTTCCCGCGATCGCAGCGTTGAATTCGTGCCGGGGCGCCGGCCCGGTCGAACCACGAGTATTTTTTGTACACTCAGGTTCTCCGTGCGAATTCGCCTTGCGCTCGCGAAAAAATCCAATCAAATACAACATATCTGTTATGGCTGAAAATAAGAATCATACGAGTATTCGCAAGACCGCGATGGATCTGCTCGCCCGGCGTGAGCATTCTGAACATGAATTGCGTCAAAAACTGAAAGCCCGTGGTCATGACGCCGATGCGATCGACGAAGTACTGCAGGGATTAAAGCAGGACCACTTGTTGTCTGATGCTCGGTTTACCGAAGCTTACGTCAGCCACCGATTTAACGCGGGTGTCGGCCCATTAAAAATTCGTTACGAATTACGTCAAAAAGGAATCGCAGACGCACTTGCCGACGAGTTTCTTGAACCGATGTCCGATTGCTGGGATCAATTAATGCTGCAACAACGCATACGCAAGTATGGAGAAACGATACCAACAGACTATGCCACGCGCATGAAGCAGGCGCGTTTTTTACAAAATAGGGGTTTTTCTCCCGAGTCAGTCATGCGATTATTTCGATAGTACGCTCGGATGATTCCGAGCGTTATTTATTGAAGCGATATCTGACCGAAGTTAAATGACAACCAGTGCCGAATTAAGAGACAAGTTTCTCAAGTATTTCGAAGCGCACGGACACACCATCGTGCCATCAGGCCCATTGGTGCCGGGCAACGATCCGACGCTGTTGTTTACCAATTCAGGCATGGTGCAATTCAAGGATGTATTCCTCGGCAGTGAAAAACGAAATTACACCCGTGCCACGACCTCGCAGCGTTGTGTGCGTGCGGGCGGCAAACACAACGATCTTGAAAACGTTGGCTACACTGCCCGACACCACACCTTTTTTGAAATGCTGGGTAACTTTAGTTTCGGTGAATATTTTAAAAAGGATGCGATCCACTACGCCTGGGATTTCCTGACCAATGTTATCGGCTTACCCGCGGAAAAACTCTGGGTTACCGTTTATGCCGATGATGACGAGGCCGCAACAATATGGCTTGAGGATATCAAAGTGGACCCTGAAAGATTCACTCGCATCGGTACTTCAGATAATTTCTGGTCTATGGGTGATACTGGTCCCTGCGGTCCCTGCAGCGAGATTTTCTACGACCACGGACCCGAAATCGAGGGTGGGCCACCGGGTACGCCCGAGGAAGATGGTGATCGATACATCGAAATCTGGAACCTGGTTTTCATGCAATATAACCGGGACCAACACGGCAATATGGAGCCGCTGCCGCGACCGTCGGTTGATACCGGGATGGGGCTCGAACGCCTCGCGGCAATCATGCAGCAGGTGCACAATAATTATGATATTGACCTGTTCCAGTCTTTAATAAAAGCCGCTGCCAAATTGACCGGCACCAGGGACCTGGAGAACAAATCCTTGCGCGTTATCGCAGACCATATTCGTTCCTGCGCGTTCCTGGTTGTCGATGGCGTCTTGCCCTCCAACGAAGGACGCGGCTACGTGCTGCGACGAATCATTCGTCGTGCGGCGCGACATGGCCACCAGCTTGGTTGCAAGAAGCCTTTCTTCTATAAATTGGTGGAGACTCTCGATAGCGCAATGGGAGACGCTTATCCGGAGCTTAGCCAAAACCGTGGGCATGTCGAACGCGTGCTGCAAAAAGAGGAAGAACGCTTTGCCGAAACCCTGGAGCAGGGCATGCGAATTCTTGGGGATGCGATCGGCAAAATGAAGGGCGACACGATTGACGGTAAAACAGTTTTCAAGCTTTACGATACCTACGGCTTTCCGGTCGATTTAACCGCCGACGTGGCGCGCGAGGAAGGTTTCGGCATTGACCAGGCTGGTTTCGATGTCGAGATGAAAGCACAACGCGAACGCGCGCGCGCCTCGAGTCAATTCAGCGCAATCGGCAAGCAATTTAAGCTCGATACCTATCCAGCGACAAAATTTCTCGGTTATGATAAATCGACAGCTAGCTCCAGTATCGTTGCTATTCTGCAAAATGATGAAGCCATCGATCAACTCGAAAACGGAGACCAGGCAGTTGTCATTCTGAAGCAGACGCCATTTTACGCCGAGTCCGGCGGCCAGGTCGGCGATATCGGCAGTCTGAGCCTGGGTAAAAATACCGAGTTCAAGGTTAGCGATACGCAGAAACAAAACGATGTTTACCTTCATATTGGCTCACTGATAACCGGTGAGTTGAGTGTAGGTAACAGGGTCAAGGCGCAAATCGATGAAAATCATCGGCGCGCCGTCATGCTCAATCATTCGGCGACGCACTTGATGCATGCGGCGTTAAGAAAAGTCCTCGGAGAACATGTTCAGCAGAAAGGTTCACTGGTTGATGCCGATAAGCTGCGCTTTGATTTTTCGCACTATCAACCTGTCGAGCATGAGCAGATTGTCGCGATAGAAACCATTGTCAACAATGAAATACGTGGCAACCTGGAAACCAGGGCCGAGTCCATGGATATGGAAGCCGCAAAAAAATCCGGTGCCATCGCGCTGTTCGGCGAAAAATATGGCGACGTGGTGCGCGTGCTGAAAATCGGATCCGATTCGATCGAGCTTTGTGGCGGTACCCACGTACCACGTGCCGGCGATATTGGATTGTTCAAGATCATACTCGAAACCGGTATTGCCTCCGGCATACGTCGTATCGAGGCAGTAACCGGTGAAGCCGCGGTCAGGCGCTTCATTGACAGTGAAGATAAACTAGATACCGCAGCGCACACATTAAAGGCGAGCCGGGACGAGCTGTTGCCTCGAATCGAGCAGTTACAGGCGAATAACCGGTCGCTGGAAAAACAGCTCGAGGCCCTTAAGTCAAAATTGGCTTCGCAGACAGGGGGTGACCTGGCATCTCAGGCGCAAGAGATCAAGGGCGTTAAAGTACTTGCCGTCAAACTCGATGGTGCCAACATTAAAACGCTGCGCGACACGGTTGATCAACTTAAAAACAAGCTGGGTGCTGCAGCGGTAGTGCTCGCCAGTAGCGAAGACGATAAAGTGTCGATCATCGCGGGCGTGACCAAGGCTGAATCGAAACGTATCAGCGCCGGTGATCTGGCCAATATGGTGGCCGAGCAATGTGGTGGCCGTGGCGGCGGCCGGCCGGACATGGCCCAGGCCGGGGGCAATCAGCCTGAAAATCTTCCCGCGGCACTCGAATCGGTATTGCCCTGGATTGAAAGCAAACTCTAGCCCTGTTAACCGGATAATCCCGGGACAAGGTTTGTTTCAGACAAAAACTGGTAAATCAATACAATCGCCAGGATCAGCAACAATTTACGCAGAATGGCCTGGTAAGTACCGACATCGATGCGTGACCGCAAACGTTGTCCTAGCTGCAGTGCAATGACAGCAGCGACTGCCAGCGGCGCCGTTTCAAGCATTAACCTGAAACCGACGAGCCCCGCGACTGCAAGCACGACGATCTGTGAAGCCTTGCCAACCAGGAAGCATGAGTTCAGTGCAGGCACCATGGTCGAACGGGGAGTTTCCAGCGAGAGGAAGTAAACAATTAAAACGGCGACCATGACATTGGTGGTACCCGCCGCCAGACCAGCAATCAATCCAAAAATCGCCATCGCCAGCATGGCGTTGTCGATGAGCCATGGTTTTGGAATGCGCAGGTTATTCCACAGGTATAACAGGATTAATGCCGCCAGCACGATGCGAAACGGAGCGGGATCGAGGGCTGCCAGAACGACGGTGCCGGCGAGTGATCCGATAAAGGTAAAGAAAACCAGCGGCCAAAACTGTCGCGTGTTTTTCAGGGAGGATTTGCTATTGAAAATACTGGCGATGTTGACTGCCATGGTCGGTAGCAAGGTGATCAGTATTGCACTGCGCACGTCCATCATCGTGGCAAGAATCGGCGTTGCTACCATTGGAAAGCCAAGTCCCAGGGTACCGTGGATCAGCCCTGCGAAAAGCAATGCGGCGGTGATGGCTAGTAATACGGGCCAATCAAACTGGAGCAATGAAAACATAGGTGGATATTACAGGGTAATGGTAGAGGTTGAATTCTATTAGTGATCGCGCGCGATGACGAATATCGTTATACAAATGTATCCATATTTCCTATAATCCGCGGTCTTTTTTTCAACCCGGCGAGTCCAGTCGAAAGACAATGTCACTACTGGTGCAAAAATTTGGCGGTACTTCGGTAGGCTCGATAGAGCGCATCAAGGCCGTCGCCGACAAGGTGATCTCGTACCGTGACGCGGGTAATGACATGGTGGTCGTGGTTTCGGCGATGGGTGGAGAGACCAATCGGCTGGTAGAACTTGCCCGGCAGGTCGATCCGCAGGCGCGCGGACGCGAACTCGATGTGCTGCTGACGACCGGTGAACAGGTCACGATAGCGCTGCTGGCAATGGCATTGGAAAAACGAGGTTACCCGGCGCGCTCGTACACCGGTGGCCAGGCCAGGATCATGACCGATAGTGCGCACAACAAGGCCCGCATAAAATCGATTGATAATGTCAAAATGACCGATGACCTCAAACAAGGACGTATTGTCGTGGTTGCCGGATTCCAGGGGATCGACGAACACAACAACATAACAACGCTGGGACGCGGTGGCTCGGACACGACCGGCGTGGCACTGGCCGCTGCACTGAAAGCCGACGAATGCCAGGTCTTCACCGACGTTGATGGTGTTTACACGACTGACCCGCGGGTGGTGCCACAAGCACGCCGACTGGACACCATCACCTTTGAAGAAATGCTGGAAATGGCGAGCCTCGGTTCGAAAGTGCTGCAAATTCGAGCGGTCGAATTCGCACAAAAATACCAGGTACCGTTGCGCGTGCTCTCGTCATTCGGAGCGGGCGATGGCACCTTGATAACCACAGAATATGGTACGGATAAAACTATGGAACAAGCTTTGATATCGGGCATCGCGTTTAATCGCGACGAAGCCCAGTTAACCATTAACGGTGTATCCGATACGCCTGGCGTTGCTTACCAGATACTCGGCCCGATCTCCGATGCCAATATCGAAGTCGACATGATCGTTCAAAACGTCGGTGCAGATGGTACGACCGACTTTACTTTTACGGTTCATCGGGATGATTTCGATACTGCACTGGAATCACTCGAAGAGACGGCGAAGCGAATGAAAGCCCGGGAGGTTTCCGGAAACAACAGGATCGTCAAGATCTCGATCGTCGGTGTCGGCATGCGCTCGCACGCGGGAATTGCGAGCCAGATGTTCGAGATTCTGGCGAATGAAGGTATCAATATTCTGATGATTTCAACCTCCGAAATTAAAATTTCGGTGGTTGTGGATGAAAAATACCTCGAGCTTGGCGTGCGCGCCCTGCACGAAGGCTTCGATCTGAAAACAAAGCCATAAAATATTTCAACTAGCTTCGCTCAACTCAGATGGGTTAAACTTGTCGTTGGTTCGGAGAAAAGACCATAAAAACAATAAAAAAGACGGTATCTGTCTAAGGAGACAGGATTAGATTACTGTTATACAGATTGGGAGAGATAGGAATGCTGATATTAACTCGGCGTGTCGGGGAAACCTTAATGATTGGAGACGAAGTTACGGTAACTGTGCTCGGCGTTAAGGGAAACCAGGTAAGGATTGGGGTAAATGCGCCTCGTGAAGTGGCGGTGCATCGTGAGGAAATCTACGATCGTATCAAGGCGGAGGAAGGGCAGGAAGAATTGGGAAATACAGCCGAAGGATAATTTTCGGCTCCAATTGAAACGAGCTTCATCGTTTCCATAGAATTAAAGACTTTGCAATAGCCTTGTTAATTTGGCTATTGCATTGTAATTTATACGCAAGATTCGGAGAGATGGCTGAGTGGTCGAAAGCGCTCCCCTGCTAAGGGAGTATACGTTAATAGCGTATCGAGGGTTCGAATCCCTCTCTCTCCGCCAGCCATTAAAAAGGGCCCCTGCAAGGGACCCTTTTTAATGGCTGGTGAAAAGTTAAGGTCAGATTCAACCCTCTGGTTCGACAAATCGCGTCAGGCCTCTCACACACATCCATGTTCTGCCCGACACTATAGAGCTAATTTTATCGATTTTGATCCGTAATAATTGGAGATCAAAAAGGGAAGAGTAAAAACTCTTCCCTACAGTCGATTATTTGATTATATGGAGTTCCACGCGTCGGTTCATTGCACGTCCTGCAGAGGTAGAATTATCGCCAATTGGACTGTCTTCGCCATAACCTTTAGCTCTCATGCGATTAGCTGAAACACCAGATGACCGCAGGTATGCCATAACAGATTCAGCACGTTTTTGAGACAAGTTCTGATTGAAACTCGATTCACCTCTGTCGTCGGTATATCCCGCGACTTCCACATTGACATCGCCGTTCCTGATCAGTGTTTCGGCAACCTGGTCTAGCACGCTCCTGGATGCCCCGGTAATTTCATCTGAGCCGGTTACAAAATTGACACCTTCAAGCACGAATGATTTTTTAAGCTCACACCCATTTGCATCGACACTTGCCCCCGGTTTTGAATCGGGACATTGATCTTTCAGGTCTGCGATACCGTCGTTGTCGGTGTCTTTAGGCGCAGTTGACGCTATAATTATTTTACAGCCTGAGCTATCCACTGCTACACCGGATGCTGTACCGGGACAATTGTCAGCCGAATCCATAATTCCATCTTTATCCGAATCCTTTGCGCAGCCTTTCGCATCGACTATGACGCCAGCCGGAGTAGCGGGGCATTTATCGCTAGCATCGGCAATTCCGTCCTGATCGGCATCAGTAACTTTTGCTTCCTCGACACCTTCACATTTCGGTATCGCGATTTCGGCCCTCCAGTGACTGGTTCTTATACATTCTCCACGGCTATTGAGAATTAACTCGCCATCTTTGTCGTGAACATATCCCAAATCTGCCTTATCGTGAGCCTGCAACGGGGCATGGAATATGCCAGCCAGTGCGAACAGACAAACCAGTCCATTTAAATTTTGCATGTAAATACCCTTTTTAGCCGATTTCATGTTTTCCTCCGGCGACAATTTATTGAAAAGTTTATAAGTCAACCGCATTCGGTCGCTCATCAATGCAACACTAATTAGCTTTGGCTGGTGTGACAAGAGCTCGTGACGATTTTTAACAGTTCTTAACATTTGCCCTTGCTTCGATTATTAGTTGCTCTGGTGCCATTGTTTGAACTTGTTCAGGTAAATTCTCGCCGATCCCAGCAGTAACTTGTCCTGTTTCCTCATAACCGTAATCGCGTGGTCCGCTTCTGTTTCAACTCCATTGAGAACTTGCAGTATCTCTGCCGCGATGACTCGGTCATGCCAATCACCCAGCAGTTGTTCCAGTATCTTTATCTGTTTCAGTTCACTTTCGTCCAAGGTATGGCCGGGGCAGAATTGAAATGCATCCAGTTTATGGTGGTACCGCTTCAGCAGTATTCGTTTTTTATGCCACAGGTCTGCGGTCATGCGTGGCCTAGTGCTCATGATCTGGGACAAAAGCACATTTAGTATCATGGGTTTTTCGCGCAGGATGGCTCTTTCCGAAATGGCCATGGACCGGATGGTAGGTACTCTTACCCGGGTATGAGTATCAGCCTGAAGCGATCTTTTGAGCAACCGGTAGTCGTTTCTGGTTTTCACTCGCAATGCGCTGATCAGGTTTTTTTTATCCACCAGGCTTATTTCGTCGAGTTCCTGGATTAAATGCACGACGATATGCCCGTCCCGAATAACGCCGATCGACTTTGCCAATGAACGGTAGGGCTTGATCAGTTTCCTGGTTTTCAGCGCGGGATCGACGTCGTTAAGGAAGTAGTACAGCGCCGTAAGCCGCTTCATCCCGACTCGAAAATCGTGGACCGCCTCTTCTTCGGCGGTGATGCGAATAACTTGGAGGTCCCGATTGAGCTGGCGAATGAGTTTACCGCGATATTTATCCAGGCAATTCATTTCTATCAAATCCTTGTTATCCTGTCGGGGAACATCTCTGTATTGGCTGCTTAACTCGCAATCGCCATATCGGCATCTTCGTCGACGTCCTGGAAATTGTCTCGCTGTAAATATAAAAGCGAGGAAACCTCGACCAGGTTGCGTGCGATATGGATGGCGATCGCGCTATCGTTCATTAAGGATGTCGCCATTTCGGCGTTGATCAGGTGTTCACGCACAAGTCGGTCGATCGTACCATTCATTAACACATCATATTTATCCAGGTGATCGCTCAAGTTCCTGGCCTTGGCTAAATGTTTCTGGTCCCGTTTTACCAACCTGGCCTTGCGCGATAGACGCAGGATCTTGAAGATCAATTTGCGCAAGTTATTATATTCGGCACGAATGTATTCATTATCGGAATTTAAATATCGATTCATATTGGTATGTAACGGTTTAATATCCTTGACAATTTCAACTAGCATGCGGTCGGCACGCAAGATACTCCTGATGGCCATGATCTTGTCTTCATCCAGGTCAAATTTGCCCTGTAGCTGGTTCGCATACTCGACGATCTTGCCGTAAATGTTCTTGAATTTATTGTAATAAACGGCGTCCACGTCCAGGTCAAACTGATGAATATTCTCGATAATCTGTTTTATCTTTTTGTCCGATTCGAATTCCTCACGGTGCACGTGTAACCCGTGGGTTATCACCTTGAAGGCTGTTTTTTCGAGTAGTCGCAGGGATTCGTCAAGCAGGGCTTTCAAACCTGTTTGCGGATAACTGAGCGAGGACTTATCGAGAAAATGGGGTTGCTCGATCACGACTGTCTTCGCTACTTCTTCCGGAACCATGCGCACAACGATTCGAGCGATCATCGGTATAAACTGGATCATCACAACCGTATTACAAATATTGAAAGTCGTATGAAACAGTGCCAGAGCCACCGGAATAGCCGCTGCCTGGGCGAAAGGTGAGGCACCCTCCAGGGTCTCGACAGCGAAACCGATGCCGTGAATGATGGGTAAAAACAGAACCAGCATCCAAACCACGCCGAAGATGTTAAATATAAGATGGGCGCGGGCGGTTCGTTTGGCCCGGTAGTTCGCTACCAGCGCCGCCAGGTTGGCCGTAATGGTAGTCCCGATATTCTCACCCAATACCATCGCGGCGGCCATGTCGAACGGAATCCAGCCTTCGAAACACATGATAATCGTGATCGCCATGGTTGCACTCGAAGATTGAATGACCACGGTTAACAAGGTGCCTATAAACAAAAACAGTAGAATCGACAGGTAACCCTTACTGGTATAGTCACTGAGAAAGGCAAGCGCTTCGGGACTGGATTTGATATCGGGCACCGAATTTTTCAGGTATTGCAGGCCGATAAAAAGAATCGCAAAACCGACGATGAAGTAACCCCAATGCCTGAGATTTTTTTGCTTACTCAGGCTGAATAGAAATCCAAGGCCTACCAATGGCAACGCGATAGCTGCCATGTTGACCTTGAAACCCAATAGGGAAATCAACCAGGCAGTAACCGTGGTGCCGATGTTTGCACCCATGATGACACCGATGGATTCTGTCAGCGAAAGCAGCGAGGCATTGGCAAAACTGACCACCATTAATGTCGTCGCGGAGGAAGACTGGATGACGGCAGTAATGGTAAATCCGGTGAGCACCGCAAACAGTGGATTAGACGTTGCGCTTGCCAGAATATTTCTCATTCGATCGCCGGCTATCTCCATTAGTGCATCGCTCATGACCTTCATGCCGTATAAAAACAATCCGAGCGAACCCAGCAAGGTCAAAAAATCGAAAAGTTTGTATTCCATCAGTAAAACTGGCTTCGTTTTTTATTGTCTAACATCAACAGAAACGGACAAATAATCCGTATGATACATAAATATAGCCAGAGGTGATGTGATGGATATTCTGGATGCAGGTAAAACGATCGAAACGCTCGGGCTCCCCTACCTGCGGGAGCTATCCACTTTCGGTGCGCTTTCCGATGAGTTCATCGTTGATTTGCTAAATAATGGTGTTGTCAAGCGCTATGCCAAGGGCGAGTATATTGCCCGTCTGAATCAGGTTGCCGCAGAATTCCAGGTGGTGCTACAGGGTAAGTTCGCATTTTACAAACACAGTGAGGAAAGTGATGTTCTGACCCGCTATTTCTGCGCAGGCGATCAGGTGGGTTTTGATTTGATGATCGGGCTGATTCCCCACAATGGCATAGATGTTGCCACTGAAGAAAGTTTAATTCTGGATATCAGCAGTGAACAATTCTATGACCTGCATGTAAACTTCCCCGCTGATTTCGGATTGCTGATGATCAACCTGGCACGTGAACTCGCGCGTGAAATCGCACTGCTCGAGGATGTCATCGGCAAGGGCACGGGCTGGATAGCCGAGACGGGAACCTGATGACTGTCATAGTGCCGTAACCGGCGAGGAAAAATAATGAAGCGCTACAGTTTAGTCCTGGTAGCACTGTTGTATATACCCGCACTGGGTGCGCAGCAGGTAGCCGAACCTTCGCCGATAGGCTACGCGACCATCGAGGAGGCTTTTAATATGTTAAAGGCGGATCCCGGTGCCGGTATGAAGGAACATGAGGGCTGGACAATATTCAATCAAAAGGGTGACGGCAAGTACATACTCTGGTCGTTTACGCCGGCAGATCACCCGGCCCACCCCAGCGTGATACGCAGGGAAGTGGTCAAAAAAGAGGGCGAGATCTTCATCAAGATGGATGCGCTCTGTGACTCCAACCAGCTGGATTGCGATCTGCTGATCGACCAGTTTAAAAAGATAAACGAGCGCATCAGGCAGGATTGGGCCGGGAGCTCCTAGCGTCATACATTTGTTCAAACCGATTTCACGATAGTCAGGAGCTGCCCGTTTGACTGGAATTCGAAAAGCCGCGAAATCCGATTTACCCGAAATCGAAACCTGTGCGTCCGACGCATACGCGATATATGTTGATCGTATCGGCCGCGAACCGGCGCCGATGGTAGCGGATTTCGCCAGCGCGATCATAAAAGAGCAACTGTATATCGCACTGGAAAATGGACAGCTTGCCGGTTTCGTCGTTTTCTATCCGCAACGGGACCACGTGCACCTGGAAAATGTCGCGGTGAGCCCTGAATTTCAGAAACGCGGTATTGGCTCAAGATTGATCGAGTTTGTGGAACAACAGGCGAGGGCCGAAGGTTATTGCCGGCTCGAGTTATACACCAATGCGAAGATGACCGAAAACCTGGAGCTTTACCCTAGGCTCGGTTACCAACAGTTTGACCGCCGCCTCGAGGACGGCTTCGACCGGGTTTACTTCAGCAAGGTCCTCGACTGAAACCGTCTCGCTATAATTCCTGGTCCTTACGGCGGAATGCACCCTGTACGATACGGTCGATGACCATGGCGACAAATAGTATCGCGAAGCCGCCGAGCAAACCCGGCCCCTTGGCCGCGTACTGCAGCGCCTCGAGGATGACCTTGCCAAGGCCGCCACCACCGATCAACGAGATAATAACCACCATCGACAGGCACATCAGGATGGTCTGGTTGACGCCGGTCATAATCGATGGCAGGGCGAGCGGCACCTCCACGTCTTTCAGTAACTGAAAGCGCGAGGCGCCAAATGCGACCGCTGCTTCCTTGATCGAATCTGGCACACCGCGCACGCCGAGCGAGGTCAGGCGGATCACCGGCGGCATGCCGAAGATGATGGTCGCCAGAATACCCGGCGGATTACCGGTGCCGAAAAACGCGATGATCGGAATCAGGTAAACAAAGGCCGGCAGCGTCTGCATCAGGTCGAGTACCGGCTCGGCGGCATTGTAGGCGCGCCGGGACTTGCCGAACCAGATACCGAGCGGAATGCCGAAGAGAACACAGATAAACACGGCGGCGCCGACCAGCGCAACGGTCTCCATTGCGATCGCCCAATAGCCAAGCAACGCGATATAGGCCAGCGAGGCCGCGGTAAAAATCGCGACCCTCGGCCCGGCAGCGCGCCACGCAACCACGCAGATGACCAGCATTACCACCGGCCAGGGTGTGCCGATCAGGGCCAGGCTGAGCGCGTCGAGCACCCAGCGCACGCTGGCGGTGATACCGTCGAAGGCGCCGGCGCCCGCGACCGCGGCATTATCGATCTTCTGCTCGAGCCAGCCCGCGAGTTCGGTGAACAGCGTGGCCCTGTCTGAGTCGATAAAAATACTGGATACCTGTCTTTCCGGAAATTCATTAAGCACTTCGAGCGGGCTGTCGACGGTAAACTTGTAGATCGTCAGCGGTCCGATCAGAACCACCAGCACGATCCCAAGCAGAATGTTCTTCGGTTTGACGCCACTTTCGACTGTCTTGTGGTCGATTCGCCAGCGGCTGAATTGCTTCTCGTAGGCCGAGTTAGCGTAAAAACCCTGCAAACCCTTGAAGATCAGCATCATCACGATACCACCGATGAGAATGCTCAGGGCCTCGGCGCTCGCGGCCTGCCCCAGGGTTTCGCTCTTTTCCGCGGCATTACCGATGTTTTCCGCGAGCTTTTCGAAGCGGCTTGGGTCGGCGCCCTCCAGTTTCGCTGCCTCGGCGCGTTCTAGAAAGCCGGCGGCGCGCTCTCGCTGCTTCTCCGCACGATCGAAAAACTCGGCTCCGGGGTCACCCCACCAGCCGCGGCCGATTTGTACCCAGGCGATCATTTCGAGGATCAGGAATCCCCAGAACATGCCCCAGACCGCACGCGATGCAGACCAGATCGGACCGAGAACCGCGGCAAAGATATTGAAGGTGTTGGGTAACAGGCCGGTGGAGGAGTGAATGCGATGGAACTGCGTAGCGTAATAGTCACCGTTTTTTCCGGCGAATTCCGCGATCGACGCGTCGAGACTCGCGTGGTCGACCTCGATATCCGAGGCGGCGATGACGGATGCGGTGCTTTCGTCGTTCATTATTCTTTACCCCCCTGAATACCGCGCAACAGCCGCGGCTTGGTCACGATACCGACATCCCGGCCGTCCGCGGTGATGACGATTGGCAGATCGGTTCCGACCGCGTGATCGATCAACTGGTCCAGGTCGGCGCCTTCGTCGGCCCGTGGTGCGCCCTCAAGACTGCCATCGTAGCTCTCCATTGGCTCGAGTATCGAGTGTGCCTTGACCAGCTTGAGCTTGGAAATGCCCTGCACGAATTCGCGCACGTAATCGTCGGCCGGGTTCATGACGATTTCTTCCGGCGTGCCGATCTGTACGATGACGCCATCCTTCATGATCGCGATGCGATGGCCGATGCGAATCGCCTCGTCGAGATCGTGGGTGATGAACAGCGTGGTTTTCTGCAACTCCGCGACCAGCGCCTTGAACTGATCCTGCAGCTGCATGCGAATCAGCGGATCGAGTGCCGAAAACGGCTCGTCCATCAACAACACCTCGGGGTCGGAGGCCAGTGCGCGCGCGATGCCGACACGCTGCTGCATGCCGCCCGAAAGTTCCTTCGGCAGGCGGTCCTCGTAGCCAACGAGATCGACCAGCTGGAGTGCATGATCGGACACCGCCCAGCGCTTGGATTTCGCCACGCCACGAATTTCAAGCGGGTAGCCGACATTGTCACGTACCGAGCGGTGCGGCATTAGTGCCATGTGCTGGAATACCATACCGATATGGTTGGCGCGCAGTTCTCGCAGGGCAGACTGGTTAAGGCTCGAGACGTCCCGCCCTAGCAGCTCGATCGATCCGGAGGTCGGCTCGATCAGGCGGTTGACATGACGCACCAGCGTGGATTTGCCGGAACCAGACAATCCCATGATGCAAAAGATTTCGCCGCGCGATACTTCGAAGGTGGCGTCCTGTACGCCTATGACGCAACCGAAACGCTCGAGCACTTCGGGTTTACCGATGCCCTCGTCGCGAATCGCCTTAATCGCGGCGTCGGCCTGGTCCCCGAAGACTTTCCAAACACCCTCTGCCTTGACAACCGTTTCCGACATGTGGCGGTCCTCCCCCTGAAATAAAAACGGCCGCCGGTACATCGCCGGCGGCTCGATTATTGAGTGATTTTCTGGCCTAGTTGGTGAGCCAGCCCAGGACTGCGTCCTCGTTATTTTTAACCCAGTCCTTGGCATACGCGGCCGGATCTTTCTTGTCGATGACGAGCGCGTAGGTCATTTCCGATACCTGGTCGGTCGTAAGCTTCATGTTTCTGAACAGCTTGGCCACCTCGGGTTGCTCCTTTTCGATTGCCTTGGCGTAGTGCAGATGCAAATAGGCGGTATCCCATGCGGTTCCAGCCGTCGAAACATCGAGCCAGGCCGGGTCGTCGGTGGGCTGCACGACTTTCCACTTGGACGCATCATAGGCCGGTTCTTCGAGTACCTGCATCTCGTGCAGGACGAAGACGTAATGCGGCGTGTAGCAGAAGCCTACCCACGGTTTGCCCGCTTTGATCGCGTTGTCGAGGTTGGCGTAGGCCAGCGTCTCGTCGCTTTCGGTCAGCTCGAAAGTCTGGTCGTAGCCATAGGACTTGGCGCGGATTTTCTCGACGTTGGTCGAAGCCCAACCCGGCGCACCGATCCAGACTTCGCCCCTGCCGTCACCGTCGGTGTCAAACAGCGCCGCAACATCGGGGTTGGTCAGATCATCGATAGACTTGACACCGTGTTTGTCGGCAATACCTTTCGGCACGCACATGCCCTGAAATGCAGCAACACCGTTTTTATTGAAGGCAACAGTACCTTTATCTTTGACGAAGGTATTGTGCAGGTTTTGCTGGTTCGGCATCCATACTTCCGGGTGCGCGTGCATGGCGCCCGAATCCATCGCCTCGAACACGATCGGGTTGGTGCCGTTTTGCAGCTCGACCTCGAGGCCAAGGTTTTCTTCGATTACGACTTTAAGAACATTCGCGGTTGCAGCTACAGATGGCCAGTTTGGCACGCCGATGACAACGTCGGCAGCAGTTGCAATGCTTGACATTCCCATGCTGGCAGCGACAAGCGCGCCTGTCAGGGCTTTATTCAGTTTCATTATGACTAACTCCTCGGTTTATTTATTAAGTACCGAAATTTGTATCCGTTTTTATTAACGACGGCTTAATGAAGCCTGATTTGTTAGACGGACTAAATATCAGCGGATCGATAGTAACTTCATGTTTTCCGCAAGTAAACATTAAAAAATGCTCAAAGTCAGCGGCTTTCACGCCGACATTAGCTCTTTATCCCTAGTATTGACCTGCTATTCGACTAGTGACAGGCTAGCGACAATAAATACGATTTTACCAAAGAGAATCGGCCGAGGTTTGGTGATGAGTGAAACTGAACAGCTGCGTATTGATGGTCAACGCCTGTGGGACAGCATCATGGCAATGGGCGAGATCGGGCCGGGCCAGCAGGGTGGCTCCTGTCGTCTTGCGCTAACCGACGAAGACCGCGACGGGCGTGATTTGTTTGTTCGCTGGTGCGAAGAGATTGGATGCCGCATCAGTATCGACGACATGGGCAATATTTTTGCACGGCGTGACGGACGCAATAATGAACTGCCGCCGATAGTCGCCGGCAGCCATCTCGATACCCAGCCCCACGGGGGTAAATTCGATGGTATCTTTGGCGTTCTTGCAGCGCTCGAAGTATTGCGCACGCTGCATGATAACGACGTGACGACCGAGGCACCGGTCGAGGTTGTCATGTGGACCAACGAGGAGGGATCGCGCTTTGCGCCGGCTATGATTGCTTCCGGTGTCTACGCCGGGGTATTCGAAAAAGATTACGCCTGGTCGATATCTGACAGTGATGGCAACAGCCTGGGTGACGAATTGAAGCGTATCGGCTACCTGGGCGAACTTCCCTGTGGTCAAAATCCCATCGGTGCCCTTTTCGAGGCCCATATCGAACAGGGCCCCATACTCGAGGCGGACAACCACCAGATCGGGATCGTCACCGGCGGTCAGGGGCAGCACTGGTACGACGTTACGCTCAAGGGCCAGGATTCGCACGCCGGTTCTACGCCGATGACGGGTCGGCGCGATGCGCTCGTGGCGGCTGCTGAAATTGTCACGATGGTGCACACGCTGGCGTTAAAGTTTGCGCCGCATGCGGTCAGCACGGTCGGTGAAATGTCGGTGCAGCCGAACTCCCGCAATACGATTCCCGGCGAGGTCTTCATGACCATCGATATTCGTAATCCTTATACGGAGGTACTGGCTAAGATGGCTGACCAACTCGCTACCAGCGTCGCGGCGATTGCCGAACGGCACGGCGTTGAATGCGAATTCAGCGAAATCTGGGAAAAACCACCGGTCCATTTTGATTCGGACTGTATCGCCGCGGTCGAGCATGCAGCCGTCAGGCTAGGTTACAGCCATCAGCACATTGTGTCAGGTGCTGGTCATGACGCCTGCCAGGTTTGCCTGGTGGCGCCGACCTCGATGATATTTGTGCCCTGTGCCGGCGGACTTAGCCACAATGAGCAGGAAAGCGCCGCGCCCGAAGACCTCGAGGCTGGTGGCAATGTATTACTGCACGCGATGCTGGCGCTTGCCAATAAAACGGATGCATAGAGAGTATTACAGTTTGTCCAGGTCGCCGTGGCCGGTCAGCTCTACCGTTTTCATTGTTACCGATACTCTTGCTGTGGCAATGGTCGAATTTAGCGTTGACTCACTTTTTCGGCCAGCAGGCACAGGATTTCGAACATTATCGTTACCGCGACCAGTGCCGTATTGCCCGACATGTCAAAGGGGGGAGAAACTTCGACCACGTCGCCGCCAACAAGATTTAGGCCACGCAAACCGCGGATCATCTGCTGTGCATCATAGGTCGTGATACCACCGATCTCGGGGGTTCCGGTGCCGGGCGCGTACACCGGGTCCAGCGCATCGACATCAAAACTGATATAAGTCTTGCCATCACCAACCACGCGGCGGGCTTCGGCGATAACCGCTGCGATTCCCATCTCGGTGTATTCCTCGATTTCAATGACGCGAATACCCTGGTCGAGCCCCCATTGCTTGTCCTTATCGCTGTAAAGTGCGCCGCGGATTCCGATCTGCACGGTGCGTTTGGGATCGAGCAGGCCTTCCTCGATTGCACGCCGGAACGGGGTACCGTGAGTGTATTTCGATTCGCCGAAGTAACGATCCCAGGTATCGGTATGCGCGTCGAAATGCACCATGCCGACGGGTTCCTCGCGGCATAGCGCGCGCATCACCGGCAGCGTGATCAGGTGATCACCGCCGGCGCTCAATGGCAGGATGCCCTGATCGACCACGGTCGCATAATATTTTTCCACGCGTGCCAGTGTATCGCCGATATCGACCGGATTGACCGGTGAGTCGCCGAGATCGGCGCAGTTGCATAGATGAAAGGGCTTGATCCCGGTCGCATGGTGGACGTTGCGTGCCATCGTCGACAGGTCGCGAATCTGGCGTGGCCCGTGTCTTGCCCCGGCGCGGTTGGTGGTACCACCATCCCAGGGAACCCCGATCAGTCCGATATCGACCTCGCCGGCGTCACGTGGATCGACGTAGGGCAGGCGCATGAAGGTTGCAATGCCGGCAAAGCGTGGCAGGTCATTGCCGGAGATGGGTTTGTATGATTCGGGTTTGCTGGTCATCGATTCGAGTAACACGGTAATTTTGCAGGCCCCAGTATAAATTTAAAGTTGCCGAAGCAAAGTGTTTTTGTCTTAATCCCTATATCGTGGATCCCGCTAACTCAAACTAACAGGAAAACTGGAGTCCAGTTGACACACGAACACGGGTACAGGGCCCCTCGCCATCTGCGCAATGCACATCTGCAAACGGTGCTCAACAGCCAGGGACCGCGCAAGCTACGGGCCCGATACCTATCGAAACGCCTGGAGTCCGAGAAACTGATTCTGCAGGCCGATGATGGCACACGCTTGCTGGCAGAATTTGACCGTGCTGCTAACGGTTGCTCGGTGCTGGTGATTCTGCTGCATGGCTGGGAAGGCTGTAGCCGTTCTTCTTACATGGTTACCACGGCCGCGAGCCTGCTGGCGCAGGGTTTCGACGTTTTGCGTGTCAATCTGCGCGACCATGGAGATTCGCATCATCTGAACCGCGAACTGTTCAATTCGACACGTTCACCGGAAGTGGCCAGCGCATTGCTGGAATTCGTTGACAATCATACCTACGATCATGTTTTTCTAGCCGGATTCTCACTGGGTGCGAGCTTTGCGTTGCGGATTGCAGCCGATTCGGGCTCTGGGATTGGTCTCGATGCGAGCATTGCAGTTTGTCCACCAACGGATCCGGCGCGTGCAATGGATGCCCTCAATAACGGCTTTTTTGCCTACGAACGCTATTTCTTCAGGCGCTGGTACAGGTCGCTGCAGTACAAGCTGCAGCATTTTCCGGATCTCGATTACGGCGCGGAACTTGTGACCGCTAAATCACTGGACGATCTGAACCGGATTTTTATTCCACGGCATACAGTTTACAGTAATGTTGACGACTATTTTGCGGCCTATGCCCTCGTGGGTGATCGTCTCTCTGCGATGGCCATGCCGGCCTACCTGATCGCGGCAGAGGATGATCCGATCATTCCGGTTGACGACCTCAAGCGCATTGATCCGGTTGAAAATTTGCAGGTCGAGACCTACCGTCATGGCGGTCATTGTGGATTCATCGAAAACCTGGCCGCACACAGCTGGGTTGAGGGTCGAATCATTCAAATAATACAGGCGCAGCTTTCAAAGGTAGGTTTTCGCAAAACCGGGTAAGCCGCTCACCATGGCTCCGTGATTGGGCAAGCGCGCTATTGATAGTGGCCATGTCGTTGCAATACTTCGATTTCGTAACCGTCCGGATCGGTGACAAAAAAGAAACGCGCGAGCAGGTTATTTTCGGGAGCAAACTCGACAATGTCGGTAGGTTCGATTCCGAGTTCGGTTAATCGTTCGTGTTCGTTATCAAGGTCATCAACACACATGGCCACATGCCCATAACCATTGCCGTGCTTATAGGCGGTGGTCCTGCCCTTGTTAAGCGTCAGCTCGATTTCCATATCGTTTTCATCGTTGCGCAGATAAACCAGGGCAAATTCATCAAAGTCAAGTTCGTGCGAAGTCTTGAGACCAAAGGCCTGCTGGTAAAAAGATTTTGACCGATCAAGATCGAGCACGCGAATCATGGTGTGAATAATTTTTGCCACAGCTGCACCTTGATAAATTAAAAAATGGCCACCAGTATATCCGGCAAACTCACGTGGAGGTTAGTAATATAAGGGGTACCAGGGGAACAAACAGGATTTTCAGAGAGGGTATTTCGGCTTGAAGTAATTGGCAAATTCGTATGTCAATAATAGTTGCCAGCCAATTTTATAGCCTAGGATCAAATGACTTTTCCGGTTAGGCGAGTTCCCGAAATTCAGTGCATATCCCGGTCATATGTTCTATAACTTCAAATAGTTACCTCATGTGATTATTGTTACTTGGATGACCGGCTCGTGTAATATATTTGTCCATTCATGAAACTGCGAACGCTAATCTTCGGAGCCCTGCTACTGGTATCTATCTTTCCAGTGGGCATCCTCGCGTATTGGCACCATCAAACAGCTGTCAACAATGAATTCTCCGTGGTTGAAAATCAGCACAAGGTCATTGCCAGGAATTTAACCATTGCACTGGACCGATATGCCACCGATTTACGGTCGGCGTTTCAACTTACCACCGACAATTTGCAGAACAAGGAAAAACTAAAGGGATTGGAATGGCACCTTGGCGAGCTGTATTTTCATCACGTCTGTTCGATTGATGCAACTGGAAAAATACAGCAACTTCAGTGTGCGCTGGCCTGTCCTCAGGGTCAGCAATTTTCTGAAACAGTGCTTTCCTCATTAAAAGACACGTTTGGGGCGGCCGCAGATGACCCGGGTAGTATTCAATTCAGCAGTATTACCCACAATCCAAAAATCCAGCCAGCAATCTATCTGGTCAGAAAAATGACAGACGGGAACACTGCCATCGGGGAGGTTTCAACCCAGTATTTTATTGAGCTGCAAAGGGCGGTTGCATTCGGCGAAAAAGGTCACGCGGCCATTGTCGATAGCAAGGGCAGTGTGATCGCACACCCGAAGCAAGACTGGATGGACTCGATGAAAGACCTTTCCAGGATCTCCGTGGTGCAAAAAATGATGGCCGGCGAAAATGGTGTAACCCAGTTTTATTCACCCGCAGTAAAGGCTGACATGGTCGCAGGATTTAACGTCGTGCCGGGCGTGGGCTGGGGCGTTATGGTTCCGCAACCGCAATCAGAAATATTTCAGGATGCGCAAAGTATTTCGAAGGCCGCTCTGACCATAGCGATACTGGGAATTTTTGTCGCCGCATTCCTCAGCTGGTGGATTTCCGGCATACTTTCGCATCCAATGCAGGTTATGGCCGACACTGCCCAGTCCGTCGCGCAGGGGGATTTATCATCGAAAGTAAACCTTTCTTCCGACCTGCGACCCCTCGAAATCCGAAAGCTTGAGAAATCTTTTAACCGGATGATCGACGATGTCGGGAGAAAAAATACGGTACTGGTTAACCTGGCTCACGAAGCAATCAGTTCGAGCAACCATAAATCGGCATTTATATCTTCCCTGAACCATGAACTTCGTACGCCAATGAATTCCGTTTTGGGATTCGCGCAAATGATGGAAATGAATGCCGCGGAACCCCTGACGGAAGACCAGAAATCCGCGGTCGAGCACATACTGAGGAACGGTAACCACCTGCTGGAACTGATCGACCAGATGCTGGAATTAAATGAGATTGAAGCCGGAACCTTGCCCCTTAACATGGAGGATATCCCGGCTCGCGACGTTTTTGATGAAAGCCTCTACCTGATCCGGGCACGGGCAGACCAGGAAGGGGTCAGTGTCATCGATAAGACCGCGGACGAACATCTTCCGCTGCTGTTTACCGATAGCACCCGGCTGATACAGGTGCTGATCAACCTTATGACCAATGCTGTCAAGTATAATCGCAGGGGCGGCACGGTCACGTTAAGCTGTGAGCAACTACCCGAACACATGTTTCGTATCAGTATTACCGATAATGGGATCGGAATACCCCCGGAGCAACAGGCCAGCCTGTTCCAGCCATTCGAGCGCCTGGGCCATGAACTGGGTCAGATCGATGGCACCGGTATTGGCCTGAGTATCACCAGGCAGATCGTCGAGATTCTGGGAGGACAGATAGGCTTCGAGAGTTCCGTGAACAAGGGCAGCACTTTCTGGGTGGACATTCCCATGAGTATCAAACAAGCGTCGATGCAAAAGGCGGTCAAGGCGAAAGATGCTGCAAATGCGGACGAGAAAGACAGCAACGATAATGGCCCGGTTCGCACGCTCCTCTATATCGAAGACAACCCGGACAGCCTGCATCTGGTGGAGGCGATTGTCAGTCAATTCGGAAATATCCGCATGCTAACCGCCGAAAACGCTACCGTTGGATACGACCTTTCCACGAGTCAGCAACCGGATTTAATCCTGATGGATATCAACCTGCCGGGCATGAATGGCATGCAGGCCCTGAAACGCTTGCAACAAACCCGTGAAACCAAGGACATACCCGTGATCGCCGTCACTTCCAACACGATGCCGAAAGATGTGGAAGCGGGCCTCAAGGCCGGGTTCGCGGCCTACATTACCAAGCCGATAAAAGTATCGGAGTTCATTCAAACTATCGATCAAACGCTTAACGACGCCGGGCATTTTGGCTAGGGGAAATTTTCACCTATAATCCCGGTCGGCCATTGTTCGCTGAATTCGAGTATCTACTTCTCAACCGTAGTTATGGAACAGCATATCCCGTGGTCACACCAAAGGCCAGGCCAGGGGTGGCATTGTCAGGCAAGCGTGAGGTAAATCATGCGCAGTGCCAACACCGTCAACGCCCACTTGAGTATTCTGCGAAACAGGGCCTCCGGAATTTTATAGCGGATATGTGTGCCGAGGAGGGCGCCAAGGATTACGGCGGCCGACATGCCGATAATGATTTGCCAGTAGCTGATAAAGGAAAAACCGAGCAGGGCAAACAGCACGACTTTTATCAGGTGGGTGAAAGTCATCATCAACGCGGCAGTGACCACGAGTGCATCGCGTTGCAGGCCCTTGCGTAATAGCGCCGCCTGGCCCATCGGGCCGGTTGCGCCAACCATCACGCTTAGCCCGGTCTGAACTGCACCGATCAACACGAATTCCCCCTTGAGCGGTTTTTTGAATTCCAGTTTGGGTCCCCAGATCGTGAACAGGATATAGGCCGCGATAATCAGTGGCGTATATTCGAGATTGATTTCACGGGTAATGCCCGCAGCGAAAAGGCCACCGACAACCGAGCCCGAAATAAATGCCAGCACGAACTCCCAGTGCAGAAAACGCAGGCCAAACAGGGCCCGGCTCGAGTTGGAAAATAGCTGTACGATACCGTGAACCGGTACGATCGCTGCTGCCGGTATGAAGCCCGGCATGATTGCGATCAACATCATGCCCCCGCCGATTCCCGTGATCGCGGTCAGCGTCGAAGTGCCGAACGCAATCAGAATCAACAGGATTTCGTTATTCATCAGTAGTTTGCGCCAGGTGTTCGGAATGGCGCTGTCTGATGAAAAATCTACCGCTTGCCCGACTCTGAACTGGCTCAGGAGGGAACGGTCTCAACGACCGTAATCGATGGTTGCTAGTTATAGCCGAGAATCACGACTCGCTCGATGCCGTTTTCATCCACATTGTCGCGTTCGATATCTTCCAGACCATGCTGTTCTTTGTTGACGAATCGAGGATCGCCGTAGTACGAATTCTCCGGCGATCTGGCCCAGGGTGACGAAATCAGTGATTCGAATGGAGGAGCCTGTGTTTTATTGCTCATGTGTCCTAGCCTTATCTACAATAAGTTAGCTGTGTTTATTCCTAACTTACCTTAAATGGCGATCATAACTATCTGATAAATAAAAACAAGAGTAAATAATTAATTTTTTTACCAAGTTGGCGCTGTCGGTGGCGATCTCACCCGTCAAACAGGTCCATCTGGCCTCCGCTATCAGTCAGGTCGAGCAGGCGCACGCCGAGACCCAGCAGGCGCACCGGCACTTTAGCGCGCAGCCAGGCTTCCTCGCACAGCATTGCGTAGTCGCCATAGTTGGGCGCGGTCAACTGCCGTTCGACCGTGGTTTGATTGAAATCGAAAAACTTCATTTTGACGAAGCAGTTGTGAATGCGGTAATCGTCATCGAGCCTCTGCAGCCTGGTCTGCAATGAATCGATCAGGGCGGGAATTTTTTGCAGGCAACTTTCGAGGTCAGGCAGGTCTTGATCGTAGGTGTGCTCGACACTGACCGATTTTCGTCGCCACTCGGAAACCACGGCGCGGTTATCGATACCATGTGCGAGCTTGTGAATATGCTCGCCAAACTGGCCGAATTCCTGCACGAACTGGAAAATATCGTAGGCACGCACGTCACCACAGGTTTTGACACCCTTTTGCTCCAGGCGCTGGGCGGTAACCTTGCCGACACCCCAGATTCGATCGACCGGAAGCCGTTGTAGAAAATCGTCGACCTGTTGCGGGGTTACGACATACTGTCCATTGGGTTTATTCATGTCGCTGGCAACCTTGGCGATGAATTTGTTCGGCGCGATCCCGGCGGATACAGTGATACCGATCTTGTCCGCGATCCGCTCGCGGATTTCCTGTGCAATCAGCGTAGCGCTGCCGCGACAGTGCTTGCAGTCGGAGACATCGAGAAAAGCCTCGTCGAGCGATAACGGTTCGACTAAATTGGTGTACTCGCTGAATATTTCATGCATCTGGCGAGATGCTTCCCGGTATACGGACATACGCCCGGGAACCAGGATCAACTGTGGACAGCGCTTGACTGCAGTCGCGCTCGCCATGGCGGAACGCACCCCGAACTTGCGCGCCTCGTAGCTCGCAGTAGCGATTACGCCGCGCCGGGTCGCGCTGCCGCCAACCGCGATCGGTTTACCCTTGAGTCCCGGATTGTCGCGCACTTCGACCGCGGCATAAAAACAGTCGGCGTCTATATGAATAATCTTGCGGCTGGGCTGGGGGACAGAATTCACAGTTTATCGACTTGCTTCGTGGTTGCGGGTAGGTAAGAATCACCGCAGAGCAGGCAGGGCCAAAACGATGACGGAAAAAGTATTTTATCAAGACAGCTACCAGAAAACACTCAGCAGCGAGGTAGTCGAGGTTCTCGACCATGGCGTGATTCTCGCGGCGACGATATTTTATCCGCTCGGCGGCGGCCAGCCAGGTGACACCGGGTGCCTGACGATTAACCGGCGCGAATACCGGGTTGTCGATACGCGCTATGCCGATGATCGGCATAATATTGTTCATATCCTCGAAGACGAGGATACAGGCGCGATTCGTGCCGGAGACAAGGTCGATATGGAAATCGACTGGGAGCGCCGACATCGCCTGATGCGCATGCATACCAGCATGCACCTGGTGTGTTCACTGATCAGTGCCCAGGCCACGGGCGGTGCGGTTGGCGAAACCGAAAGCAGACTCGATTTTGATCTGCAAGGGCAGGTGGTTGACAAGGAGCAGCTGACCGCGGACTTGAATGCTTTGGTCGACAAGGCGATACCGGTTAGCGTGGGCGCAATAACCGATGCGGAGCTTGATCAAAAGCCCGAGCTGGTCCGTACCATGTCGGTACAACCACCGCGCGGACACGGAACGGTGCGGACCATTACGATCGAAAATACCGATTACCAGCCGTGTGGGGGGACTCATGTACGCAATACCGCCGAGATTGGCGAGCTTCTTGTCACCGGCCTTAAGAACAAGGGCAGGCAAAACAAGCGCATTAGCCTGGCGCTGGTCAAACCCTAATTCGCTCAGGTATGTCCCAAACTAGCCTGCTGATCTGTGTGCAGCATATATCCGTATTCACCGGACAATTCGTTAACGAAATCCCGGGAGTGGTAACCGGATGAATATCTTTGCCAGGATTTGTGTTGTTACTGGCTGTCTGCTGTTGTCCCCTTTCAGCCAGGTGTGGGCCGTGGAGGCCAGCGACAGCTGCGATCATCTCATCGCACAGTGGCTCGATCCCGCCAGCGGAGAAACCCTGGCAAGTGATGTGGTGTTCAAACGTCTCGAAAAATCCCGCATTGTCCTGTTAGGCGAGTCCCATACGACCCGGGAACACCATCGCTGGCAGCAATACACGCTCTCGGCATTGCATTCACGTAACAGCAACATGGTGCTTGGCTTTGAAATGCTGCCACGCAGCAAGCAAGCGGCACTGGATGCCTGGAGTGCGGGCAAGTTGAGCGAAAAGGAATTTCTTGAGCAGTCCGACTGGCAAAAAATCTGGGGCTACGATGCCGGTTTATACTTGCCCTTACTGCATTTCGCACGTCTCAATCGCTTGCCGACAATCGCCCTGAATATCGATCGGGAACTGGTATCCCGTGTGGGTGAAAAAGGCTGGCAGGGGCTGCCCGAGGCAGAGCGTTCAGGCCTGTCGGATCCCGCGCCGGCCAGCAATGAATACCGCGAATTGCTGGCACAGCTGTATGCCTACAAGCAGAGCCTGGGCAACGAGGTAGGCCAGGACAAGGCAATTGAACCGGATCTGGAAGAGGTGCTGCAAAGTGATGCGTTTTCGAATTTCGTCGATGCGCAGCTGACCTGGGATCGGGCCATGGCCGAAGAGCTGGCGGCGGCGCATCGCCGCGATCCCGCAGCGCTCGTGGTCGGAATCGTCGGCAGAGGTCATCTCGAATACGGGTATGGCATTCCGCACCAGCTTGCCGACATGGGCATCGACGATGTGGACGTGCTGCTGCCGATTGATTCCAGCGATGGCTGCGATTCTCTGCCGGCGGACCTGGCGCACGCGGTGTTCGTGGTTGCAACGGAAACCGATGGACCTGTTCCGCAAGGGCCGCGCCTGGGGGTCATGATCGAAAGCGGCGATAACGGGGTGCGGGTAATGCAGGTGGTCGCAGATAGTGTTGCTGCGAAAAGCGGCATTCTTGAAGGTGATGTCATACAGTCAGCGGCCGGCTTTAAAACGGCCACCAACGCAGAACTGATCGAGATCATCCAGCGCCAGGCGCCGGGAACCTGGCTGCCGTTAACGCTACTTCGCGGCGACAAAACGATCGCATTGCAGGCCAGGTTCCCGCAAAGTTTTGAATAAACTCGGTTTTCGCATACTCGCGGTCTTACTCTGTTATTCGAGTAGCCATGCGATGGCACAATTCTCGAGCCCGCTGACCGAGCACTCGATCGACGTCTTACTTGAGACGGATACGGCAGAAATCCTGATTAAAGACAGGCTACTGGTGAGTGGCAGGGACAACTTCCGGTTTCGACTTGCGCCGTGGCTCAGCATTGAAAACCTGCTGCTCGATGGGCGGAAAATTACCGTCCTAAGGCAGGGGCAAGAGTACCTGGTGCAGCTTCCAGCTGGCGTTCAGCACGAACTCAGGTTTACGCTGCGCGGCGCCGTGCCGGTGCGGGGGTCGCAGCAGCAATCTGCACCCGGTGTTTTCAGCAGCGGTGGCAGCGATGGTTTTTTCCTGCCGGGATACGATGCCTGGATTCCGTGGGACGAGACCGGACGCATAAAATATCGGCTGACGATAACAGTACCGTCCGGGCAACGGGCGGTTGCGACCGGAAAGCTCATAAGCGATCAAAATACCGACGATGGATATGAAGCCGAGTTTGCTTCGATTGCCGCGGGTGAGCCGCCGTCGCTGTTTGCGGGGCCATACCAGGTACAGGAGAAACGCGGTCTCGGGTTACGCTTACGTACCTACTTTCACGAGGAGTTAACCCCGCTGGCCGACAGCTACCTGAATGCGGCCGATGGATATATTCAGCGTTACCAGCAAACCATCGGCGATTATCCTTACCACGACTTTCATATTATCTCGGCACCGATACCGGTGGGGCTGGGTTTTCCCAGCCTGACTTATGTCGGTCGACAGGTGATCCCACTGCCGTTCATGCGCACGCGCTCATTGGCGCACGAGGTATTACACAACTGGTGGGGGAGCGGGGTCGCGGTCGATTATGAAAGCGGCAACTGGGCTGAAGGATTGACCACTTACCTGGCCGATTACGCGCTTGCCGTCGATCAGGGCGCCGAAGCGGCACAGAGCATGCGTATCAAATGGTTACGTGATTACGCTGCGCTTCCCGCCGAGCGTGACCGGCCGGTTACGGCTTTCACCTCGAAACAGCACCAGGCTTCACAGGTGATCGGATATAACAAGGTCGCCTTTATTTTTCACATGTTGAAACTGGAAATCGGTGCGGTTGCTTTTGATCAGGGTTTGCGTGGATTCTGGGAAAAGCACAAACATACAACGGCCGCGTGGCGGGATCTGCAGGCGGCCTTCGAACGCGCGTCAAATCGGGATCTCGGCTGGTTTTTTGGGCAATGGCTGCTGCGCGCTGGCGCGCCACGACTGAGTTTAGGTGCACATAGCGTAACCCAGGATGACGCAGGATATCGTACTCGCATAGAAATATTACAGCCGGTTACCGGCTACCGTTTCAAGTTACCGCTGGTGCTGGCAACGGTCGACGGTAACCAGCAACACGAAATAACCGTTAGTGAAACCTTGACACGCGTCGAGTTCGTCACGCCGGCAAAACCGCTCTACCTACAGGCCGACCCTGGCAGCGATATCTTTCGGCGCCTGCATCAGAACGAGGCACCCCCTATTCTGCGCGATGTCACGCTGAACGCGACAAGCCGCACGCTGATTGCGTCTGTGGATGACGTTTTTTTGCAGACGGCGAAGCGCCTGGCGTCAAGGCTTATGGATACCCGGCCAGTTTTTGAGAACCTGGCTGCGGCGCAACAGCCAGGTCACCCGCTGTTGCTGGTTACCACCGACGACAGGCTGTCGGAGCAGCTGAAACTGCTGCGACTGGAGCGACCACCCGGCTTACCGCGGGGAGCCTATTCGGCAGAGGTCTGGACCACGCGCCGTGCTGACGGAGCGCCGGTACTTGTGGTCTCAGCCACCAGTGCCGACGAGCTGGAATCGTTGCTGCGACCGCTACCCCATTACGGCGGTCAGAGTTACGTATTATTCGAGGCGGGCCGTGCAGCAAGCCGCGGTATCTGGCCGATTACGCGTGGCGCGCTATTCCGCGATCTTGCTCCCTGAAGCCTGGGCCGCCTTTAACTTGCGTGCGACCCACTGGTGAAAGTGATGGGTCGGTTTATCCATCGCTGGCGAAAATACGCCGCCATTGTAGCCCGGTGACCGGCGACCGCGCTGCATCCCCTCGACCGCGTCGATATCTTCACTGAATACAACCCGCCATGATTCGAGGGTGGCGTTGCGGCTTGCCGCGTGTTCGTCGGAAAGCGCCTCGTCGCCAACGTAGTAAAGGCGCAGGTGCTCTACGGACCTGTCGCAGGCCCGGGGTTCGATAATCATCGCGAATGCATGGTCGGCCTGTATCCCGAGCAGAACGTTTGGGTAAAACGAAACATACTCGGCCTGTTCGAGTTTTTCCTGCGGCCACTCGGGAAAGCGCGGCAACGCGGTGCCGGCCTGGTCGTACAGGCGGTAGGCATTACTGCCTTGTCCGCCAAAGTCACCGCCATACATGATGTGATAGTGGTCCTCGAGGCGGGAATAGGTGTTCAAGCCGGGGTGAATCCACGGCAGGTGGTAGCTTTCGCAATAATTTTCTACCGCCAGCTTCCAGTTCGAGTTCACCTCGATTTTCATACCCTTGCCGTTGGCCGCGGTTCTTAATCGATCCAGACCGGTAGAACCCAGAAAGGTATCCCATTTGGCGGTTAGCGGTTTGATATAATCCTCGAAGTCGGGCGCGTCACCGGAAAGATTGATAAAAACCACGTCCATCCACACGGTCGAGCGCACCGGTTTTAATCCATGGTCGCAATGTTTGAAGCCGTCTGATTTTTGTTGTCCGATTCCACCCAGGTGGGGGGTGCCCTTGAGTTCTCCATCAAGATTGTAGGACCAGGAGTGGTACTTGCAACGCAACGCGCCCTGGACTTCCATTTCATCGTGCACGAGGATCATACCGCGGTGGCTGCAGACATTATGGAATACCTTGATCTCATCCTGCTTATTGCGCAGGATGACCAGTGGCAGACCCATGAAGTCGACCGGTTTGACATAGCCCTTCTTCGGCAGGTCACTCGCAAACCAGAGACCCGCCCAGCTTTTGCCGAGCACATGATCGCGTTCATGGGCCAGGAATTCATTGCTGGTATAAGCCTGGTTGGGCAGTCCGTTTGCCTTTTCGATTGGCTGCAGGATCGCGTCAAGAGTGATGGTCGGTGCCGTAGTCTGGTTCATGGGTATTATCCTCAATATCAAGCCCGGTACAAGAACGGGCACTTCCAAAAGTAAACATTGCGCCGATTAGACCGTTTTGGCAATATTAAAAAACTTCAATTTGACTTTACTTTAAGTAAACTGTCTCTGTTCCATGGCGCGTCGATATTATCAACTACCCAGTCTCACCGGGCTCAACACTTTTGATGCCTGTGCCCGGAATGGCAGTTTTACCGCTGCGGCTGCCGAACTCGGTGTCACGCTGGGTGCGGTAAGCCGCCAGGTAAAGGCACTCGAAACCGAGCTGGATTGTGCGCTATTTCTGCGGCTGCACCGCGGTGTCGAACTCACCGCCGAGGGAATCGACCTGTTCCAGGTGCTGAGTTCGAGCTTTCAACAAATCGGCAGGCTTTGCCAGGAATTCAGAAACCGGGCAAAGAGCCTGGATGTCACTATTGCCGCCACGACTGCTTTTGCCTCGCTGTGGTTGATGCCGCGTCTTGGTGGCTTCTGGCAGCAGTACCGTGATATCAATTTGAACCATGCCATATCGGATAACCCGGGTGACAGTGGGTTTGTCAACGCCGACATCCGAATTCGCTACGGCGATGGTCGATGGCGTGGTGAACGGGCGCTGAAATTGTTTGACGACCGGATCTACCCGGTTTGTGGGCGTGGTTTTGCCGAACATCACGAGCTTTTACGGCCACCGGATTTACTGCAGTTCCCGTTGCTTCAACTGGACAATGTCGACCCGGCATGGACTGGATGGGGCGCCTGGATGGTGCAGTGGAACTGTGATATTTCACAGGCAAATTTTCGGCGTTTCAACAATTATGTCGTCGCGCTACAGGCTGCCGAGGAGAACCAGGGTATTGTTCTGGGGTGGCATTCGCAAGTCGAGGCCCTGATTCGAAGCGGCAAGCTGGTTCGCATCGGCGAAATGGAAATCCCGGCACCGGGTTCTTTTTACCTTACCTGGGATGAAACTCGTCCACTGTCCGACGCGGCCCAGCGTCTGCGCGACTGGCTGGTCGAGACGGGTCGAGAATTTACCGAGCCCGGGAATCGCGCCGTCGTTTAACCAGGTAAGTTAATGCCTGGCTGGTCAGCTTGATGGCAGACTTGAATTGCTCATAAGTCTTTTTATCAAGCCGGGTAACGCCCTGGGCGCGATCGCCAAATATCATGCCAACCGGCTTATTGGCGACAAACATCGACATCAGGAAAAAGCTTTCGTGCAGAAAGCTCGCCTTAAACCGGGTCGGCAGTGCGGATTCGTACTTGTCATAGTTGTCAGGCTCGACCCACAAGGACTGCTGTTTTCCAAGCAATTTTTTAAGCACGCTCTCCCGCTTGATATCGATGACCAGTGTTCGGATCGGGGAATGCTCGTCTATTCCCCTGCCGACGCGCGTCCCGAGCCTGGTTTTGTCTTTCGACAGCAGCATCAGTACTACCCGCGTGAGGTGTAAATCGTCGTGTAAGTGATTGAGCAGCAGATCCAGCAGTTGTGCCTGGGTGGGTTGCGAGGTTTTTAGCAAGGCTCTAACGCGGCCTTCGAATTCATCTCCCCCGGATTCTCGATCTTCAACTACGTCAGGTGCCGGTTGCTCGGTCGTGTCCAGATCGGGCAGCATGATCAGACGCGCCGCGGCCGGTAATACGTCATCAAACGGGCTGTTACGCGCGCACTCGATTGCGACTGCCTGTAAATGCTTGTCGAAGCCGTCGAGTGACTGGTTTAAATAGGCTGCACAGACTTCCTCGGTTGCTTTCATCGACGAGTGATACCAGCCCACCTCGGCCTGGTGGGAAACATCAGCAGCGAGCTGAATCAGGCGTGCCTTGCGACCGGACGGTATATTCTCGTCGAGCGACTCTGTAACCAGCTCAGGTAGATACGATTTTGTCGCGTACTGGCGCCCGAGTTCGTGGAAATCGAAACCGAAAACCGGTTTGGCACTGTTGGCCTCGATCCCCAGCTCTCGAAACCTGGCCTGGTACTGTTGGTAACGCTCGTAATCAAACAGGCAGGCACAATACTCACCAATGTTGTGCAGTAAGGCGGCGCTGCGTATCTCGTTGACGGCCTTAATTCCCTGCAAGCCAATGAAGCGATCCAGTTGGGCCAGTAGATGAAGGGTGCGGCTCATCAGCTGGTGGTAACTCTGCCGCCGCAAGGCATCCGGGTGCGTTTCATTGAGTACCTTATGCTGCATTACGAGGTCGGCAATGGCACTGTCGCCGAGCAGACTCAGTGCCGCGTGAACCGATTCGACCGGATTTTTACCACTATTTCGCAGCTTGCCGTTGACCTCGTGGTATAGCGACACGCTGAGGCCGGGATCGAGCACGATAATATCGGCCAGATCCCGCACGGTTTTGCTGTCGTCTTCGAGGATTTCGAGCGCCTGGCGGTGAAAGACTTCGAGCGCCGGTATAAATTCATGATGATCCGATAGCCACGAGCGCGCTGCTTGTTCGGTCATTGTCGTCTAGCTCGCCTGTGAGCTGCCCAGTGATTCCATTTGCTTGCCGTGTACATGCTTAATCAGGATTTCGCGATCGGCTTCGTGCAGGTGTTCGAAATCCAGTGAAACCCGATTATTACCCTGGTCGTCTCCCTGGTCTTTTTCGATCTTTACAACACGGGCAATGATGACAAGCCTGAAGCCCGAGGGCAATAGTTTTAACTTCAGTTCTACCAGCGCATCCTGCTCCGGAACCTGGTCGTCACAATAGGCGATACCCTGGGCACTGAGGTTTACCGATTTCTGTGCCATCGCGTGGTCGTTGTCGTCACCGACGAGCTTGTTGGTAAGGCGTTCGATCTGTTTTTCCAGCACCGCGAGATAACGTCCCAGTTCCGGCATTTTGCTATCGATCTTGTGGCGATCGGCGATATGCTGTTCGATTTGAAAATTGAAGTTATTGCGAATCGAAAACGCGTGTTCGTTTTCCCAGAAGTCTTCGAGGCGTGCGTCGATTTCTGCGTTGCCAATCTGCTCTACCGCGAGTGAGGCCTCGTCGTTAATCCGATAATAGCGTCGTCTTTCGTTGGTCATGGTCGAGCCTAGCCATCGGGTGGTTGAACATAATCGACATTGAGTGCAGGGGAGTCTCCCGCAATCGCACTCAGGTTGCCATGCAGTACGCTAATTTCTACACGACGGTTCTTGGCGCGATTTTCCCAGCTGTCGTTGGGCACGATGGGTTCATTGTCGGCGAGTGCCCGGATTTCCATGCGCTCGGGATCAACGTCACCTTCCTGAATGAAATAATGCACCACGCTCGCCGCGCGCGCCGCTGACAGGTCCCAGTTGGAGCGAAACCTCTGCGTCTCGATCGGGATGTCATCGGTATGCCCGGCGATGACAAAGTGTCCATCGCGTTGATTGAGGACGTTGGCAATCAATTTGAGTATGGGCAGGAATCCTTGCTGGAGTTCTGCGTACCCGGAGCCGAAGGAACCGCGCTCACGAATTCGTATCAGTACCCGGTCGTTAAAGGCTTCAATTTCGAGCAGTCCATCACCGATTGCTTCGGCCAGCTCATCCTGCAGCTCTTCGGCTTCTGCCTGGGCTTCGCGTTGTGCTTTTTGCTGGGCGATCGCCTCGGCTTCGGCTTCGCCCATCGCGCCGTCGTTGCGTGATTTTGAATCACTATAGTCGAGGTTGGTCTTGGTGTCGTCGGTGGTCTTTTCGCGCATGATCTCGAGTGGCGTGACCTCGGTCGGTTTGCCGGGGCTGTATTGCTTGGCGATAACGCTAGTGCCTTTCGGAATTTCAGTAGCCTTGACGATGCGTTGAACGCCGAATGCCAGCTTCATCGCGCCGGCAACCTGCTTGTACTTGAGTACATCCATTTCCGCAAACGACAGTAACAATACGAAAAAACACATCAACAGGGCCATCATGTCGGCGAAGGTTGCGAGCCAGGGAGGTAGGCCTTCCTCGCAGGGAGGGCAATCGCATTCTTCGCTCATCGCGTAGCTCCTATTCTTCTTCCTGGCGTTTGCTTTCCGGGAGGTATGCGTTCAGCAATTGCTTCAGAACCCGTGGATTAGTGCCTTCCTGGATGCCGTTAATTGACTCCAGGATCAGGTCCTTGTTGAGTTTTTCATAGCCGCTGATCAGCACCAGTTTTTCTGACAGTGGTGAGGCAAACGCGTTGGCGATAATTGCACCGTAAAGGGTGGTTAACAGTGCGACCGCCATCGCAGGACCGATGGCAGCGGGATCGGACATATTAGCCAACATTTGCACCAGGCCGATCAGGGTTCCGATCATGCCCATCGCCGGTGCGTAGACGGCCATCGCTTTGAACATATCAGCGCCCACGGTATGGCGTTCGATCGACATGTTGATATCCTTGGCCAGCAGTCCCTTTACCACCTCGGGGGCATGTCCATCGATACAGAGCCCGATACCGCGTTCCAGGAAGTCATTGCCGATCTCGCGGCCTTCGAGTGCGAGGATGCCTTCCTTGCGTGCAACGTTGGCGAGCTCGACCGACTCGTCGATCAGGTTCTGTGGTGCATCGAGTTTGTAAAAGAAACCTTTCAGGCCTATTTTGAAAGATCCGAGGAAATTGCCGATAGTGACACGCATCAGGGTCACGGCGAAGGTTCCGCCGACAACAATCAGTAGCGAGGGGGCATTGACGAACAGGACAAACGGCCCGCCCAGGCTTATAGCGGTTGCGATGATGACGTAGGCCAGTATGAATCCAACGATTGTTGCGATGTCCACCCAGTTGCTCCTGCTTGCTAACCTGTGATCGAGTAAATAGGGTCTAGTGCAGAGTTGTGACTCTACCCGTATAGCTTTATCGGTCACGGGGGCGAAATCTTTAGTCGCAAAATGGGATTAAATGGGAGAATTGACACCTTTTAGAGCATCTTTTCAGACGGCGTCATGCCTGCTGCAGTCGGGGCAGGTGAAGTTGCCTCAATTCGACGAGGTTGCGGCGCGCGAGCCAGCACAAAGCGTCTCCGGCATCCAGTTCGAACCAGGCCTTGCTTGTACCGAGACGGAAACTGTAACCCCAGGTATCCATATCGATGAACATGCGTTCACGCCCAAACCCACTGATCTCATCTGCCAGCAGGATTTGCAGGTAGCAAACCGCGCTTTCCTCGGCGTCGTCACTGCCCGCGTCGGTATCGAGTCCGGGTCGTCGGGCCGGGTCGAGGCAGATATAGTGGCAGGCTTCGTGCAGAATCGAATGGATCGGCGTGTCGCTGCGGGCGTATAGCAGGTTACCTTTGAGGCCGGCTTCTTCCTCCCCCCAGTAGCTGTAGGGAATGGGCTCAGCATCCTTGCAGTGGTTTAGTTGCAAACCGAACCTGGTCAGTAGCAGGCAGAGTTCGGCGATTTCGATATCGGCAAGGCGCAATACGTCTGGACGATCAGTCGCCATAAACCTGCAGCAGTTTGGCAATGGTTTGTTGTAAGCGCCACCATTCCTCGGTTTTGTACTGCTGCGACTGGTTGCGGGTACGAATGATCAGGTAATTGATGGCAGCGCCAAAAACACCGAGCGCACCGCCGATGTCGATATTCGGCTGATGGTAGAATGCGCGCACGCGTTTTACCAGTTCCATACCACGCTCACTGCGGATGCGTGCCAGGGCATTGGTCAGGTTGTTTTGCGCCGACATTTCCCAGGCCATGATTTCAAGCGTTAGCGGGCGCGCTTCCAGTGCCGCGACATAACGATTCAACAGGCGCTGCAGGAAATCGGGTAGCGCGATGGCGCTGCACTCGGCGGATGTTTCGGTGATGATTTCATCCATCTCCCACCACAGCGTCGTGGTCTCTGCGAACGCCAGCAGTAATTCATCAAATCCGCCGAAATATCGATAAATCAATACCTTGTCGCAACCTGCCCGGCGCGCAATAGCGTTTACGCCAACCGCTGGATAACCCTGCTCGAGTAAAATCGAACCCACGGCATCAAGGATTCGCTGCTCGGTTTTCAGCCTGTTCCGCGTCATATTTTACCTTTCATCCGACACTGTTCTTGGATTCCTGCCAGAACTGCTCCATGCGTTCGAGTTGTTGCTGGTCCATTTCAATACCGGCATTCGCCATTTGCTGTTGTACGTAGGCAAAGCGGCGCAGGAATTTTCGGTTTGTGTTGCGCAGCGACATCTCAGCGTTGACCCTGGCATGGCGGGCAAGATTTACGCAAACGAACATCAGGTCTCCAATCTCGTCACTGATGGCATCACGGTCGCCAGAGTTGAAAGCATGCCTCAACTCCGCCAGCTCCTCTTCGAGTTTATCGAAAACGGAATTTATGTCGGGCCAGTCGAAGCCGAAACCGGCGGCATCATTCTGTATCTGGCGGGCACGGTAAATGGCCGAGTTCGTGCCCGGGTCACTACCCAGTTCCGTCTTTGCCTGCGCCTGCGCCGATTTTTCCTGTTGCTTGAGCGCCTGCCACTGTTGAGACAGGGTTTCTTCACTGAGTATCTGGTCACGGGTTTCACCGAAGACGTGCGGATGACGGCGCAGCATTTTGTCGGTGATCCCCTGGGCGACATCATCGAACGTGAACTGACCCTTTTCTTCAGCGATACGTGCATGAAATACAATATTGAACAGCAGATCACCCAATTCCTCCTTCAGGTTCTGGGTGTCGTCGCGCTCGATTGCGTCAAGTAATTCATGGGTTTCGTCGAGCGTGTAGCCAGCGATGGAGGCGCTGGTCTGACGAATATCCCAGGGACAGCCATTATCAGGGTGACGCAGATCCCTCATTACCTGCAGCAGGTTTTCGATTGTACTCATCAGTTCTATTGCGTTCGGGTAATTAAAAACCAGATAATACCGGCCTTTTAACAGAATCGCAGCCGCAACCGTCAAATGAGCGACAGATCGAAACATTTAAAACAATGGCTGGATAAACTCGGCTATCGGGATTACAGCCTGGACCGGGCTTCGGAGGATGCCAGTTTTCGTTCTTATCTCAGGCTGAAGGCAGGCGATGGGACGCTCATTGTTATGGATGCGCCACCGCAGAAGGAATCCTGCGAGCCGTTTATTACGGTGGCAAAAAAACTACGCGCTGCCGGATTGAACGCGCCCGAGATTATTGCCTGCAATCTCGATGCGGGGTTCCTGTTGCTGACCGATTTCGGTCGCGATGACTACCTCTCGCAACTAAACCCGGAAACCCAGAGATCGCTTTACACGGAAGCGCTCGCGGCCTTGCTGGTGATGCAAACCTCGATTAGCGCCGATGATTTGCCGCCCTATGATGAAGCGCTGTTAAACCAGGAGATGGATCTTTTTCACGACTGGTTTCTGCAGAAGCTGCAGGGTATTTCTCTCGACCAGCAGCAACAGGCGAACTGGCATTCGGTCAAGCAGACCCTGATAGAAAATGCCCTGGCCCAGCCGCAGGTGTTCGTGCACCGGGACTACCATTCACGTAACCTGATGAAAGTCGACACGCAAAATCCCGGGATCCTGGATTTCCAGGACGCGGTGAAAGGACCGGTTACCTATGACCTGGTTTCACTGCTGCGAGATTGCTATATCGCCTGGCCCCCGCAGCGTGTCGATCAACTGGCACTGGATTACTACGAGCTTGCACGTGCCAATGCGCTGGTTGATGTCGAGGCAGCACAATTCAGGCGCTGGTTTAACCTGATGGGACTGCAGCGCCATCTGAAGGCGATCGGGATATTCTCGCGTCTCAATATCCGGGACGGAAAGTCCCGCTACCTCGAAGATATTCCGCGCACGCTCGAATACGTGAAGCAGGTCAGTGCCGGGGAAAATTCGATGGCGGGCTTATTCTCAATCATCGAGCAGCTCAACCTGAGTCAGCGGATCGCAGCGCAGATGACGCGGTGAAAAATCCATGAAAGTAATGATCCTGGCCGCCGGACGAGGTGAACGTTTACGCCCGCTGACGGATACCGTTCCGAAGCCCCTGCTCGAGGTGCGGGGCAGGCCGCTTATCGAGCACCATCTCGAAGCCCTGTCGAGGGCGGGATTCGAGGAAATTGTTATCAATCTCAGCTGGCTGGGAAACCAGGTTCGCGATCATCTCGGTACCGGTTCAGATTTCAATCTTGCGATCGAGTACAGTGACGAGTCGGGAGCCCTCGAGACTGCAGGCGGAATACTGCAGGCATTGCCGTTACTGGGCGAGCGTTTTATCGTCGTCAACGCGGACATTTATACCGACTATGATTTTGCCAGACTGAAACGAACAGACAGCAAGGCGCACCTGGTGCTGGTCGAGAATCCGCAACATAATCCTGACGGGGATTTCAGCCTGGTCGAATCAATGGTCGGTAATGACAGCCCGACGCGTTACACGTTCAGCGGAATTTCTCAGTATCACCGCAGCTTCTTTGACGGGCTGGTGCCGGGTAGGCAGGCGCTCGCACCGCTATTGCATGCGGCGGCGAAGCAGCAACAGATCACAGGAGAACTTTTTACCGGAGTCTGGTCCGATATCGGCACGCTCGAACGCCTGCAAGCGTTGAACGTTTAAAAAAAGAACCGCCCGTTCGTAGTAAAGCTAACCCCTTTCGCCGTAAACATCCTGGTTTCACTATCGAATGCTATGAGGATCGGTGCCGGCGTTAGCGGACGTAGTAACCTGAAACGCGCCAGTGGTTTCCGTCAAGCATCGGGGTAACGGTTTCGATCGCGCTTTCTTTAAATTTAAACGTGGTTTGATACTGGAGGACCACGTATTCACCGTCCGGAGCACCCGGCAGGCTGGTGGCGTAGGTTGCCGATACCAGCTTGCGACTGATCATGCTACCGAGGGGCTTGCGCGCGGCGCCGATAGCCTGCAGCCAGTGATCAGCACCGACCTGCTGTTTAAACAATGTCGCGGCTTGGTTCCAGGATTCAAGGTACTGCTGGCCATCGACCAGCGCGAGCCATTTCCCCGCAGCCTGGTCTGCGTCACGTTCTTTTTCGTCGGCTGCATAACTATTCATCGATGCCAGCATGAGGAGCAGTAAAAAGCAATTTCTGAGAATGGTTTTCATCAATTGGGTCTCAATTTCTATCAGCAGAATAATTCGCGGTGTAATCAGGGCAATCAGCGCCTAGCCGCTGGTTGAAGGTTTCAGCGGCCTGTCGACACGGGGTAGAGCGATATCGCTTGATTTGCTGCGACGCAGGCGACTGCTACGTAAATGGCCTGCCTCTTCCAGAATCGGGTAGGCGACCGCGGCCTGATAGGAGTTGATGCGCCTGAGGTCGCGCAGTATGTCGAGCTGCATGGCGCTCAGCTGCGAATCATAGCTGGCATCGTCACGAATCTTCTGCAGGTGGTTCATCACCGCCTTTTTTTCACGCTTGATGAACTTGTATTTCCCGGCAAGCAATTTTCGCGCCGTCGCAATATCGCTCGACGCGAAAACGCTAAATGATAGTTGAAATCCCGATAGCACCGGTTGGTAGAGGCTATCAACATCCTCGCGATCCTGTGGCGACATCTGGTTGCCAGGAACCAGTTTCTTGCGCAGGATGTTGCGAATCAGGTCGCCTGAAATAATGTCACCGATATGTTCCAGGTTGGTCGCAAAACTCAGGATTTCATTACAGCGACGGCTTTCCTTTTCACCGAGTGTCTCACGCGCCAGCGCGGTCAGGTAACGTTTCACATTATCGTAATACTGGTTGACTAATCGATCCATCTTGCGGGTACGCTTGGCCAGCAGGCGATCATTCGTCTTGAGCGCCGTAAAAGTATTGCGAAACATGCGCTCAACCACTTCTCCCATACGCAATATCTCGCGCTCGGCGTTGACCAGGGCCACCAGCGGCGTTTCGAAGGCGCTCCGGTCGAGCTCCCTGGGCTCCATCTCGTCAGTTTCCACCTTGTCCTCGGGGATCATGCGCGCGGTGAGTGTAACCATGGGATTGATCAGGGGCAGGAAAACGATCGCCAGCGCAATATTGAAAAGCATGTGAAAGTTTGCAATCTGGCGAGCATCGCTAAATTCCAGCGAGCCGAGTTGGGTGGCGATCATGCCGATGAAAGGCAATACAATCACGACGCCGCAAATTCTGAACAGCAGATTGCCCAGCGGTGGTTGTCTGGCCGTACGGTTGGCACCGAGCGTGGCGATAAATGGCGGTATCGCGCCGCCGATATTGGCGCCCAGCACCAGGCTCAGGGCGACCGTGATATCCAGCGAATTAGTGCTTGTGAGTGCGATCACGAGTAGTACCGTTGCCAGGCTCGAATGCGATGCCCAGGCGATAATCGCGGCGAAGATCACGGCCAGCACCAGGTCTTCACCGAGGGCGATAAATATCTGCTGGATGATGACGGATTCGCGCATCGGCAGTGATGCCGCTACGATCAGTTTAAGCGCCAGCAACATCATGCCGACCCCGAGCAACAGGCGTCCGATATCGCGCAGTCGCCCTCCCGGCGAATAGGTGAACAAGGCAACGCCAAGCGCAATTAATATCGGCGACAGGGCCGATAAATCGAAAGTCAGAATTTGCGCAACCAGCGTAGTGCCGACATCGGCACCGAGCAGGATTGCGAGGGCTGCTGCAGTGGTGAGGAGTCCCTGGCCGCTGAATGATGACGTTAACAAGGCGGTAGCGCTGCTGCTTTGCAGTAGCATGGTCACGCCAATACCGGATAGAAAGGCTTTGAAACGATTATTAAGGCTGGCCCCGAGGGCGCTGCGGATTTCGCTGCCCCAGCTTTCGGATATGCCGATTCGCACCATGCGCAGACCCCAAAGCAGGAGGGCTACACCACCTATCAGGTTGATCAGGATACCACTTCCGTTTATACCGAAACTCCTGCGTTCAAGGTTTATCTGGCGACTCTAGGTTACTGTTAACACTAAATAATAGCAGAGGAATTAAAAAAAGATCAGGGTGCTATCTCAATCGGTTCCGGTTAATGCAGGTATGACACGGACCTTAGACAAACGGCGGTCGAATACGAAATTGTTTTTGTCAACGCCAGCTATAGGTTTCTTGGATACCGGAATTTTCGCTAGAAAGTCTGGGTAACATATCGATAATCCTACGCTTTGCCGTTCGCAAAAGCAATCCTGCAGACCACGGGTTGACTGGCTAGCGATAGCGCAGGGAGAAGTCGATGGCGCGCAGGTTTTTGGTCAATGAGCCGATTGATACATAATTGACCCCGGTGGTGGCGATCTCGACGACTGATTCCAGGTCGATATTTCCCGATGCCTCGAGTTCGATGCGACCTTTATTGAGTTCGACCGCCTGCTTCGTCTCGGCAATGGAGAAGTTATCCAGCAGGCTGCGGTCGACCCCGGCGTCGATCGCCTGTTGCAATTGTGCCAGGTTTTCGATCTCAACCTCGAGCAACTTCTCTGGATGCATCTGCCTGGCGCGGGCGACCGTTTTTGCAATGCTACCCGAGGCGGCGAGGTGGTTTTCCTTGATCAGGAAAGCATCGAAAAGGCCGATGCGATGATTACTGCCGCCCCCGCATACCACGGCATATTTCTGGCCGAAGCGTAGTTGTGGGATGGTTTTGCGGGTGTCGAGAATTTTGCAATCGGTATGTTTAATTTTATCGACGTAGCTTCGAGTCAGGGTTGCAGTCCCGGAAAGTGTCTGTAAAAAATTCAGTGCGCTGCGTTCCGCGGTAAGCAAACCCCGCGCAGGCCCCGAAACCTCACAGACAACCGTATTTGCGTTCAAACGATCACCGTCTTGCGCATGCCACTGGATATTGATCCTCTCATCGCATTGTCGAAACACTTCGTCGAACCACTGGCAACCACAGAGTATTGCGTCTTCGCGCACCAGCAGTTCGGTATCGAGACAGGTCTCTGCGTCGATCAACTCGGCACTGATGTCACCGCTACCGACGTCTTCGTCGAGCGCATTAGCGGCCTGGTTGATAATCAGTTGATATAGATCCATTGCTTATACCTCGTACTCTTCACGACGTAACTCCTGGGCTGCGTCGAGGTAGGCGTTGATTACCACAGCCTCGGGAACGGCACCCAGATAACGACCACTCTTACTATCAACCACCGCTATCGCTTCTCCGATATAGCTGCGCATGGTTTCCATCGCCTCCCAGATGCTGGTGTTCTCGTGAAACTCGGTACTCTGCTGACGTACGATCGAGTCGACACTCGTGTGATCATCCTGTCCGTGCAGTTGATGCTGAAATACCAGTCCCAGGTAGCGGTTGTCATCGCCAACGATCACCGCTGTTGCGGTCGATTTGGCGGCCATCTGTTCCCCCAGTACAGCGAGGTCAGCATTGTTCGAAACCACGGGAAGTGAATCGATGGCGAAGGCTGCGACCCTCTGATGCATTAGATAAGCGCGTTCGCGGCCCATCGATAGATCGATACCACGCGCCAGGAGTTGGTTATCGTACAGGGAGCGCCCGTACCATCGGAAAGCGATCAGATTGGAAAACACGATTGCAACCATCGCTGCAATCGTTATTTCGTAACTGCGGGTGAATTCGAACACAAACAGCAGCGCGGTCATCGGTGCTCCTATCACCGGGCTCATGACCGCAACCATGCCACATACCGCGTACGCCGATAGCCCGGAGTAATCACTTAGCAACAATTCCGGCACCAACAGTGCGAACAGGGCGCCAAACAGGACGCCAATCAGCAGCGCGGGAAAAATGACACCGCCGGCAAAACCGAAGCCGATGCAAATCACAGTGACCAGTAGCTTTGATACCAGAATCAATAGCAGGGAATCGGCACTATAAGTGCCGCCCAACGACGCCAGGCGGAACACCTCTTGTCCCGCACCGAGAACCTCGGGTACCTGCAGCGCTACCAGCGAGACGATGAATCCCGCTAACATCGGCTTTAATGCTGCGGGCACTTTAATCCGCGATGACAAGTTTGCAGTCTGTTGCAGTAACTTCATAAACACGACAGCTAGGACTCCGCAAGCAATACCCTCGATTGCAAACAGGACGAACTCGACCCCCCGGAAACTGCTGGTAAAGTCGATTAAAAATAACGGCGGATGCTCGAATATCACGTTAGCGACCAGGTAACCGCAGGCGCTGGCAACCGTCACCGCGGCAAACATGCGCAGCGAGTAATGCCGCAGAATCACTTCATGAGTGAAGATAAGGGCAGCGATCGGTGCGTTGAACGCCGTTGATATCGCCGCGGCTACGCCGCAGGCAATCGCGATATTGCGCACATCGCGCAATCCGAAGGGCAGGCGGTTACAGATCTGACCTACCAGAGTGCCGAGGTATACCAGGGGGCCGTACTGCCCGACCGAGGCGCCGCAACCCAGGGACAGGATTGCAGCCACGGTCGTGGTCACTCCGGATACCGGCGAAGGCAGGCGCTCTTTCAACTGGACCGCGTAAATGGTATCGGGGGGTCCGATGGAGTCATGCTGGGTAACACCGAATTGCAAGATAAGGCCGACGACCAGGCCGCCGATAGTCAGTACCGCGATTGTGATTAACCAGAGATTGCCGCTGTCTATTTGGGCACGGCTTGAATGACTGATGTAGAGAATATTGGTTAGATACTGAACCAGTTCGACGAAGCCGATGGTTGCAAACGACGTGATCAACCCAACGATCAGGCCTACCAGCGAAATTGCCAGCATGCGCTGGATGGTTTGCTGGGATCCGAATTTCATTCTGGAATCAGCCGGCGATTCAGAAAGGTGCTTGAATTTCGCGCGCGGTACTTAACCACACACTCTTGGTCTGCAGAAATTCACGCATTCCTTCCCAGCCGTTTTCGCGGCCATACCCGCTCTGTTTGTAACCCCCTACGGGTGACTGGGTGCAGGCGTCGAAGTAGTTGTTGATGTATACAGTTCCCGCTTCCAGCCGGTCGGCAAGATCGAGCGCCCGTCGATGGTCCTCGGTCCAGATGCCGGCAGCGAGGCCGAAGTTTGAATCGTTCGCTATTTGCAGTGCTTCGTCGTCGTTGTCAAACCGCATCACAGCGAGAACTGGCCCGAACACCTCGTCTCGTGCGAGCGGCATGTCGGGCGTTACGTCGGTAAAAATCGTGGGTTCGATAAACCAGCCGGTGGCGCCTCCCGGATTGACCGCGTTACCGCCGCAGGCCAGCCTGGCGCCGCTTTGTCGGGCGCGCTCGATATGCGCAAGTACGCGTTCGAAATGCGTTTTATTGGCAATGGGTCCGACGCTGGTGTCCGCGGCATTGGGATCGCCGAGTTTGGCGCGCGCCGCAACCTCGAGCAGTTTTTCGACAAAGGCATCGTAAATCCCGGCCTGCAACAGCAGCCGTGACCCGGCAATGCAGCTTTGCCCGGCAGGCGGGAAAATCCCGCCGCAGACACCGTGTACGGTGTCTGCCAGGCGGGCGTCATCGAATACCAGTTGTGGTGATTTACCGCCCAGTTCCATGGTGACGCTTTTAACCGTTCTGGCGCCGAGACCCGCAACACGAGCACCGCCTTCGATCGAACCGGTAAAACTGATCTTGCGGACCAGTTCATGGGTGACCAGGGGTTCGCCCACCTCGGTGCCGAATCCAGTGACGGTATTGATGACGCCGGTCGGTAAATCGGCATCTTCGAATGCCTTCATCAGCTCCAGCGTCGAAGCCGAGGCGTACTCGGATGGTTTTAGCACGATCGTGTTGCCGGTCGCGAGCGCAGGTGCCAGTTTCCAGATCGCGATCAACAGCGGGGAGTTCCAGGCGGTTATCGCGGCGACCACGCCGAATGGTTCATGCCGGGTATAGTTCAGTATCTCGCTGCGCCCGGTCGGAATGACCGAACCTTCCAGCTTGTCTGCCATGCCCGCGTAATAATAAAAACTATCGATCAACCAGCCGCCAAGACCGGGATGGATATCAACGCGACGCTTGCCATTGTCGCGCGTTTCGATTTCGGCGAGACGATCGGCATGCTTTGCGACCACGTCCCCAAGCCGCCTTACCATGATACCGCGCTCGGCCGGGCTCATGCGCCCCCAGGGGCCTTCATGATGCGCTCGCCAGGCTGCCTGGACCGCGATATCCACGTCTTTTTCATTGCAGCGCGGGATTTGCGCCCAGACTTTACCCGTATAGGGATTTTCACTATCGAAATACTCCCCGCTCGTGGGTTCCAGCCATTTGCCATCGGCATAGTATGAGTAGCTTTCCATGTAACGACTCTAGTTCAACCAGGGATCGAATTCTTTAACTTCGATCAGCGTAGGGCGACTGGCTGCAAACGCCGCGTTCACCGCATCGGTTAAGCCTTGTGCGCTGTCAACCTTGAGCGCATGGCAGCCGCAGGCCTGTGCCAGTGCGATGAAGTCCGGATTGATCCCGGTAACGCCAACCAGTTCGATCTCACGTCGCTTCATATCGTCCTGGATTTGTTTTAAACCGTCGTTGTTCCACAGGATGATGGGCAGCGCCAGTTCGAGTTCCGCCGCGGTTACCAGTTCCTGTACCGTGAACATGAAACCGCCGTCACCGGCGAAGGTGACGACGGGTGCCTCCGGTAACGCGAGCTTGGCACCGATGGCATCGGGCAGTCCGCAACCCAGCGTGCAGTAACCGGCCGGGTAATGCCAGAGCCTTGGCCTGGATACGTTAAACGCAAATGAACCGGTATAAACCAGCTGGCAGATATCGCCCATGACCACAGTATCGTCGGGCAAGACGGCGCGCAGGATGTCGAGCGTCTTGCAATGCCGAATCTCGCTTGCGGTTAAATTGTTGCGAATTTCCTGGCGCAAAGCGGCTACCTCGGCAACGGTCTCGGCGCGTGTTTTGACATCACCCAGCTGACGGGTGATTGCCTCGGTACTCGCCCTGGCGCCGCCGATAATGGCAACCTCAGCCGGGTAAAGATCATTCATTTTGCGCGGATCGAGATCGATGCGGACAATCTTGCCGTTGATTTCGAGGGTTTCGACGAAACTGTCGACTTCAGATAGTTCGGTACCTACCGCGAGTACGACATCGGCATTCTTGAGATATTTCTGGACTTCCCCGCGCACCGTACCGGCACTCAGCGAAAGCGGATGTGAATCATCGATAATGCCTTTGCCGGCGTTACTGCCGATGACAGCCGCCCCGAGTTTTTCCGCGATTTCAGTAATCGCATCGCCGGCTAACCATGCCCCACCACCAACGCAGATCATCGGCTGTTTAGCGGCGCGTAACAGCTCACAGGCACGTTGTATTTTCTTCGCCGTTGGTGCCGGGCGTTCGGGTAGTTCAATGGCTTGCCAGTCGCCGTTAGCCGGCATCGCCAGCACATCAATCGGAATAGCGATGTGGACCGGGCGCGGGCGCTCGCTCGAAAACACGGAAAAAGCTTTAGCAATCAGGCCCGGAACTTCCTCGGGCGTCATCGCGGTCGCGGAAAATGCCGTTAGCGGAGCGGTAGCGTCGGTAAGGCCGGGGACTTCGTGCAGGCAACCCCATCCTTTACCGAGCGTATAGCTGGCGCAATCACTGGAAAGCAGTAAAACGGGAATGCTGTCGGCATAAGCCTGGCCGATTGCAGTGAGCGCATTAGTAACGCCGGGCCCGGAAATGACCAACGCAACCCCGGGTCGACCCGAAGCCCGCGCGTAGCCGTCGGCCATAAAACCGGCGCCCTGTTCATTGCGTGCCTGTACGTGGCGGATCTTGCTCTGGTTAAGGCCCCTGCAGAATTCCAGGGTGTGTACCCCAGGTATGCCGAATAGCGTATCGACGCCGTAGGCTTCGAGTAGTTTTATCGTTGCCTCGCCGACATTGAGTTCGCTGCTGTCGTTCATTGTCACTCTCTAGTTTAAAGCAGAAATAATTTTTTCACCGATCTGGTCGGTGCTGGCATTGCCGCCAAGGTCTGCACTCATGACACCCGCCTGCAGGCAGCGGTCGACTGCGTTTTCGATTCGCTGCGCCAGGTCTTTGCGCTGCATACTGTATTCAAACAGCATTGCCACGCTCAAAATAGTGCCGATCGGATTGGCAATGCCCTGGCCGGCGATATCGGGCGCGGTGCCGTGCACCGGCTCGTATATTGCCGGCCTGCCGGGGTTCAGTCCATGTAATGAGGCCGAGGGTAGCATGCCCAGCGAGCCTGCATAACTCGCGACCAGGTCCGACGCCAGGTCGCCAAATATATTGTCGGCGATGACAACATCGAACGTGGTCGGACGCTGCATCATTTGATAAAGCGCATTATCGGCATATAAATGTTCGAGTTCGATATGGGGGTAGTCAGCACCCACTTCACTGACGATTCGGCGCCACAGAATCCCGCTTTCCATGACGTTTGACTTGTCGATAGAGGTGACCTTAGCGCGCCTTGATCCGGCGACTTCGAATCCCGTCACCGCCAAACGCCTGATCTCTCCGCTGGTATAAAAGTTCGCGTCGTAGGCCTGGAAACTGCCGTCTGCAAGTTCATCAATACCCCGCGGGGTACCGTAAGGCAAACCACCGCAGAGTTCCCGCAGTACCAGGACATCCGCGCCGGCAACATTTTCCGGCTTGAATGGTGTGCGTGACAGCAGCGATTCGTAAGCGCGCGACGGGCGCAGGCAGGCGTAGGTTTCGAGCTCCTCGCGCATGCGCATCAGGCCGTCGCGCTCGGCCGGGGTCGCGCCTGGTGGCGGCAGGTTATCCCATTTGGCGCCGCCGGCTGCACCGATTAACAATGCGTTTGATTGTTTCGCGGCGGCGACGGTTTCATCGCGGCAAAAGGTGCCGTACTTGTCCCAGGCGGCACCGTGCAGCAAGTCGTGATTAATCTCGACATCGATCTGTTCGAGCTGGCAAAGTCTTTCAAAAACGCGCAGCGCTACCGACACCACTTCCGGCCCGATACCGTCCCCGGGTAGTACCAGTAGTCTGAATGGATTAGCCATACGATTAGCCCAGCTCGTCAGGTCGCTAGCTTATAGCCGAATTCGTGCGAGGTAAATCCGGATTTACAACTTTTGCAAACAGTCGAGATAGGCGCTCTCGTCAGGCTCCTGGTTATTGCGCTGTGCGTTCCAGAGCGCCTGCCCGAGACACTCCATCATGGCGTGCTCAGCCTGATGCTGCCCTTTGTTGGAAAGCAGCTTTTGATGAATGGCCCTGATCCCCGGGGGGCGATCTATTGTGGTCTGTTCGCGCAGTGCGATATGCATGCCCATGTGCAGGAAGGGATTTGTCTGACCCTGATCCGGCGTAAATTCCTGCTGCTTGATTTCGTCGTCGACTTCAAGCAGCGCGTGGTACTCGGGGTGAATCTCGATGACCTCGGCAATCATGGCTTGCATCGGTTCGAGCAGCTCTTGCCGCTGCATTTTTTGCCATACATCGAGGTAAACCTGGCGTACTTCATCGCGCGACTGAAACATGCTCAATTCTCCAACTCAATGTTTTTCTGCTTGAATTCGCACAGGTCCTCGATAACGCAGCTTCCGCAGCGTGGCTTGCGCGCGATGCAGGTATAGCGACCGTGTAGTATCAGCCAGTGATGAGCGTCCAGCTTGAACTCGTCTGGAACGAACTTGAGCAGTTTCTTTTCCACCACGAGCACATCCTTGCCTGGCGCGATGCCGGTGCGATTGGAGACACGGAAGATATGCGTATCGACTGCAATCGTCGGGTGACGGAAAGCGACGTTTAATACGACGTTTGCTGTTTTACGTCCAACGCCTGGCAGCGCTTCCAGTGCAGCCCGATCTTCAGGCACCTGCGAGTTGTGTTGATCGATCAGGATCCGGCAGGTTGCAATGATGTTTTTTGCTTTGGAATTAAACAGTCCGATGGACTTGATGTATCGTTTCACGCCAGCTTCACCGAGTGCAAGCATCTGCTCCGGGGTGTTCGCTTTCGGGTACAGTTGTGTGGTGACCTTGTTGACGCTGACATCGGTCGCCTGCGCCGACAGCAGGACTGAAATCAACAGCTCGAAATTTGAACCGTATTCGAGTTCTGAACGCGGTTGCTTGATGTGCTCGCGCAGACGCGAAAAGATTTCGTAACGCTTTTGCGGATTCATACCGTGCCGGGTACCGGTTCGATCGTCTCCTGTTTCTCCTGGGGGCGTGCATCCAGCCAGTTCTTGGCGACAATTAGGATCGCCAGGCCGAAAAAGGCCCCGGGCGGTAATACCGCGAGCAGAAATCCGGGATAGTCCTCGTTAAATTCGATTGTCAGCATCTGGGCACCCTCACCAAACATGAGATCAGCGTTAGCGAACAGGGTGCCAAAGCCGATAATCTCGCGCAGCGCTCCCAGTAATGCCAGTACCAGCAGGAAGCCGAGCCCCATCATCAGGCCATCGAGTGCGGCAGGACCCACGGCGTTACGCGAAGCGAAGCCTTCCGCGCGTCCGATGATCGCGCAGTTGGTGACGATAAGCGGGATGAATATGCCGAGCACCAGGTAGAGTTCGTAGAACAGGGCTTGCATCGACAGTTCGATAATCGTTACCAACGACGCGATGATTAACACGAAAACCGGGAGGCGAACTTCCTTGCGTACGAAACCGCGGATTAGCGAAACAATCGTATTCGACAGCACCAGGGTAATCAGGGTGGCGATGCCGAGGCCAATTCCGTTAACAGCGGTGCTGGTCACCGCGAGCAAGGGGCAAAGTCCGAGCAATTGTACCAGCGCAACATTATTGCCCCAGAGCCCGTTTTGTGTGATTTCGCGTTTGTTCGTCATTTCATGCCGGTCAGTTAAAAATCATATCAGCGTTTTGTTGATAGTACAGCAGTGTGTTTCGTACTGCCGCAATCACGGCACGCGGTGTAATGGTTGCGCCGGTAAACTGATCGAACTCACCGCCGTCACGTTTTACACGCCAACCGGATCGTCCGGGATTGGTCAGTGATTTGCCGTCGAAACTTTTGATCCATGGCGATTTCCTGATTTCGACGGCGTCACCAAGCCCGGGTGTTTCAGCATGCTTGATGACGCGAACGCCGGCCAGCTTGCCGCTACTGTAGACACCGACGAGGAGATGTAACTTGCCGTTGTAGCCGTTGGGCGCGATGCTATTGAAAATAGCCGCGACCGGTTCTCCACCAAGGCGAGCGCGGTAAACAATCGAGACTGTGTCAGTACCGAGCAACGTGGACGAGGGTAGTTCCAGCGTGTCCGCTACAATATCGTTGTCGAGCTTGTCGCTGGGTAACAGCGCATGCAGATTACGCAACAGCACCTGGCGCTCGTTTTCGATAATACTTTCCCTTGTGCTGTACTCGGTGAGCGCGACCAGGGAGGTACCGGCGACTGCAAATACCCACAGGAATATGCCCGAAATCAGAATCTGCCGACGGCTGATCGTGATCATTTTTCGCCATACACCCGCGGCTGGGTGTAATAGTCGATGAGCGGCACGCACATGTTCGCCAGTAGTACCGCAAAAGCGACCCCATCGGGATATCCGCCCCAGACGCGGATGACATAGATCAGAATTCCAATCAGCAAGCCATAGTAAATGCGACCCCTATCGGTGGTTGCCGCGGTGACCGGGTCGGTGGCGATGAAAAAGGCCCCGATCACGACGGCACCCGAGAGCAATTGAAAAACCGGTGAGGTATAGATTTCGGGGTCAAGCAGGTAGAACAGCAGCGACATTGCGAGTACGGCGCCGAGCAGCGCGGTCGGAATATGCCAGCGAATAGTGCGGGTAAATAGTAACCATAATCCGCCGACAAACCACCAGAACGCTATCCATTCCCACCCCTTGCCGCCATACTCGCCGAATACCGGTGACAGTCGGATTTCACTCACCGTGATACCCTGCGCAACGGCGGTTTTGACCTGGTCCAATGGGGTTGCCGAACTCAGCGCATCCCACTGTTGAATATCGGCGCCGCCGAAACTGTAGGCAAGCGCATCCATCAGGCCTAGATTTTCGCCGCTGACGGAGCCTGGTAAATACCAGGTGGTCATTTCCCGTGGGAAGGAAATCAACAACACCACGTAACCGACCATTGCCGGGTTGAAAGGATTGAATCCGAGCCCACCGTACAGATGTTTCCCGGCCACCATGGTGAAACCGATTCCAACCAGTACCAGCCACCAGGGGGAGTGCATCGGCAGGCAGAGCGCAAACAACCATGCCGCCACCACCGCGCTGAAATCAGTTAGGTGCGGCATGACGGGTTTTGCGCGTAATTTCAGAATGCCTGCCTCGAAAGCCAGCGCTAGCAGCACCGCAAGACAAATGTTAATGATGACCCCGGGTCCGAAATACCAGGCATAAGCAAACGTGCCTGGAAGCAGGGCGATGATGACCTGGATCATCAGGCGTTTAAGCGTATTTCCCTGGGCGACGTAAGGGGAGGAAACGACGACGCTGGTCACTGCGAATCTTCCTGAACCGCTTTCTTGCGCGCCTTAACTCTGTCAAGTGCTGCCTGGACTGGGTCCGCGCTGCCTGTTGTCTCACCGGATTGGGCCTTTCTTTTTTCTAGGGCCTCGCGTTTCAAACGACGTCGTTCTTCGTCTTGCTGTTTTTTCAGCAGCAGTCGTTTTTCCCGGAACTCAAAGCGTCGGCGCGCGTGATCCGATTTAATCTGCATCTTACGCGCCGCACGAATTTCACTTTTGGCGGCCCGGTAATACTGGACCAGGGGGATTCTGCTCGGGCATACCGTGGAGCAGCAACCACATTCGATACAGTCAAACAGGTGAAACTCCTGGGTACGGTCGTAGGCTTTGGCGCGTGCATGCCAGTAAAGCTGTTGGGGTAACAATTGTGCCGGGCAAACCTCGGTACATTTGCCACACCGGATACATTCATCGTGATGCCCCGGCGATTTTGGAATCGTTTCCTCGCGCATCACCATAATGCAGTTGCTGGCTTTGACGATTGGGACCTCGCCACCGGATAACGAAAATCCCATCATCGAGCCGCCCATAACCAGGTGTCTGCTTGCGCTGTCGCGGTAACCACCGGCAAGCCCGATCAGGTGGCTGATGGGAGTACCCAGTCGAACTTCCCAGTTGCCGGGTTGACTGATATTGTCGCCAGTGATCGTGACGATCCGGGAAATCAGCGGCCGGCCCTGTTCGAGGAATTGAGTGATAGCGACGCAGGTACCGACATTCTGACATAAGAGACCGATGTCAAAGGCTAGCTGGCCGTGGGGTACTTCCTGGCCCGTCAGGATCTGGACCAGCTGTTTCTCACCACCCGAAGGGTAAATCGTCGGGATCGATACTATTTCAGTGTCGGGAAGTGGATGCTGTGCCAGGGCTTGTCGCATGGCAGCGATTGCTTCGGGCTTGTTGTCCTCGATGCCAATATATGTGGTTTGCGGTGACAGGATTTGCTGCAGATAACCACTACCGCGAACAATTTCCGCCGCGCGGTGGCGCATCAAGATATCGTCGCAGGTAATGTAGGGCTCGCATTCGGCCCCGTTGATGATCAGGATTTCGATTCCCTGGGCTTTGCCGCGTAAAAGCTTAGGTGTAGTCGGAAAAGCAGCACCGCCGAGCCCGACGATACCGGCCCGACAAATCTGTTCGATTAATGCTTCGGGCGCCAGGCTTTCGGGGTCGTTGATGGCGGGATCGAGCGCCTGGTCTTCGCCATCGACATCAATCACGATGCAGGTATCAGCCTGTCCCGAGGGATGCGCAATTGGGTGACTTTCGATCGCGCTGATCTTCCCCGAGGTGGGAGCGTGTACCGCGGCGCAAATCAACGAGGAAGCGGCGGCGATAGTCTGTCCCTGCAGTACCCGGTCACCCACCTTGACTACCGGTTTGTTGGGATCACCGATGTGTTGACGCAACGGCAGGAACAGACGTTCAGGTAAACTGGCCTGCTGCAATCCGCGATTGAGCGACTCGGCTTTATGCCCGTCGAGCCGAAGACCGCCATGAAAATGGTGCAGTTTAAGCATCCTGAACCAGTTCCAGCTGGTCTGGCGGTGCAGGCCATTTCCAGTCGTCGATGGTTTGCCTGGCAGGAATCATGTCGATGCAATCGACCGGGCAAGGTGGCAGGCAGAGTTTACAGCCGGTGCATTCGTCGGCAATCACGGTGTGCATGTGCTTGGCCGCGCCGAGAATAGCGTCCACCGGACAGGCCTGGATACAAAGCGTGCAACCAATACAGGTTTGTTCGTCAATTACGGCTACCAGTGGAACATCGAGGTGCTCACCGTGCTCGGCGTTGAGTTCGAGCACCTCGGTATCGAGCAGGTCGGCAAGCGCGACAATGGTTGCTTGCCCACCGGGCGGGCACTGATTGATCGGGGCTTCGCCGTTGGCGATAGCCTCTGCATAAGGTCGGCATCCCGCATAGGTGCATTGTCCGCATTGTGTCTGTGGCAACAGCGCGTCGATTTGATCGACGACCGGGTTACCTTCGACCTTGAAGCGGATCGCTGCGTAACCCAGTATCAGGCCGAACAGCCCAGCCATCAGGCTGATGGTGAGAATCGCTAGCAACACGGTTAAGCCTTAACCAATCCGCTGAGCCCCATGAAAGCCAGCGACATGAGTCCGGCGGTAACCAGTCCTATCGCCGAACCCCTGAAAGGTACTGGTACGTCGGCAACATTGATGCGCTCGCGCATGGCGGCAAATAATATCAATACCAGCGAAAATCCAAGCGCTGCGCCAAAACCGAAGATTACCGATTCGAGGAAACTATTCTGTTCCTGGACGTTAATCAGCGCTACGCCCAGCACCGCGCAGTTCGTGGTTATCAGGGGTAAAAAAATGCCGAGCACGTTGTACAGCAGGGGACTGGTTTTGTGCACGACCATTTCGGTGAAATTGACGACAGCGGCAATTGCGATAATGAAGCCGATCGTGCGCAGGTACTCGAGGCCCAGCGGTGCCAGGATCCAGCTGTTGATCAGATAACTCATCACGGCCGATAACGTCAGTACAAAAGTTGTCGCGGCACTCATACCGATCGCCGTTTCCACCTTGCGTGAGACGCCCATGAACGGACAAAGTCCGAGGAATTTCACTAACACGATGTTATTGACAAACACGGTGCCGATTAGCAGTAACAGGTATCCTGACATGAGCGAATTATAAGGCCTGGGACTATTGAAAAATACCGAAATTGACTGAGGTCTTTATTGCACCTGGTGATCGTGCGTTGACCGTTGCGAGAGTCGATCAGTCGGCGAATTCGCCAGGTTCGAGTTTCCCGGCCTGCTCGATGAAGTGCTCGACAGCGATAGTTTTTTTCAGGTGCCAGTTTAGCGAACTGAGGTTGTTCTGGTACCTGGCTGCCGAACTGAAATCATCCAGCATGGCGCGCACCTCGGGGCTTTGCAGGATCGAGGGTAGCGCGATAGGGCTGGCAATCAGGATCGCCAGTATGATGCTTCGGCTGTGTTTTAAATGTGAAATATGGATCAGGTAAAGTGCAACCGCAGCGGGAATGATCAGCAGGTGCCAGCCAAACCGGAATACCGTTTGCGGCCAGTCCGCGGAGAACAGGTAGCCCAGTTCGCTGGCAAAGATCGTCATGAAATAATAAAGCAGGTACACCAGGCATACCGAAGTCACCAGTTGCTTGATTTCCCATCGATTGACCAACAGGCGTTCCAGTATCGATAGCGCGAGCACGAAACCGCCAATGGTCAGTACGTTCTCCCGCAACACGTATTTGAACATTTCACTCCATTTAAAGGTGATATAGGAATTGAGAAAGAACTCCAGACCGCCAATAAAAAGGCAAGTCAACACGAGAATTACCGCCCAGTAGGCATGCCCGAAAAGTTGGCTGCGCCGACTCTTGCCGGGCAGGGGTCGAGTCGCGGAAACCGCTTGGTCGCGCGACAGCAATTGCATCTGAACACGACCGAGTTCAATGTTCAGGGGTAGCTTCTCGGTTACCAGTGAGTCTACCTGCCGTTTGTCGACACGGGTTGGATTTACCTCGGTCAGGTTGACCAGCTCGAGCGAGCTTTCGCCGCAGCAAATTATCTTCAGGTGGTGTGGTGCAACGGTTGGATCCGAGAGGATAATGTCGTTATCCAGCGCGCGCCCGATCGTTGTCACCTCGCTGTTGATTTGCTCGTAGCGGTGTAATCCACGGGTGCTGATTTCGAGTATCAGGGCTTCCATTCGGTTTGCTCCAGGAATCTTTTAATCAGCGGTAAGGTCGATTTGTAATCGACGCCTGTCATGATCAGGGTAATAAAAAATCCCTTGTTGCGGTGTCCAGTCAGCGCCGCGGTGAAAAGGACATCGCTCATGCCCTTGTATTCGACGTACTCGCGCCGGCACAGATTACTTTTCAATTCCTGCGACGCCACTTCAACGAACCAGGTCTGGCAATTAAAGTTGCTGACGATATCCCGATCGATTTTCGAGTCGATTTGATCCTTGTTCAGGTTTTCGTAGAGATTATAAAACTGGATCGGGTTGAGATCTTTCGATTCAAGCCAGAAATACTCGTAGATCAATTCGCCGACGAACTTGTTGTCTTCATCGAGATAAACATGATTTTTATTAGCGCAGCGAATTTGATAGCGCTTGTAGCGGGCAATGGCGCTCAGCTTGGCACTGTTATCCCAGCACCGTACGGTCGGCGAGATGATACCCGGCAGCTTGAACTGGCGCAGATCGAGTTTAGGCCAGTCTCCCTGCATCAGTTGTTCTATGTAATTGGTTTCGTAAGCCAGTACCTGCTGCGCAACCTCGCGTTTCAGATTGGTCTCTGTATCGAAAGCCCCGGTTGCCGATTGTTCGATTAGTTCGTTCAAAAAGCGGGACGGTACGATAAAGCTGATGTCATTGCGTGCCGTGGCAACGTTTATGCCGATGACTTCGCCCTGGTCGTTGAAGGTAGGACCGCCGCTCATGCCGGGATTGAGACTGCCCGAGAAAAGGATGCGACTATCGTCGGTCTGGTTCAGAATGCCGCCGTTGGTGCCAACTGCAATACTCAGTCCGAGATCCAGCGGATTACCCATGGCGTATATCGGCGCACCTCGTGGCGGCAGCGGGCTCATCTTGATGGCTTCACCGATTGGCTTTTCAGCACCCAGCAGCGCCAGGTCGCGGGCGACATCCAGCCCCAGCAGTTTTAGCTCGCCTTCCTGCCCGTCGTTGCCGATGAATGAAATGTAAAACAGCTCGGGTTCGAGGATAACCTGGCCGATGACATGGTAATTTGTGGCTACCTGGCTGCCGTCACCGACAATAAATCCCGATCCAATACTCGATTTTTTCCCGGTTTCGCGATTCAGTACCCGCACCTGGAACACGCGATCCTGGTTGAGCTGGTAGATTTTCTTGGAATCCATCGCGGCCACGGGCGGCGCGACCAGGCCCGCGAGCAAGACACTGACGGCAATTAGACGTGACAACAACTAGCTGACTCGCATTCCTGGTTTGGCGCCCGAGTCCGGGCTCAGGATGTAAAGCTCGGTCTCGCCGGAACCGGCCGCCAGCACCATGCCTTCGGAAATGCCAAAACGCATTTTACGTGGCGCCAGGTTGGCAACCATCACCGTGAGCTTTCCTTCCAGGTCCTCTGGTTGATAGGCATTGCTAAGCCCGGCAAACACGTTACGGGTTTCGCTGCCGATATCGAGCGTGAGCTGTAGCAACTTGTCGGACTTGTCGACGCGTTTCGCGGCGACGATTCTTGCAATCCGGAAATCGAGCCGTGCGAAATCGTCATAATGGATCTCCGGCGCAATGGCTTCGATCGACGGATCTGCCGAACCCTGCTGTATTTTCTGTTCGGTTGCCAGATCCGCTTTGGTGGCCTCGATCATGCGCTCGATAAATACCGGTTCGATTCGGGTCATCAGGGGCTTGAAACGATTGATACTATGGTCCAGCAGGTTATCGCCGAGATTTGCCCAGTTGAGATTTTCGACATTGAGGAATGCCTCGGCCTCGGCGGACAGCCGGGGTAAAACGGGTTTCAGAAGTATGATTAACTGGCGAAAACAGTTCAGGCCGATGCTGCAGACATCCTGCACCTCTGACGCGCGATCGGGATCCTTGATGGTCACCCAGGGCTGTTTTTCGTCGATGTACTGATTGACCTTATCGGCGAGCGCCATGATGTCGCGCATGGCCTTGCCGAATTCGCGGTTTTCGTAGTATTCGGCGATGGTTTCTGCAGCCGACATAAATTGCTGGCTCAAGTCGTCACTGCTGAGTTTTTTAACCAGCTTGCTGTCGAAACGCTTATTAATGAAGCCCGCGCAGCGGCTCGCGATGTTCACCAGTTTACCCACCAGGTCGGAATTGACGCGCGTGGTGAAATCCTCGAGATTGAGATCGATATCGTCGATCCCGGCCCCGAGTTTAGCGGCAAAATAATAACGCAGGTACTCCGGATTGAGGTGCTCGAGATAGGTGCGCGCCATGATGAATGTGCCGCGCGACTTGGACATCTTTTGGCCGTCCACGGTCAGGAAGCCGTGGCAGTAGACAGCGCTCGGCATGCGGAAACCGGCACCATGCAGCATCGCCGGCCAGAACATCGTATGAAAGCGGGCGATGTCCTTGCCAAGGAAATGATACAACTCGGTGGTACTGTCGGCGTTCCAGTAGAAATCAAAGTCGTGTCCGGTCGCTTCGCACCAGTTCTTGAAACTGGCCATGTAGCCGATCGGCGCGTCCAGCCAGACGTAAAAATACTTGCCCGGCGCATCCGGTATCTCGAAGCCCCAGTAAGGCGCATTGCGAGAAATGTCCCAGTCCTTGAGCCCCTCATCCAACCATTCGTTCATCTTGTTGGCGATTTCGGTTTGCACGTGCCCTTCGGCGAACCAGTTCTTGAGCATCTCCTCGAAATCTTCAAGCTTGAAGAAATATTGTTCCGAATCCTTTTCGACCGGTGTTTCGCCACTGACGACCGATACCGGATTCTTGAGTTCGGTGGGATCGTAGGTAGCACCACAGTTCTCACAATTATCACCATACTGTCCGCCTGCTCCACAGTTTGGACAGTCGCCCTTGATGAATCGATCCGGCAAAAACATTTCCGCAACCGGATCATAGGCCTGTGAAATCACGCGCGTGCGAATATGCCCGGCATCTCGCAATTGGGTATAGATATACTCGGCGAAAAAACGATTTTCTTCCGAGTGGGTGCTGTAGTAATTGTCGAATGCAACCCCGAAATCTGAAAAGTCCTGCAGGTGTTCCTTGTGCATACGTTCGATCAAGGCTTCCGGGGTAGTCCCCTCGGCCTGTGCGCGCAGCATGATCGGTGTACCGTGCGCATCATCCGCGCACACGTAAATGCATTCGTGTCCACGCAGCTTTTGAAAGCGCGCCCAGATGTCGGTTTGCACGTACTCGAGCATATGGCCGATATGGATCGGACCATTGGCGTAGGGTAGCGCGCTGGTGACCAAGATCTGGCGGGGTTTGGAACTCATCGAATGGGCTGGCCTGGTTAAAGCAGCGTATTTTAGGTGTTAGAGTACAACTCTGTATAGAACATTCACATAAAAACTAAGTGATATTTATTGACCGGCTCGGGTAAAATGCGCGCTCGGCACTGAAACCTCGACGCAGACAAACACACATGGCAATTGATAAATCGCAGATTGAAGCAAAACTGGGCCAGGTGATAGATCCCTACATGGAAACCGACCTGGTCACGAGCAAGGCCGTCAAATCGATCGAGCAATTCGGGGACAACTGGACAATACAGATCCAGCTTGGCTACCCGGCAGCGGGCTATTTCGATACCCTGAAGCAGGAAATCCTGAAGACGTTAAGCGAAATCGAGGGTATTGGCGAAGTCGAGGTAAACGTTACCAACCAGGTTAAATCGCACGCGGTACAGCAGAATCTGAAACCGCTGGCGGGTATCAAGAACGTGATTGCGGTTGCCTCCGGCAAGGGCGGTGTCGGCAAATCCACAACCGCGGTTAACCTGGCACTTGCACTGCAGGCAGAAGGCGCTAGCGTGGGCATTCTCGATGCCGATATCTATGGACCCAGTATCCCGCGCATGCTCGGTTGCAAGGGGCAGCCCGAATCCTCAGACGGCAAAAGCCTCGAGCCCATGATTGGGCATGGCATTCAATCGATGTCGATTGGCTACCTGGTCGAGGAAGATACCCCGATGATCTGGCGCGGGCCGATGGTTACCCAGGCGCTCGAACAATTACTCAATGACACTCGCTGGAATGACGTCGATTACCTGATTATCGATTTGCCACCCGGCACCGGTGATATTCAACTGACGCTGGCACAGCGCATTCCGGTCAGCGGCGCGGTAATCGTTACGACCCCACAGGACATCGCGCTGCTCGATGCGCGCAAGGGATTGAAGATGTTCGAAAAAGTTGAAGTACCGGTGCTCGGGATTATTGAAAACATGAGTATCCACATCTGTAGCCAGTGCGGACATAGCGAACACATTTTTGGTGAAGGCGGCGGTGCGCGCATGTCGGAAGAGCACGGTGTCGATTTGCTCGGCTCGCTGCCGCTCGATATCCATATTCGCGAGCAGGCGGATAGCGGCAATCCCACCGTGGCCGCGATGGCCGATAGCCAGATTTCGACGATCTACCGCGAAGTTGCGCGCAGGACCGCGGCCAAGCTCGCCACCAAGGCGCGCGATCACTCCGCTGCATTCCCCAACATCGTCATCCAGAACAACTGATCCTTCGCTCCCGCCTCTACATTAGTCCGGAGGTGGCTTGCCGAAAGCTGGGAATGAGCTTAGAAGTTGCCGCTCTGGTAATCGATGAAGGCCTGCCGCAGCTCGGGCGCGGTATTCATGACAAACGGGCCGGCACGTGCCACTGATTCGTTGAGTGGTTTACCCGCAATCAACAGGAAGCGACTTTCCTGATCCCCCGCAAGCAACGAGACCAGGTCGCCTTTGCCAAGCACTGCCAGTTGATCACGGCCGAGCCTGAGTTGATCTTCAGCGTTGTCTTCGAGCTCCAGCTCGCCTTGAATGACGTAGACAAAGGCATTGTGGTCAGTAGCCAGGCTCTCATCGAAGCGGGCGCCCGGTTGTAAAATCACGTCAAAATAAACCGGTTCAGTCAGCGGCTGGCTGACCGGACCCGTCGTACCCTGCGCGGTAACACCGCTGATCACCTTGACTGTGGCGCCATCCCTGGATTCGGTCGGAATATTCGCGGCATCATGCTCCTGGTAAGCTGGCTTGTCCATTTTGTGCTCACCAGGCAGATTGATCCAGAGCTGGAAGCCTTCGAGCAGGCCATCCTGTTGCTCCGGCATTTCAGAATGCACGATACCCCGGCCTGCCGTCATCCACTGTATGCCACCGGGTTCGATGACGCCTTCATTGCCGGCGTTATCCTTGTGACGCATGCGACCGTTGAGCAGGTAGGTTACGGTTTCAAAGCCTCGATGCGGGTGGGGCGGAAAGCCGGCGATATAATCGTCGGGATCATCCGAACGGAAGGCATCAAGCAGCAGGAAAGGATCGAGGTCCATCAATGCGGGTTGCCCGATAACGCGCACTAAATCCACCCCTGCGCCGTCGGTTGTTGCCTGACCGGTAATCACCTGTTGAACTTTTCGTGTACTCATGAGCTTGCTCCTAGGCTGCCAGGGCCGGATACTTTTGTTCAATTTCCGATATCGCCCTGGCAAAGCTGGCCTCGGCATCGACGTTCATCTGGTCGGCGCCGATGATACTGATATCGTCGATGCCGATGAAACCAAATACCTGCCTCAAATATCCGCTGACAAAGTCTACCGGGCTCTCAAGTGGCACGCCACCCGTGGTAATAATGATATCCACGCGTTTATCCTCGAGTAGCCCCACGGGCCCATTACTGCTATAGCGAAAAGTGACGCCGGCGCGGCATACCAGGTCGATCCAGGCTTTAAGAGTTGCTGGAACGCCGAAGTTATACATCGGTGTTGTCAACACGATATGGTCAGCCCACCTGAGTTCGTCGATGAGCTGGTCCGAAAACGCCAGTCGCGCCGACTGGTTGGTGTCACGATCGTCCACTGCGGTAAAATTAGCCGCTACCCAGTGATGATCTATGAAAGACAGATCCTGGTTCAGGTCTCGAACACGTGTTTCAATCGGAAGAACGTCCTGTTGCAGCTGTCCCAGCAAGCGGTCACCCAGTTTTCGACTGCTTGAATCCGCAGGGTTGGCGCTGGCATCGAGTCTTAAAATTCGTTTCGAACGATGCATGATTAAACCCCCCGTAGTTTCAGTCCAGGATTGAGGGCCCAGTCCCCCGGACCCTGTGCAATCAATACCAGGAATCCACCGATAAGACCGATATTTTTCATGAATAGAATCATTTGCATCTGCTGGCTGAAGTCACTATGGAACAATAAACTGGCCAGCAACGTAAAACCCGCTAGCATCAGGGCGACAACTCGAGTTTGGAAGCCCACCAGGATCGCGATTCCACCCACTATCTCGAGCGCAATCACTGCTGGCAGCAGCAGGCCGGGCAGGCCTGCCGATTCCATATAAGCCTGGGTGCCCGTATAACCGGCGCCGAGTTTGCTGAATCCGGCCATGATAAAGACCACCGCCAGCATGATTCGGCCGGTAAGCATGGAAATGTTGGTTAAATTTTTAGAATTCATTTTACTTGCCTCGTAGTCGTTGATATGGGTATTATTATTGTTCTAAATTATTAATAAACATCGAAATTATTAAAACAATGTTCCGAAATTGAGAACAATATGAATCGACTGGAAGAACTTGAAGCATTTGTTGCGGTGGTTGATTTTCAGGGCTTCAGTAATGCGAGCGACAAACTTGGCCTTGCCAAGTCGATGGTGAGCCGACGCGTCAGCGAGCTCGAGCGGCGGCTTGGCGTACAATTATTGCAACGCACGACAAGACGCCAGTCACTAACCGATGCAGGTCGTGAATTTTATCAGCGGGCGACCCAGATACTCGACGACCTGCATGAGGCAGAGCAGGTCGTTGCCGATTCGCAGTGCGAGATCTCGGGAAAAATAAGGCTTGCGCTGCCGCTTGGCTTCGGTGTCAGGCAATTGGCGCAGCCCATCGCCGATTTCCTGGAACAACATCCCGATATCGAGATTGATATTGACCTCAATGATCGCCAGGTCGACCTGGTGCAGGACAATATCGACCTGGCGATACGGATCGGTGACCTGCAGGACTCGAGCCTGATTGCGCGTAAACTTGCGAGCGTCCATTTGGCTACCTGTGCGAGTTCTGAATACCTGAAAAAGCATGGAGAGCCCCGTCACCCGGCTGAACTGGCACAGCACGAAGTACTCGTGTACAGCAATGTTGCCGTGGGTCGGCAATGGTTTTACCAGAAAGAAGGCAAGCAGGTCAGTCCGAGGATGAAATATCGTCTCAGTGCAAACAATGGCGAGTTTCTGGCGGCAGTTGCAAGCTACGGCCATGCAATTGTAAGCGGTCCCCTCGCGTTTCTGCAGGATTATATCGAAGCGGGTCAACTGGTCTCGATACTGAACAGCTATCCGCGCCCTGAAGTTGGCATGTACGCGGTTTATCCCCCGGGTCGCCTGGTCTCGAGAAGAGTCAAGGTTTTCAGCGACACGCTCTATGCATACTTTCGGAAGCGTGCTTTCTGACCGGTGGATTTACGGTTGTCCAGTTTCGCCGGGGGGAAATATCGATCAAGCAGGGCGACCAGTTGTTTTTTGACAAAAGGCTTGGCGATGTAGTCGTTCATTCCAGCCTCGATGCAGGCTACGCGGTCGCCGTCCTGGGTGTTGGCAGTGATTGCCACGATCGGGATGCAGCCGGTTTCCGGGTCCAGCTCGCGAATTCGTAGTGTGGCTTCATATCCGTCCATTTCCGGCATCTGAATATCCATGAAAATCAGGTCAAAATGTTTTGTTTTAACCGCCTCGAGTGCTTCGAGGCCATTGGTGGCAGTTTCAACCTGATAACCGATGCTGTCGAGCATGCGCTCGACCACGATTAGGTTTACCGGCACATCGTCAACTACCAGTATGCGCAGCTGAGCGCCGGTCTGATCGGCCCGAAACTGCTGACCGGGTAGGATCGTAATGGTATCGTCGCGATCTTCGTCGAGCAGGTCCGGGTCGATGCGCGGCAGCGAGATTTCGAACCAGAACTGACTACCTGTGCCCTCGGTACTGGAAACCCCGATATCGCCGCCCATGGTTTCAACTATTTTTCGACAGATTGCAAGACCGAGTCCGGTGCCGCCGAATTTGCGCGAGGTTGACGCATCGACCTGGGTAAAGCTCTTGAACAGCTTGCCGATCGAATCGGACGGAATGCCGGTGCCGGTATCGGTGATTTCGGTTCGCAGCCTGGGATTCTGATCCTCGCCACCGACGCGCATAACCTTGATCGAGACAGAGCCCTCTTGGGTAAACTTGATCGCGTTGCCAACCAGGTTCACCATAACCTGGCGTAACCGGCCGTAATCGCCGATGTAACTGGCGTGCCCGTCGGGCTCGATCTGGTAGCTGAGTTCCAGGCCTTTCTCCCTGGCCTGGGGATTCAGTATGTCGACGACACCCGTAACCATGCTGGCGTACTCGAACTCCGCCTGTTCAAGTGTGATTCGACGCGCTTCCAGTCGCGAAAGGTCGAGAATATCGTTGATGATTCGCAACAGCGCAGTACCCGAATCCTGGATGATCTCGGCGTAATGTTTTTGCTGATCATCCAGGTCGCTATCGATCAACAGGTCCGTCATTCCGATCACGCCGTTCATCGGGGTGCGGATTTCGTGACTCATGATAGCGAGGAATTCTGATTTTGCACGGTTACTCTGTTCCGCGTCTTCCATGGCCTCGATCAGTTCCTGCTGGGCTTCATGCAGCACGGTAATATCCGATCCGGTGCCGCGATACCCGAGAAAACGGCCTTCGGCATCGAAGACGGGTTTGCCGCTAATCGAGAGCCATACACGGGTGCCATCCTCCTTGTCCCGCGGATGGATAAAATCGCGAAATGATTCCCGGTTTTCCAACGTTCTTATATGCTCGTTGAAGATTTCAAGTGGCATGTTGGGAATGCCGGTTTCAACGCGCGTTTTTCCGAGCAGCTTTTGCGGAGGCACGCCACTCACTGTCTCAAAACTCTCGGAGAAGTAACTGAAGCAGAGATTTTCATCCATCTCCCAGAACCAGTCGGAACCGGACTCGGCAAAGTCATGCAGCCGCTGCTCCTGGAATGCGACATCCGAGCGATGGCTTTCCCCGATTTCTCGCAGCGCGTCGTTGAGCAGGTCGATTGTTTCACCCAGTTCATCGCAGCGGGTATGAGATATGTGGCTTTCGTCAGCCCGCACCGGGTCGAGTTTAGCCTTCTTCAGGCTTTCGTGAATTTCCTCGAGCGGGTAAATCAGGTTGAAAACCACGTATATAAACACGATAGATCCGGCGGTTGCGCAAATGATCAGCGTCAGCCCCAGGATGCGAAAAAGAAATCGATTCAGTTCTTCATTGATTGCAGTGGCATCCATGCGCAGGGCAATGTTGTTTTCGATCCCGAGTTCCGCCCTAGAAAAATATATTTCGTACCTCGGTGTCTGACCCCCGAGATTAATATGGGAAGGTTGAGTTTCGCTCGTCATCAGCGCTAAGGATTCACCGGCTTTTACAAATAGATTTGCGTTGTTGTCGAGGGCGACCGCGCCCACCAGGCGAGAGTCCGACGCAATCAGGTTCACGAGATCGGTTGCGATTGCCGAACTGTCGTGGGTATGATGGGTTAACGCTGCCGATGCGGCAACCCGCGCCAGTTCTCGATAATTGCCGAACAACGACGACTTGTAACTGTGATAGGAGGGGATAACGATGATAAACTCGATCAGTATAATGGCCGCGAAGACAACCAGGAATAACCTGCGCGCGAGGCGAAAGCGCAACATCTGCCCCAGTTTCCTGAACCGTCGTGAAGATTTATGCTGAAATTGAGTTGAAACCACCATCATATTGTTATCGGCAAACCGTCGCAAAGCCTTAAAGCGCGTTAGCAGGGCTTTACCGGCAGTCGAGAGGGATTAATGAGTTTGCCGGGCCCGCGCCAAGGATCGAAACGCCATCGACGCCCGCACCCGGTAGCAGATATACTGCCACTTTTTCAGAGAAAAACCCGTGAGTATTAAATCAGACCGGTGGATACGGCACATGGCGGTGACAGAAGGGATGATCGAACCCTTCGAATCCGGGCAGATCCGGGAGTCCGGAAATGGTCGTATTATTTCCTACGGCACCTCGAGTTACGGCTACGATGTCCGCTGTGCTAACGAATTTAAAATTTTCACCAATATCAACTCGGCGATCGTCGACCCGAAGAATTTCGACGACGAAAGTTTCGTCGATCTGCAATCTGATGTCTGCATTATTCCGCCCAATTCGTTTGCGCTGGCACGCACCGTGGAATACTTCCGCATACCCCGCAGTGTGCTGACAATCTGTCTCGGCAAATCCACCTATGCGCGTTGCGGCATTATAGTTAACGTCACGCCACTGGAGCCAGAATGGGAGGGACACGTGACACTGGAATTTTCCAATACAACCCCTTTACCGGCGAAGATTTACGCCAATGAGGGGATTGCGCAAATGCTGTTCTACGAGTCCGATGAGGTTTGCGAAGTCTCGTACAAGGACCGGGGCGGCAAGTACCAGGGACAGAAAGGCGTGACCTTACCCAAAGCCTGATCGTGGTTTAAGCTTTTTCCAACTGGGTAGTTCGTATCGACAACCTGGAATTTGAAGGTCAAAGCAGGTCGATCATTTTCCAGTTCCTGGCTTGCGCGATGGCTTTCAGGTCCTCATCCGGATTGACCGCCACCGGTATATCAACCAGTTCGAGTAGCGAGATATCGTTAATCGAGTCGCTGTAAAAATAACTGCCATCGAGGTCATGATTGCTGTCGCTGAGCCACTCTTTTAAGACTGTGACCTTGCCCTCCTGGTAGGTGGGGGTACCGAGGAAGCGACCCGTGTAGCGGTTATCGATGATCTCGGGTTCGGTAGCCAGTACCGTCGGCACCCCGAGTATTTGCGCAATGGGTTCGGTAATGAACAGGTTGGTTGCACTGATTATGAGCAATTCATGGCTTCGGGAACGATGACTATCGAGTAAATTAGGGGTGCCGGGTGCAATGATCGGTTTAATCCATGTATCCACGTAGTCCTCGCGCCATGCATGCAGTTCCGCAATGGTGTAATGCGTCAGCGGCTCGAGTGCGAATTCGAGATAGCGATCACTGTCGAGCGTACCGCGCTGGTAATCGCGATAAAAATCCTCGTTGCGAGCACGGTATTCCTGCTCGTTGACGATTCCGGTTTTAACCATGTATTCCCCCCAGAGGTAGTCGCTATCACCGTTTACCAGGGTATGGTCAAGATCAAAAATTGCGAGTGTCATGCTTGAATTCCAATGTCTCAACTTGCTGCGTTCTGAATGTCTATGTCAGAATGGGCGGCCCAGATTCTATACGATTTAAGGTGACCAGCGAAATGATTGACCCGGATGGCTACCGCGCGAACGTCGGAATAATACTGTGCAATAGTGACGGACAGGTGATGTGGGCACGACGTATCGGGCAGGATGCATGGCAGTTTCCACAGGGCGGTATCGCCGTCGACGAAAACCCGATGGACGCCATGTATCGCGAGCTCTGGGAAGAAACCGGTCTGGAGTCCGACCACGTGTCGCTACTGGGTGCTACCGATAGCTGGTTGCGCTACAAGCTGCCAAAACGGTTGATGCGCCGCTGTGAGCCGCGCTGCATCGGCCAGAAGCAGCTCTGGTACCTGCTGCAACTCGAAGCCGATGAAGACAGTTTCAACCTGGGCGCATCCGGCTCACCCGAATTCGATCACTGGGAATGGGTTGAATACTGGTATCCGGTAGAAAACGTCGTCTTTTTCAAACGCCGCGTGTACCAGTGCGCGCTGGCACAACTCGAGTCCAGGTTACCGACGTCGGACGCAGCGACAGACGCCTGAACTTTATCTCCGGGGAATAAATATTGGCATCGATGATACACAGGTTGCAACGTATCGTTCAGGAGGTAAACCGGGCTCCTGATACCGATAGTGCCTTGCTGTTGATAACCGAAAGCCTGATACAGGACCTCAAGGCCCAGGCCTGTTCGATCTTCCTGGCCAAGGAAAGTGATCCCGGTGTGATGATTTTGAAGGCCAGTAATGGACTGAATCCTGCCATTATCGGCAAGGTAGAAAGAAAACTGGGACAGGGATTGATCGGCACCATTGCCGCCCGGGCCGAGGCGATGAACCTGCTCGATGCACCAAAGCACAAGAAATTTTTACTCGTCCCGGATTCGGGCGAAGTCGATTTCCCAGTTCTGCTCGGCGTGCCGATAATCGCTCATCGCGAGGTTCTGGGGGTCATCTCCGTGCAACGCGCGGAAAACGCATTTAATGAAGACGAGGAGGCTTTTTTAACAACGCTCGCTGCGCAACTCGCAACCTCGATCGAGCGCGCCGAGAGCAAGAGCCGCTTCAGCACCGAGTCACCTAGCCATATGATCAAAGGGGTTGCGGGCGCCCCGGGGATGGCGATAGGCGTCGCGATGTTGCTCAACCGCGGCGTTAATCTTGAATCGGTCCCGGACAAGAAAACCGACGACATCGATGGCGAATTGAAAAGCTTTCGGGAAGCGGTGCGCAAGGTTTGCGAAGAGCTGACCGAGCAGGCGGAAAAGATGCGTGCGACGCTACCGGAAGAAGAATGTGCACTGTTCCTGGCTTACGCACAGATGTTGACGGGTGGCTCCCTGATCGACGATACCGAGCAAGGCATCGAGGCAGGTAACTGGGCCCCGTCCAGCTGGCGGGACACGATCGAACAACATGCTTACGTGTTTACGCAGATGGAGGATCGATACCTGGCCGAGCGTGCAAACGATATCCGTGATCTTGGATTACGGGTGCTGCGCAAGTTGATGCTGGAGCAGAGTACTTACCTTGACTTTCCTGATCAAACCATACTGATTGGCGACGAAGTCACCGCCACCGACCTGGCTGACGTACCCCTCGAATGCCTTAGTGGCATTGTCTCTGCACATGGCAGCAGTTCCTCGCATGTCGCGATCCTCGCGCATGCGCTGGGTATTCCGGCGGTCATGGGTGTTCCGAATTTGCCGATCAAGCAGCTCGACGGGATCGACCTGGTTGTCGACGGTTATAACGGATCCGCGTTTATCAATCCGGACAAGTCGATACTCGACGAGTACAGCCAGTACATCGAGGAAGAAGCGGCGATCGAAAAGGACTTGCTAAGTCTCAAGGGCCAGCCCGCGGTGACAACCGACAAACACCAGGTCACGCTGATGGTCAATTCAGGATTAATGTCCGATCACACACCGTCGTTGCGCAGCGGTGCGGAAGGGGTGGGTTTGTATCGGACCGAAATCCCGTTTCAGATCCGCGATCGTTTCCCGAGCGAGGAAGAGCAGTACCTGATTTACCGCACCGTGCTGGAAACCTTCAAGGGAATGCCGGTCGCGCTGCGCACCCTCGACGTTGGTGGAGACAAGCCACTAAGCTATTTCCCGATTTACGAGGCTAACCCGTTTCTGGGCTGGCGCGGTGTTCGCATAACGCTGGATCATCCCGAGATTTTTGTGACCCAGGTGCGCGCCATGATTCGGGCAAATGTCGGTATCAATAATCTTGAGATTCTACTGCCGATGATCAGTAGTAGAAGTGAAGTGGACGAGTCGCTGGTGTTGATCAATCGCGTGCGCGCCGAAATCGAGGAGGAAGTGGGTGAAAAAATATGGCTCCCCAAAATCGGTGCGATGATAGAAGTGCCATCGGCGGTCTACCAGATTGAAGACATCTGTTCAGTGGTTGATTTTGTATCGATAGGCACCAACGATTTGACCCAGTACCTGCTTGCAGTTGATCGCAATAATGAAAATGTCGCCGACCTGTATTCGTCGCTGCATCCGTCGGTACTGAAAGCTATGTGCCAGATCGTGCAGGGTGCGTCGGTTAGCGATACCCCGGTAAGCGTTTGTGGCGAACTGGCGGGCGATCCACTCGGGGTGATGGCTTTACTGGGTATGGGAATTAACAGCCTGTCGATGAGTGTAGGCAGTCTGCTGCGCGCGAAGAAAGTGATTAGATCATTTAGCTACTCTGAATTGACAGAGTCCCTGCAGGAGGCACTTGCCCTGTCGGATGCATTCCTGGTGCGTGAAATGTACGCGGGCAAGCTGGAAGAACGTGGTCTTGGCGGCTTCATCAGGGCCGGTAAGTGAGGCCGCCAAAAGCGGCCTCATCCCGGAAAGTGCGAAGCACTTGTCCGGGATCTTGTTAGGGTGCTGCGATCTCAAGATTCGGGCCTGCCTGCGTAATCTGGCGCAAACCTCAGAACGGTTTGACCACGGCCAGGATGACCACGGCAAACAGCACCAGTACCGGTAACTCATTGAACCAACGGAACCAGACGTGCGAGCGCTGGTAGCGATTACTGGCAAAATCACGGATAATCTTGCCACAGTAAAAATGATAAGCGATCAACAGCACGACCAGGGCCAGTTTCAGATGAAGCCACCACGTCTGGGAAAAAGCTGCCCAGGCGTAGTCGAACAGCAACCAGAGCCCGAAAACTATCGTCAACAGCATCCATGGCGTGATGAATCGGTACAGTTTGGCTTCCATCAGCGCCAGGCGGGCTTTGACAGCTTCTTCTTCGGCCATCGCGTGGTTAACAAACAGGCGCGGCAGGTAAAATATGCCGGCAAACCAGGCCACCATGAATACAATATGAAATGCTTTGATCCAAATCATTAAAGAATCTCTTAGAAAGGTGTGCTAAATGACTGTAAACTGGCGCTTTTTATGTTGCCCAAATACGGTCTATGTATAATGCTGCGTCCATTTTAGCGACATGACCTGAACAATAGAATGATAAAGATTGGAATAATTGGTGGTACTGGGTATACCGGTGTGGAATTGATGCGTTTGCTGGCGCAGCATCCGCATGCCCGCGTAGAAGTTATAACCTCCCGCAGCGAGGCCGGTAATGCCGTTGCTGAACTGTTTCCGAATCTCCGCGGCCTGGTTGACCTGAATTTCAGTGAGCCCGCCGTGGATTCCTACCGGGACTGTGATCTCGTGTTTTTTGCGACACCCAATACAACCGCGATGAACCAGGCCGCGGAATTGCTTGCCGCCGGCATCAGGATTATTGACCTGGCAGCGGATTTCAGGATTAAGCATGTTCCGACCTGGGAACAATGGTACGGCGCGACCCATGCCTGTCCGGAGCTGGTTGACGAGGCTGTTTATGGCTTGCCCGAATTGAACCGCGAGGCGATTCGGGACGCGCGCCTGGTTGCGAACCCGGGCTGCTATCCGACCTCCGTTATACTCGCACTGATTCCGCTGCTGGTTAACCGCTTGATTGAACCCGGATCAATCATAGCCGATTGTAAATCGGGAACCAGCGGTGCCGGTCGTAATGCCAGTATCGGTAAGGGTTTCTGCGAAGTCACTGAATCCGTCAAGGCTTACGCGGTCTCCGGACATCGCCATCTGCCTGAAATAAAAGCAATCCTGCAAACTCTCGATGCGGAAGCCGATCTCGTATTTACTCCGCACCTGATGCCGATGATTCGCGGCATTCACGCGACCGTTTACGCCGATGCAAGGGATTCGGCGGACCCGGTGCAGAGCCTGTACGAGGATTATTACCGCAGCGAACCTTTTGTTGACGTGATGCCGGCGGGCGCGCATCCTGAGACCCGCAGCGTCCGCGGTTCCAATATCTGCCGCATAGCGGTACATTACCTAGAGGCTGCCAACAAGTATGTCGTGCTGTCGGTAGAGGACAATCTGGTAAAAGGTGCAGCCGGACAGGCAATCCAGAATATGAATCTGATGTTTGGCCTGGATGAAACTGCCGGGCTTGACGCCGTGGGGATGATGCCTTGAGTAGCCTGCATAAAGGATTTCAGGTCCGGCAACACCGGCCCTGGGTGGTTTGGCTCACGGTCGTATTGCTGGTTCTGATGATGGCGATGTTTTTTTACCTGGGTCGGGACTATCAATCCTATGAACTGGAGCAAGTGCAACTCGAGCGTGAAACCCTGGTCAGTCGCATTGCCGAGCTCGAAACTCGTAACCATAACCTGTTGCAGAAAAACGCACATCTCGACGGTAGCAGCAAGATCGAGCGTGATGCCTACGAACTCGCCAACCAGGAGTTGATAAAATTGCAGCAGGAGCTGTTGGCGCAAAAGGAAGAACTGGCGTTCTACCGTGGCATCGTGTCTCCCAAGGATGCCGCTTTAGGTGTTAACCTGCAGTCCTTCGTAATGCGAAAAAAGAACAGCCAGAACCAGTATAGTTATAAAATGATTCTGACCAAGAGCGGCAAAAGTACCAGGAAGATCAGTGGCGGCGCTGATGTCCGCATTCGTGGAGAGACGGCGGGTGGCGTCAGCGAGTTGAAATTAATTGACCTGGCCCTTGAAAATTCGGGGAAAGTCACCAAGTTTTCATTCAAGTACTTCCAGGTTTTTGAGGGTGACATAGCCCTGCCCGAAGATTTCGAGCCTTTCGAGGTTGAAATAGGCATCAAACCAACTACAAAGAAGGTAAAATCATTTTCGGAAACAATTTCATGGACGCAGGTACTGTCCGAAGGAGTATAAATGTTTGGTAGAAAGAAAGGTTTTAGCGCAGCTCGGATAGATACACTCGTCGGCCAGGGCACCGAGATTAACGGTGACCTCGTTTTTTCGGGTGGTCTGCATGTCGATGGCACTATTAATGGTAACGTGGTTGCCGAGCAAGGCAGTACCGCTATCCTCATCCTCAGTGAATTTGGTTGTATCGAGGGCGAAGTCAAGGTGCCCAACATGGTGCTTAATGGCGAGATCGTCGGTGACGTCTATGGCTCGACACGCGTCGAACTGGCGCCCAAATCGAGGATCAAGGGCAGCGTTTACTATAATCTGATCGAAATGGCGATCGGCGCCGAAGTCAATGGCGGCCTTGTGCACCAGCCCCAGGGTGAACAGTTGCCGAAGCGCCTCGAAGACAAATCGAACAATCGTGAAGGCAATAACAATCACGGCAGCAATAAGGTTGAACCGGTAGCCGATAATTAACTCTAAGTGGTATTATCGATCGCCTGAAGCGCAGTTTTAACGAGTAACGCTATGGAAGTAATCATCGACGCGAATTTTGGCATGGCACTGGGACCCGCTTCCGGTGACGTTCTGCTTGAATTTTCTGATTCCGCGGTCAACAAGCTCAAGGCGATCCAGGCCGAGGAAGGCAATCCCGACCTGATGCTGCGGGTGTCGGTCTATGGCGGCGGCTGCTCCGGATTTCAGTACACCTTTTCGCTCGACGAAGAAGTTAAACCGACTGATAAAACCGTTGCAAAAGACGGGGTTACGCTGATTATCGACCAGAAAAGCTACCAGTTGCTGGCAGGTTCCGAGGTCGACTATCGCGAGGGACTCGAAGGCGCGATGTTCGTTGTCAACAATCCGAATGCAACCTCGACCTGTGGTTGCGGCGCGTCGTTTTCGATTTAAACAGCAGCCCCTAACTATCCAGTTCGATCAAAATAGCTTCGGCGTTCGCCCGAATCGTCTCGTCCGGATCGTAGCGCGCCTGCATTAGATACGAAATTGCGCTTATGCCACCAATATCACCCAGCGCATTGACCGCGTGATGCCGGATCAGCGTATCCGGGTCGGATAAAAGTCCCGCCAACGCAGGCACCGCGGTTTCGCTCTCGAGCTCTGCGAGTGCCTCGATCGCAGCCACTCTGACTTTGCGGTATTCATCGTATAGATAAGGCTCGATACTGCTCACCACCGATTCATCTTCCTGTAGCGCCAGTGCCTCGAGCACTGCGATGCGCAATTGAGGATTGGAGTCGTTCAATGCTGCCGACAGCGCTGGAATGTTATGCTGATTGGTCATATCCCCCAGCGATTCAATCGCGGCGAGGCGGATCACCGGATCGTCGTTGGACAGCATCGGCGAAAGCTCACTGGAGGCTGTATCCGTGGATTGATTCTCCAGCGCTTCGATCCGGGCAAGCTCCGGGTAGAGAATCAGTGTCCAGTCCGCCGCTTGCGTTGCCGGCGGTGAATCAGTCATGGATTCGGGCTTATCCCGCTCGATCAGCAGCGATTCATCTAAATCGACCGATTCAGGTTGTTCGCGCTCGATACGGAAAGCGGTTTGCGGCTGGCTGATCGCCGTTAAATCCTGCTTGTCAGGTAGCCTGCCGCTTATTGGTGCCTCGCCCCGGTAGCTATCCGGAGCCAGCAGCAGCATCAGGCAGGCGACAATCGTGATAAACGTTAACGCTGTAGTTTTGACTGTGTCCATATCGGTTAATTTATACCAAAATAGATCCTCTCCCTTGCGGGAGAGGACTCGAAGTACCTATTAGAGCTAAATCACTTCAAAACAACTTTCGACTGCTGTTTTATTGCCATTTTCCTCCCTGGCAAGAATTTCAAACTTCCATTCGCCGGTTAGCGCGATATAACCATCGGGAATTGTCAATGAAGTTGGGCGAGGTTCGTCGTCATCAAAAGCCGGTAGTATGGTGCTCATAACTTCATCACCGTCGTCATTTTCAACCACT